>NZ_CADFEF010000029.1:0-97813 GCF_902833125.1 Burkholderia sp. BCC1640 | reverse complement strand
ACGCCCTTCACGGCTTCCCCTTCGCAACCGAGACTCCCCGTACCCTAAAATGCAGCTTCCTTTAACGACCATCCAGCTCCAAGTACTCCGCTCCCGCCAGGCTCCTTTTGGTTTTGGAAAGTACTGCATCCCGCGCGCCCGGTTTCACGGCCGTGTTGGCGCGTACCGGGCAGCCGCGCCCGCGTCGATGCGCCGCGGCGTCACACCAGGAACGTCTCGGCCAGCTTGACCCAGTACGATGCGCCGGTCGGCAGCGCGGCGTCGTTGAAGTCGTAACCGGGGTTGTGCACCATGCAGCCGCCCTCCCCGTCGCCGTTGCCGATGATCAGGTAGCAGCCCGGCCGCTTCTCGAGCAGGAACGCGAAATCCTCGCTGCCGGTGAGCGGCACCATCCCGTCGATCAGGTTCGCCTCGCCGACCCACTCTCGCGCGACGCCGCGTGCGAACGCGGTCATCTGCGCGTCGTTGACGAGCACCGGGTAGCGGCGCTGGTAGTCGATCGTCGCGGTCGCGCCGAACACTGCAGCCTGCGCATGAACGACTTCCTTGATGCGCGTCTCGAGCAGGTCACGCACTTCCGGTTTCAGCGCGCGCACGGACAGGCGCATCTGTGCGCGGTCGGGAATCACGTTCGGCGCCTCGCCCGCATGGATCGCGCCCACCGTGACGATCGCCATGTCGAGCGGCGACACATTGCGCGACACGATCGTCTGCAGCGCGACGACGATCTGCGCGCACACGACGACCGGGTCGATCGCCCTGTGCGGCACCGCGCCGTGGCCGCCGCGCCCCTGCACGTCGACGATCACGGTATCCGACGACGCCATGAACGGCCCCGGCAGGAAGCCGAACTTGCCCGTCGGGAAGCCCGGCATGTTGTGCATCGCGAAGATCGCGTCGCACGGAAACTGCTCGAACAGCCCGTCGTCGAGCATTTTCTTCGCACCGCCGAGCCCTTCCTCGGCCGGCTGGAAAATCAGGTTCAGCGTGCCGGAAAAGCGGCGCTCGCGCGCCAGGTGCTTCGCGGCCGCGAGCAGCATCGCCGTGTGGCCGTCGTGGCCGCACGCGTGCATCTTGCCGGGGATCGTGCTCTGGTACGGCAGGCCGGTCGATTCGTGGATCGGCAGCGCGTCCATGTCGGCGCGCAGGCCGAGGCGCTGCGTGCCGTTGCCGACCTTCAGTTGCGCGACGACGCCCGTGCCGCCGAGCCCGCGATGCACCGTATAGCCCCACGCCTGCAACTGCCCGGCGACGAGGTCGCTCGTCGCGAATTCCTCGAAACCCAGCTCGGGGTGGGCATGAATGCGGTGCCGGATCTCGATCATTTCGTCGGCGAGGCCTGCGGGGATCACGCTGTGCGTCACGGTGTCGTCTCCTGGGTTTCGTGGGGAAGGTGCAGGCAAGGATAGTCGGTTGAGCGGCAACCGGACAGACAGAAAGTCGTCACGGCAGCAACCAGGAGTTGCCTGTCGATCGTCGTGGCGCGCGACGAATGCGCGACGGATCGTACGGCGGAAGGAAACCGGCCATTCGGGCGACTGCCGCCTGCGATCGGGATTCGCGACACTGCGTGTTCCGTCTCGATTTTTCAGGTGGGAGGGCGTGTTGATTGCCGTTCGTCATTCCGGAATAATTCCGTCACATCAATGGGTTGAGGATATTTGTTCATTTTTTGACGGCCGTACATTTTTTGTGTACGCTCGTGAAAAAGTGAACAGGCGATCCACCCCGATGCCCAAGAACGCCATCCTGCCGATATCGGAACAGCACGTGCTCGACGAAGCCTGTGCCGCGTTCGGACGCGCGACCCGGCGCTTCGACGCCCGGCCCGTGCGCGTGCCGGCCGCATACAACGCGCATGCCGACGCGATGATCCGCTTCGGCATTGCCGGGCAAACATTCGAGATGCCGGTGGCGGTGAGCGTCGGCGTCGAATCGCTGCACGGCGCGCTCGCCGCGTTACGCCGCCGCGCGCCTCCAACGTCCGCCGAGCGGCCGCTGATGCTGGTCGCGCCGTATTTTTCGGCCGACCTGGCCGCCCGCCTGATCGAGCACGACATCCCGTTCATCGATACCGCCGGCAACGCATGCCTGATCCAGCCGGAGGCGACCGTGATGATCTCCGGCCGGCCGAAACCTGCACGCACGCCACGCCGGCAGGCATCGCGCGCGACGACGCCCAAGGGGCTCGCCGTGATGTTCGCGCTCGCGACGCAGCCGGGCCTCGTCGCGCAACCGCTCCGTGCGATCGCCGCCGCGTCGGGCGTCGCGCTCGGCACGGTCAATCTCGCGATGGACGATCTGATCGCACGCGGCCTCATCGCGCAGCGGCGCAACGGCGCGCGCGCGTTTACCGACTGGCCACGCTTCGTGCAGGAATGGGTCGCGCTGTACCCGAGCCGCCTGCGCGCGAAATTGCCGAGCCGGCGGTTTGCCGCGCTCGCGCCCGACTGGTGGCGCGGTTTCGATTTCGCGGCATTCGACGCGCGGCTCGGCGGCGAACCCGCGGCCGACCTGCTGACGCACGACCTGAAGCCGGCCGCGGTCACCGTCTATACGCACGGCGCCGTGTCGAACCGCCTGCTGCTCCAGGCGCGCCTGCGCCCGGACGAGCGCGGCGACGTCGAGCTGCTCGAAGCATTCTGGCCGCCGTCGCCGGCGCTCGACTGGCGCGAGCAGGACGTGCCGCTCGTGCCGCCGCTGCTGATCTACGCGGATCTCGTCTCGTCCGGAGACAGCCGCAATCTTGCCGCCGCCGAACACATCCATGACCGATACCTCGCCCACCCGCCCGCTTGAAGTCGACGCGCGCCGGCCGCTCGAACCGGCGGCGGTCGCGTTGCTGCAGGCGGTCCGTACGACTTGCGCGCAGCTCGACGCGGCATTCGTCGTCGCCGGCGCAACCGCGCGCGACATCCTGATGTGGCATGTCCACGGCATCCGGCCGGTGCGTGCGACGCGGGACGTCGACGTCGCCGTGTGCGCGGTGAGCTGGCCGTTTCACGAACGGCTCGTCGACGCCCTCGTCGCGACGGAGCAATTCGCACGCGCGCCGAAGCATCAGCAGAAACTGCTGTTCGACAGCGGCACGCAAGGCTTTCGCACGGAGCTCGATCTCGTGCCGTTCGGGCCGCTCGAGGCGCCCCCCGGCGAAATCGCGTGGCCACCGGGCGGCGATTTCGTGCTGAACGTGCTGGGCTTTCAGGAGGCGGTCGATACGGCGCTGGTCGTGTCGATCGCGGCCGGCATCGCGGTGCCGGTGGCGAGCCTGCCGGCCCTGGCGCTGTTGAAGCTGCTCGCGTGGAAGGACCGGCGCGCACGCCAGAACAGCGACGCGTACGACCTGCTGTTCCTGCTCACGCATTTTCACGACGCGGGTAATCGCGAGCGTATCTGGGACGTCGCGCCCGACCTGCTCGAGCAGCACGGTTTCCAGCCTGAGCTGGCCGCGGCCGCGCTGCTGGCGCGCGATGCAAGGCGGATTGCTTCGCCGCAAACGCACGATGCGATCCGCGCGCTGCTATCCGACGCAGCGATCTACACAACGCTCCGGCAGGATCTGCAGGCCCGCGCGTTCGCGCTGCTGCCGGGCGAATTCAACGATGACGCCGACCGGTATCTCGACGCGTTCCGCGACGCTTTTCTCACCGATTCGCCCGTTCCCCGGACGTGACGTGCGGCCGCGCGACCGCAACGCCATCGCGCATTCACTGCCCTGCGCCGGGCCCGCCCGGTCTCCGAGTGACGACCCCGCGCCGCAACTGAATTCGCGACCGTGGTTCCAGCCGTGCGACAAACGCCGTCACGCGTTCCGCAAGCTTCGTCACGGCAACCGGAACGTGTCGAAGAATGTTTCGCGCTCCATCACGGTGAGCGCCGCGCGCTTGTGCGGGAAGTCGAACTCCTTCAGCGTGTAGAACCCGAGCCGGTGCATGTACGCGATATGCCGCACGTGATCGACGCGCGGCTCGCCGACGAGCCGCTGCGTGCGCGGTTCGTCGACGAACATGTAGTGCAGCACCCCGCTCCACCACGCATGCAGCTTGCCCGCGCTCTGGAAGCGTGAATCGCCGATCAGCAGATGCAGCCCGCGATCGAAGTCATGCGCGTCGTAGAACGGCGCGAGGCGGTCCTCCTTCGCCCAGTAGAACTCGAAATAGCCGAACGGCGTATCGTCGAAATAGCCGATCATCGGATGCATGTGCGGATCGGCGAGCCGCTCCGCGAGATAGGCGGCGTGCTCGTCGAGCGTGCCGCGCTGGTCCCAGAAATGCGCGACGCGATCAAGGTTCATCCAGTCGCTGAACAACTGCGCATGCGCATCGATGTCGACGGTGCGCAGGCTGAACGTCATCCCGACCTGCGGCATGTAGCGCGCATAGATCTCGCCGGCCGGCGACGGCGGCCGCACCGGATGCCGGTGGCCGTTCGTGATCGTGTAGCGCAGCGGCATCCCGCCCGACGCGGGCGCCTTCAGCCACGGCCGCGGATTCTGCCAGAACGTCGCGCGCGATGCGGTGAGGTGCAGGCGGTCGCCCACGATCCGTGCGTCGTCGATCACGCCGTCGCGCACCGCGCGCGCGACGTACGACGCGATAGCCGCCGGATCGGCGCCGCCGTGCGGCACCGACACCGTCGCCGCATCGTGCCGCGTGTCCGTGTTGAACAGCGCGACGAACTCCGCGAGCAGCGCGGCCGGCGCATCGTCGGGCCGCCACGCGTCGAGCGTGCGCTCGGCGGCGGGCGGCTCCTGCCCGTGCGCGGCGCCGTCGAGTGCCGCGGCCACCTCGCCTTCGACGGCGTCCGCTTCCTTGTCGGCCGGTTTCGTCAGCGTGTCTTCCATCACAGTGCTCCCGCGTCGTGGCGATCGGCGAGGATGTGCAGCCCCCGCTCGAGCGCCGGAAACAGGCTGCGCTGGAAGTTGTTCCAGCGCAGTTCGAGAATCGTGTCGTCCGGCGCGATCGGCGTGTCGAGCACGTCGCAGATCACTTCACCGGAATCGATGCCGTTGTCGACGTAGTGAAACGATGCGCCCGTCATCGCCACGGCTTCGACGCGCGAGGTCGCGCCGCTCGCCCAGTCGACCCGTTCGCCGCGCGCGCCGTGCAGCGCGTCGAGCGTCGCCCACGCACCGCGCCGCTGGTACGGCGAATCGTCGGCCGTGATGCCGGGGTGGATGTTCGCGATGCGGCGATGAAAGCGCGCGCCGGGACGCACGAGCTCGTCGAGGATCACGAGCAGCCCGTCGAGCACGACCACGTCGGCGTCGAGTTCGAGCAGGCGTTCGAGCAGGCGGCGCTCGAACGCCTGCTTGGCCGTCAGGCGCTCGCGCGCATCGCGTGGCAGCCGGCGGTACGTCGACGCAATCGTGCAGAACAGTTCGTCGACCGGCCTGCCCTGCACGGTCAGCCCGTCGGGCAGGATCCACGGGCGGCCGGGCGTGCGTGCGAAGCCGTAGTCGGCAACCTTCGCGCGGTCGGCCGGCGAGCCTTCGTCGTCGTCGACGATCACGCCCTGGAGCGCATAGCGTTCACCGAGCGGCGAGTCGTTCAGACGCTCGACGAGGAATTCGAGCGGTGCCTTCATGTAGCGCGTGCCGCCCTGGTAAGCGACCGGCTGGCCGGCGCGATCGGCCGCGCCGTTGCGCAGCGACTGGATGTAGACGAGATTTTTCTTCGGCATGGAGGCGTCGTGGAAAAAGCGGACGACGGCGCCGCGGCCCGCCCGCGCCGGCCCGAAGGCCGGCCGGCGCGCCACGGCGCGCGGCGTCACCAGTTGTATTTCGCGGTGGCGATCACCGTGCGGTCGGTCCCGAAAACGCAGACGCTCGTCGACTGGCAACCGCTGATGTAATGGCGGTTGAACAGGTTCGTCCCGTTCACGGCAAAGCGCCAGTTGCGCGTGTCGTAATGCACGCCCGCGTCGAACAGCGTGTAGCTCGATACCGTCAGCGAGTTGTCCGCCGCACCGGCCGACGCACTCTGGTAGCGCACGCCGCCGCCCAGGCCGAAGCCCGTGAGCGGCCCCGTGTGCCACGTCCAGTCCGCCCACAGCGACGCCATCTGGCGCGGCCGCGGAATGTCGACCGGCCAGTTGTTCAGCGACGCGTCGTTGGCCTTCACGTTCTTCACGTCCTGGTAGACGTAGGACGCGATCAGCGACAGGTTCCGCGTGAGCTTGCCGGTCGCGTTCAGCTCGATCCCGCGCGAACGCACTTCACCGGTCTGGACCAAGGTCGTGCCGGACGGATCGAGATTGAGCGGCGTCGCCGTGAGCACGTTGGTCTGGTTGATCTGGTAGATCGCCGCGCTCAGCATCAGGTTCTTGCCGGGCGGCTGCCAGCGCAGGCCGGCCTCGATCTGCTTGCCGCGCGTCGACTGCGGCAGCCCGCCGCCGTACAGGTTCACGCCGATCAGCGGGTTGAACGACGTCGCGTAGCTGACGTACGGCGACAGCCCGTAGTCGCCCTGGTACGTGAGGCCCACGCGGCCGGTGAACGCCGTGACGTCGGCCTTCGACTGCGTGCCGCCCGCGCGGTCGTCCATCCGCTGGTTGACCCAGTCCTCGCGGCCGCCGAGCGTCAGCGTCCAGCGGTTCCACTTGACCTGGTCCTGCACGTACAGCCCGAACGTGTTCATCGTCGTGTACGTGTTGGTGCGATACGTGGTGTTCGGCGGCGAGAACACGGACAGCGTGACCGGCGTGTAGACCGGGTTGTAGATGTTCAGCGTCGGCGCGGCGGCCAGCCATTCGCTATCGGTCGCGGTCTGCCGGTTGTACTGGAAGCCGAGCAGCAGCGTGTGCTCGAGCGGCCCCGTGCCGAAGCGGCCCTGCAGGTTGTTGTCGATGTCGAAGCGGCTGTAGTTCGTCTGGAACACGCCGGCCCAGCGGTTGATGTCGGTCAGGCTGCCGTCGGCGAAGCCCGCGCCGAACACCGAGCCGTTGTCGAGCGACAGGTGCATCCAGCGCACGTTCTGGCGGAACGTCCACATCGGGTTCAGGTTCCGCTCGAACTGGTAGCCGAGCGACCACTGCTTCTTGCGGTAGTAGTTGAAATCCGGGTCGCCGCCGTAGACGTCCTTGTCGAGCTGCCCGTTCGGGTTCGGCAGCACTGTGCCTTGCGCCGGCAGGAAGTTCGACGAGATGTCGCCCCAGTCCTGCAGGTACGTGGCGGACAGCGTCAGCGACGTATCCGCGTCCGGGCGCCAGCGGAACGACGGCGCGAGCGCGACGCGCTGGTCGTTGTTCGGGCCGGTCAGCGCGTTGCCGTCGCGGGCGACGCCGACGAACCGGTACGCGTACTTGCCGTCCGCGTCGAGCTTGTCGCCGACGTCGATCATGAACTGCTTGCGCGCGTAGTTGCCGAACTGCACGCCGGCTTCGCGCACGCGCTCGCCGTCGGCCGTCTTGGTCTGTACGTCGATGATCGCGCCCGGGTCGCCGGCGCCGTACAGCACCGACGTCGGCCCGCGCAGCACGGTGATGCTGTCGATCATGTACGGATCGACGCGCCAGCTCGACAGGTTCAGCGTGTTCGGCACCTGCAGGCCGTTCACGTACGCGGTCGGCGTGAAGCCGCGCAGCGCCGCGTACCAGTCGGAGCGGTTGTCCGAGCCGTACGACGAGAAGCCCGGCACGTAGCGCAGCGCCGCGTTCACGTCGGTCGCGCCGGTCATCTCGATCTGCTGCGCGGTGACGACGTTGATCGTCTGCGGAATCTCGTTCAGCGCGGTATCGGTCTTGGTGCCGGTCCTGCTGCGCTTCGCGACGAGCCCGACCGTGCCGTCGCCCTCCGAGCCCGCGTTGACGTTGATCGCCGGCAGCGTGCCGGATGTCGAGCCGTTCTGCGCGCCGGCCGATGCGCCGACCGCCGCACCGTTCTGCGCATTGCCGCCCGACGCCGCGGCGCCTGCGTTCACGGCTGGCGCCGTCTGGGCGGTTGCGTGCCCTGCCGCCATCCCGAACGCCACGCTCGCCGCGGCTGCGATCGCACGCACACGCGTGCCTGTTGCCCACTCCATCTTTCTCTGCTCCACTTTTTTGATGCGGTCTCCGACCGCGCCTTTGTCAAAGAGCGAAAGCCATGCGGCCCGCGCTCGCCCCGTCTTGATGTCGTTGTTCATGCAGTGCCCGGTCCGCGCCTTCGTCACGGGCGGGCGCGATCCCTTCCTCGAGCGACGCGCAGATCTCGTCCGCGCGGCGCGCCAGGACCGACAGCAGCGTGTCGGACAGGCCGTGGCTGTCTTCGCAGCAGCCTTGCAGGTAGATGCGCGGCGCGAAGTGCGCGGGCGTCGCGAGCAGGTAGTCGCGCGTGACGTCGCCGCGCGTGAGCGCATCGCCCAGATGCGGCTCGAGCCCTTCGAGCAGCGCCGAATGCGTGTCGCGCCGGTAGCCGGTCGCGAGCACGAGCGCGTCGAACCGTTCGACGCGCGTCGCGCCGTTCATCCGGTCGCGCAGCGTCAGCTCGATGCGGCCGTCGCCGGCGCGCACCGCGGCCTCGATCGCGCTGTTCGCGAGCAGCGCATGGCGCGGCGTGCCGTCGATGCGCTGCAGGTACAGCATTTCGTAGATCTGCTCGATCAGCGGCCGATCGACCACCGCGTAGTTGGTGTCGCGATAGCGCTCGAGCAGCGCGCGGCGCGCGTCGTGCGGCTGCGCATAGACGACGTCGGTGAATTCTGGGCTGAAGATCTCGTTGACGAACGGGCTGTCGTCGGCCGGCTTCAATGCGCCCGCGCGCATCACGAGGCTCGCGTCGACGTGCGGGAAACGGCGCGCGAGGTCGATGAACACCTCGGCCGCGCTCTGCCCCGCGCCGATCACCGCGACGCGGCGGCGCTCGCCGTCCGGCGCGGCGACCAGCCGGTCGATGTCGGTCAGGTACGACGACGAATGGATCACGCGATCGCGGCCGAGCGCGGCGAACGCGTCCGGCACCGCCGGCGTGCCGCCGACGCCGACCGACAGCGCACGCGTCACGCGCTGGCGCTCGCGGCCAGCCGCGTCGCGCGACAGCACGCGCAGCGCGTCGATCCGCGCGCCGTCGCCGCGCACGGGCTCGATCGCCGTGACGGTTTCGTTGTAATGGACGTGCTCGTCGAATGCGTCGGCGACCCAGCTCAGGTAGTCGTGGAATTCGACGCGAGTCGGATAGAAGTTCTTCAGGTTGACGAATTCGTTCAGCCGGCCGCGTTCGAACAGGTAGTTGATGAACGTGTAGCGGCTTTTCGGATCGCGCATCGTGACGAGATCCTTCAGAAACGAGATCTGCATCCGGCAGTCGTCGAGCAGCATGCCGCGATGCCAGCCGAATTCCGGCTGGCGTTCGACGAAGCAATGCGCGAACGGACGCGTGCCGTTGCGTTCCGCGAGGCGCACGGCCAGCGCCAGGTTCGACGGCCCGAAGCCGACGCCGATCAGGTCGAATACGGTTTCTCTCTGCATGTCTCTCAGCTCCCTTGTCGGTGAATCCGGCCCGTCAGACGTGACGGCCGGAGAAGAAGGTCTCGCGCAGCGTGCGCATCCACAGCGGCTGCCCGTCGGCGAGCGCCAGGCGGCGCTGCCGCGCGAAGCCGTGCCGCGCGAGGGTGTCGACGACCCGCGCGTGGCCGGCCGGGACCGCGCAGCCGACCGCTTCGGTGCGCGCATCGTCGAGGAACAGGTAATGCACGACCGACGGCAGCCAGCCCGCCACGCAATGCGGGCCGCGCCAGCGCGATGCGCCGACCAGCATCCGCAGCCCGCGGTCGTAATCGCGCGCGCCGACGTGCGGCGCGAGCGGGTCTTCCTTCAGCCAGAACGCCTCGACGTACGCGAACGGTTCGCCGTCGAAGCAGCAGACGAGCGGGCTCACGTGCGGATCGGCATCGGGCGCCGTGCCGTCCACGCCGGGTTGCGTGCCCGGCCAGCCGTCGCGCACGCGCGGCTCGTCGAACCAGCGCGCCAGGCGCGCGGCGTCCTCGCCCGGCTGCCAGTCGCGCAGCGTGAAACGCACGCCGAGTGCAGGCAGGTCGCGCGCATACACGTCGCCGCGCGGCGCGGGCGGCCGGCGCGGATGCCGCCGGCCGTCGGTCAGCATCGGCAGCGTCGCGCATGGCAGCGGCGTGCCGACGCGCCACAGATCGGCCTGCTGCGCCCAGCCTTCGCGCATGCACAGACCGCCGTCGGCGAGCACGCCGCTCGCGCGCAGCGCGTCGAGCGCGACCGCCGGCCACGCGGCCGGGTCGAGCCGGATCGCCGCACGGCGCGCGTCGTCGGAAAACGCGGCGGCGAGCGCGGCCAGCAACGCGCGGCGCTGGTCGCCCGGCGCCGCGCGATGGTTGTATGCGACGAGGCGCAGCGTGCCGTCGTCCGCGAGCTGCGCGCGCAGCAACTGCGCGCCGATGCCGTCGCCCTGCGCGACGCGGATCTCCGCGTCGTCGCGCGCGGCGAACAGGCCGTCCGCGAACGCGAGACGGCACGTGTCCGGCATCGTGAATCCATCCGGACGCACTTCAGCCAGCATCGCGCACCTCCTGCTCCGTTTCGGCCGACGCATCGAGATGCGCACCGAGCGCCGCAAGCGTCGGCGACGCGAATACGTCGGCCACCGTCAGCGCGTGCCCGGCGCGGCGGGCCGCGTCGACGAAGCGCACGACGTCGAACGACGTCGCGCCGGCTTCGAACAGATCGGCATCGGGCGCGGGCGCGGCCGTCGCGAACGTGTCCGACCACAGCGCGGCGAGCGCGGCTGCGGCGTCCGGCGCGCGCGATGCCGCCGTGACGCGCGTCGCCGCGCTGCCGGCGGGCGCGACTGCGACCGCCGCCGACGCGGCGAACAACGCGTCGGGCGCGCCGAGCGCCGCTTCCGGCGCACCGGCGAAACGCGCGACTTCGTCGTGATAGAGGTCGACGAGCGCATCGACGAAATCGCCGTCGAGCAGTTCGTCCGCATACGAGAACGCGGCGCTCACGCGGCCGTCCGGATGCTCGACGACGTCCAGCTCGAGCGTGAACACGACGCGATGACGCACGTCGTCGAACCCGGCGAGCGACAGGCCGGCCCAATCGCGCGCGGCGGCGCCGGTCGGACGCAGGTAGTTGAACATCACCTGGAACAGCGGATTGGCGTTTGCGGCACGCGGCGCGCGCAGCGCGACGACGACGTCGGCGAACGGCACGTCGGCGTGCGCATACGCGGCGAGCGCCGTATCGCGCACCTGCGCGAGCACGTCCGAGCGGCAGGCTGACGTGTCGAGCCGCGTGCGCACGACCACGGAATTGATGAAGAGACCGAGCGCATCGCGCGCGGCGTCGCCCGTCAGCTCGCGCGTCGACGCCAGCACGCCGACCGGCTGATCGGCCGCACCGGTCACGCGGAACAGCGCGGTGTTGAGCGCCGCGTGCAGCAGCATCGGCAGCGTCGCGTGCGCGGCGGACGCCGCGGCGCGCGCGGCACGGATCAGCGATGCGTCGAATTCGAACGCGACGCGCGCCGCACGCCATTGCGGGACGGCCGGCGCGTCTGCGCGCTGCGGCAGTACGGGCGGCGGCAGATCGGCCAGCGCGTCGCGCCAGTACGCGACGCGGGCCGGGTGGCACGGCGCGGGCAGCGCGAGCGACGTGTCGTGAGGCGGTGTCGATACCGCTTCCGCTTCGTCGCGCACGAACGCGACATAGCCTGCACGCACCGCGTCGAGCCACAGCTCGATCGATTCGCCATCCGACACGATGTGATGGATCGTCACCGACAGCACGTGATCGTCCGCGCCGAGCCGCAGCACGCGCGCGCGCCACAGCGGCGCACCGGCCGCGAGATCGAACGGTGCGAGCGCATCGGCGTCGGTCAACGCCGCCGCGCGGGCGAGCGCTTCGGGCCGTGCCGACAAATCGACGAGCGGCATTTCGACGGAAACGTCTGCATCGATCCGCTGGCCGGGCAGCATGCCGTCGCGCGTGACGAGCCGGGTACGCAGCGCCGGATGAGCGGCCGCCGCAGCCGAGAACGCCGCACGCAGCGCGTCGACGTCGAGCGGACCGCGCACGCGCAGCGCGACCGGAATGTTGTACGCGGCGCTGTCCGGCTGCGCGCGCCACAGGAACCACAGGCCGAGCTGCGCGGGCGACAGCGGCCATACGCCGTGCGCATCGGGTTTGACCACCGCGACGCCCGGCGCCGCGGCACCGGCGTGCGCGGCGCGCGGCGCGTCGGCGATCTGGCGCGCGTATTGCGCGAGCACCGGCGCTTCGAACAGCGCGCGCACCGGCACGTCGCGGCCGAGCCGCTCGGCGACGCGCGTCGCGACGCGCACCGCCGCCAGCGAATGGCCGCCGAGTTCGAAGAAGTGATCGCCGCGACCGACGCGCTCGACGTTCAGCACGTCGCGCCAGATCGCCGCGAGCGCGGTTTCGTCGCCGTCGTGCGGCGCTTCGTATGCGCGTTCGACGCGCACCGGCGCCGGCAACCGTGCGCGGTCGACCTTGCTGTTCGCGTTGCGCGGCAGCGCGTCGAGCACGATCAGTTGCGCGGGCACCATGTAGTCGGGCAGCGTGCGGCGCAGATGCGCGTCGAGCGTCGCGGCCTCGACCGGTTGCGCGGCCGCCTGCGCGTCGGCGGTCAGTTCGACGTAGGCGACGAGCTGCGCCTGCGCGCCCTGCCCGTGCACGACCGCGCACGCTTCGCGCACCGCATCGTGCGCGGCCAGCTGCGCCTCGATCTCGCCGAGCTCGATGCGCAGCCCGCGCAGCTTCACTTGATGATCGACGCGGCCGATGAAGTCGAACACGCCGTCCGCGCGACGCCGCACGAGGTCGCCCGTGCGGTACAGGCGCGCGCCCGGCGCGCCGTACGGATCGGGCACGAAGCGCTCGGCCGTCAGCGCGGGACGATCGAGATAGCCGCGCGCGACGCCGATCCCCTCGCCGCCCAGGTACAGCTCGCCGATCACGCCGACCGGCAGCGGATGCAGCCGCGCGTCGAGCACGTGCGCGGTGCGCGCGCCGACCAGCGTGCCGATCGGCAGATACGCGGCGTCGCCCAGCTTCGCGAGATCGTCGCCGGGGCGGAACATCCACAGCGTCGGCGTGATCACGGTTTCGGTCGGGCCGTAGCCGTTGACCACGCGCACGTTCGGCATGGCGCGGCGCAGCATCGCGAACGCTTCGCGCGACGTGGCTTCGCCGCCGACGGTCAGCGAGCGCAGCGTCGGCGGCGCGCCGTGCGCGAGCGCCCATTCGGCGAGCTGCGCGGCGCAGCCGGGCGGCACGTAGGTCATCGTCACGCCGTCGCGGATCATCATCGCGCAGGTCTGCGCGGGCGGCCACAGCACGTCGGCCGTCACCGACACGGCGGCGCCCGACAGGTATTGCGAAAACCAGCCTTCGTGCGCGCCGTCGAAGTTGACCGACTGGAACAGCAGGAACACGTCGTTCTCGCCCGCGCCGTAGCGCTCGGCGATCGCCACGCAATGTCGCGCGAACGCCGCGTGATCGACGATCACGCCCTTCGGCTTGCCGGTCGAGCCCGACGTGTAGATCGCGTAGGCCGCATGACCTGGCAGCACGTCCGGCAGCGCGACGTCCGCGGCTTCGTCGAGTGCGTCGACTTCGTCCGCGCGCCAGACGCGCAGCGCCGGCAGCTCGGGCAGCGAGGCGGCGCTCGCGCCGTCGGTCAGCACGTGCGCGATGCCCGCATCGCCGACGATCTGCGCGAGGCGTTCGCGCGGATGGGCCGGATCGAGCGGCACGAACGCGGCGCCCGACTTCAGCACCGCGATCAGCGCGACCAGCAGGTCGACCGAGCGCTGCAGCGCGACGCCGACGCGCATTTCAGGCCGCACGCCGGCCGCGACGAGGTTGCGCGCGACGCGTGCCGCGCGCGCGTCGACCTCGCCGCGCGTCAGCGCGCGATCGATGTCGGCGACACCGCGTGCGTCGGGCCGTGCCTGCGCATGCGCGGCGATGCGCGCGTGCACGGAGATGAACGGTTCGGCTTCGGCCGCACCCGCCGGCGCGTTCCACGCGAACAGTTGCGCGCGCTCGTCGGCCGGCAGCCAGTCGAGATCGCCGACCGGCACGTCGGGGCGCGCGAGCGCATCGCCGAGCAGCGTGACGAAGCGCGCGGCCAGCCGCGCGATCGCATCGCCGTCGAACAGGTCGAGCGCGTGGATGAACGCGGCGTCGAACGTGCCGTCGGGCGTCGCCTCGACGGAAAGCGTCAGGTCGAATTTTGCGGACGGCGTGCCGGACGGCAGCAAGGCTGCCGATGCCGCGCCCAGCGCCGGCAGCGCGCGGCGCTCGCCATACGCGGCCATCACCTGGAACAGCGGATGGTGGCTCGCGCTGCGCGGCACGCCGAGCGCGTCGACGACCTGCTCGAACGGCACGTCCTGGTGCATCTGCGCATCGACGAGCGCGCGCTGCGTGCGTGCGACCAGCGATGAGAAATCGCCGTGCGCGGGCACGTCGACATCGATCGCGAGCGTGTTGACGAAGAAGCCGATCAGGCCCGCCGTTTCCGCGCGTTCGCGGTTCGCGGCCGGCACGCCGACGCAGATCCGCGCATCGCCGGTCGCACGCGCGAGCAGCGCATCGAGCGCTGCAAGCAACACCGCGAACGGCGTCGCGCCCGACGCGGCCGCGAACGCGCGCAACCGCGCACCGATGCGCGCGTCGAGCGAAAACACGTGACGTGCACCGCGCGCGCTGCGGCGCGCGGGCCGCGCGGCCGCGCCGGGCAGCGTCAGCACGCCGCGCTGCGGGTCGAGCCGCTCGCGCCAGAACGCGAGCTGCCGATCGCGCTCGCCCGCATCGAGCCAGCGGCGCTGCCACAGCGCATAGTCCGCGTACTGGATCGGCAGCGGCGCGAGCGGCACCGGTTCTCCCGACGTATACGCGCGATAGAACGCCGCGAGTTCGAACAGCATCACGTCCGACGACCAGCCATCCGACACGATGTGATGAACGGTCAGCGCGAGCCAGTGATGCGCCGCGTCGAAGCGGATCAGGTGTGCGCGCACGAGCGGTGCCGCGCCGAGATCGAACGCGTCGGCTTCATCGGCCATTGCGACGCGTTCGGCGCGCGCGACGCGCTGCGTGTCGGGTAACGCTTCGAGATCGGTCTCGCGCCACGGGCAGCGCAGCGGTGGATGGATCGTCTGCGCGACGCCGTCTTCCGTTTCGTCGAAGGTCGTGCGCAGCGCTTCATGGCGCGCGATCAGCGCATCGCACGCAAGCCGCAGCGCATGCGCGTCGAGCGGACCCGTCAACGCGAGCCGTTCGGTGATGTGATAGGCGTCCGGCGCGTCGATCAAGCGCGCGTGCAGCCACAGCCGCGTCTGCGCGAACGATGCCGGCACGCGCTCGGAGCGCGGCGTGCGCGGCGGGATCGGCAGCATGCGGAAATCGATGCCGGCCGCGCCAAGCTTGTCGATGAACACCGCGCGCTGCGCGTCGGGCAATTGCGCGAAACGCGTCGCAAGCGCGAGCCAGTCGGGTTGAGCCTTCGTCATCCGTCGTCCTTATTGGGTTTCCAGTTCGCCGAGCAGCGCATCGATCGCGCTCGCCGCGTCGGTCTCGCCGCGTGCCGCGCAGGCCGCGTCGATCGCGTCCGCGCAGCGTGCGAGCGTGCGGGTGTCGAACAGCGTGCGCAGCGGCAGCGCGAGGCCCCAGTGCAGGTTCGCCTGCGCATGCGCTTGCGTCGCGAGCAGCGAGTGGCCGCCGAGCTGGAAGAAATCGTCGTCGCGGCCGATCGCGTCCACGTGCAGCACGCGCTGCCAGATCGCCGCGAGCGCGCGCTGCGTGTCGGTCGCGAGTTCAACGGCCGCAGCCGCTTCGCGCACCGGCGCGGGCAGCGCATGGCGGTCGCACTTGCCGTTCGGCGTGACCGGCAGCGCGTCGAGTTCGATCAGCTGCGACGGCACCATGTAGGCAGGCAACTGTGCGCGCAGTGAATCCAGCAAGGCTGCACGGTCGAGCGGCCCCGCGTCGCCACGTGCGACATAGCCGATCAGCTGCGCGTCGCGCACGATCACGACCGCGTCGTGCACGCCGGGCGCCGCGCGCAGCAGCGCCTCGATCTCGCCCGGCTCGATCCGCTGGCCGCGCAGCTTCACCTGCGTGTCGACGCGGCCGAGGTAGTCGAGCGCGCCATCGGCGCGACGCCGTGCGAGGTCGCCGGTGCGATACATGCGGGCGCCCGGCACGAACGGATCGGGCACGAAACGCTCGGCCGTCAGCCCCGGGCGGCCGAGATAGCCGCGCGCGAGGCCCGCGCCCGCCAGATACAGTTCGCCGGTCGCGCCGGCCGGCACGGGCTGCCAGGCCGCGTCGAGCACGTGCAGCTGCAGGTTCGCGATCGGATGGCCGATCGGCACCGCGACGGCGCTGGCGTCGTCGGGGCCGCAGGTCCAGTGCGACACGTCGATGGCGGCTTCCGTCGGCCCGTACAGGTTCACGAGCGTCGCGTTCGGCACGAGGCGCGCGACCTTCGCGACGAGTTCGGGCGCGAGCGCCTCGCCGCTCGCGACGATCAGGCGCACGCTGTCGCATTGCGCGGCGGCGGAAAAATCGTCGAGATACGCGGCGAACGCGGCCAGCATCGACGGCACGAAGTGCAGCACCGTCACGCCGTGCGCATGGATCGCCGCCGCGAGGCGGGCCGGATCGCGGTGGTCGCCGGGCGCGGCGATCGCGAGCTTCGCGCCGGTCGCGAGCGGCCACACGAATTCCCACACCGACACGTCGAAGCCGAACGGCGTCTTGTGCAGCACGACGTCGTCGCGCGTCAGCCGGTACGCGTGCTGCATCCACGCGATGCGGTTCGCGAGCGCGCCGTGCGAGTTGCCGGCGCCCTTCGGCTTGCCGGTCGAGCCGGACGTATAGATCAGGTAGGCGAGCTGTGCCTCGTCGATGTCGGTTGCATAGTCGGCGGGGGCGTCCACTTCGCCCGCCTCGTCCTCGAGCAGATCGGCCACCGTCAGCAGTTGCGTCGTCGCGTCGTCGCCGAGCGCGGCCTCGACTTGCGCGCGCAGATGCGTCTGCGTGATCGCGACCGCGGGCCGCGCGTCGCGCAGCAGGTACGCGATGCGCTCGGCCGGATAGTCGGGATCGACCGGCAGGTAAGCGGCGCCGGCCTTCAGCACGCCGACGAGCGCCGTCACCATGTCGAACGAACGCTCGACGCACAGCGCAACCGGCGTGTCGGGCCGCACGCCGCGCCGGTGCAATGCGGCGGCGACGCGCGTCGTGCTCAGGTCGAGCTCGCGATAGGTCGCGCGCTGCACGTCACCGTCGGCATCCGCGTGCTCGAGCGCGATCGCGTCGGGCGTCGCCCGTGCGGCGGCCGCGAATTGCAGATGCAGCGGTTGGCGTTGCGCGTCCGGCCACGTCCGCGCGGTGTCCTGCGCGCGCGCCAGTGCGTCGCGCGTCGCGTCGTCGGCGATCGACAGCGTGCCGAGCAGCGCGTCCGGCGTGCGGGCCAGCGCATCGAGCGCGCACGCGAACGCGCGGTGCCAGCGTTCGACCTGGTGCGTATCCACGCGCGCGGTGTCGTAGCCGTAGTCGATCGTCAGTTCGGCGCCGCTCTCGATCACGAGCGTCAGCGCGAAGTCGGTCGACTCGATGCTGCGCACGCCGCTCAGTGCGAGCGCGCGCGGATCGGCGTCGTGCGCCGTGTCGTCAACGGGATAGTTCTCGAACACGACGAGCGTGTCGAACAGTGCGCCGCCGGCGCCGCGTGCCCAGCGCTGGATGTCGGCGAGCGGCGTGTGCGCATGCTCGGCCGCAGCTGCGTTTTCGCGCTGCAGCGTCTGCAGCCAGTCGGCCGCGCATTGTTGCGGCGCGGGTGCGGTGATGACGGGCAGCGTGTTGATGAAGAGGCCGAGCACCGTGTCGACGTCCGCGAGCGCATCGGGACGGCCCGCGACGGTCGCGCCGAACGCGACGGCCGGCTGATGCGTCATGCGCTGCAGCGCGAGCGCCCAGGCGCCCTGCACCAGCGTGTTGACGGTCAGCTTCAGCGCACGCGCCGTTTGCGCGACACGCGTCGTCGCAGCCGCGTCGATCGTCGCGCGCCACGTGACCATCTGCGCATCCGCGCGGTCGGCCGCGCGCTCGGCGATCAATGTCGGCGCGTCGAGACGCGCAAGCCGCCCGGTCCAGAAGCGCTCGTCGGCCTCGCGGTCGCGCGTGCCGAGCCACGCGATGAAGTCGCGATAGCGCAGCGCCGGGCGGCTCGCGAACGGCGATACCGCGTCGGGGTCGCGATAGTCGCGCAGCACGTCGGCAAGCAGGCGCGCCGTGCTCCACCCGTCGAGCAGCACGTGGTGGCGCGTCCACACGACGCGCCACGCGTCGTCCGTCATGCGGATCAGCGTGATCCGCATCAGCGGCGGCTCGCGCCAGTCGAAGCCGCGGGCGCGGTCGGCCGCGAGCCACGCGTCGAAATCGGTGTCCAGCGTGTCGCCGCGCATGCGCCAGTCGAGCTGTTCGACCGGCATCCGCGCGTGGCGATGCACGCATTGCAGCGGTGCGGCCTCGTCGGGCATCACGCTGGTGCGCAGGATGTCGTGGCGTGCGATGGACGCTGCGAACGCGGCCGCGAGCCGGTCGGCATCGAGCGCCGTCGCGGTCGCGACGAGCTGGTTCACGTAGCTTGCATGACCCGGCGCGAACAGCGCATGGAACAGGATCCCCTGCTGCATCGGCGACAGCGGATACACGTCGTCGATCGTGCGCCAGTCGAGCGGTGCGCGCTCGATCGCGGCCTGTGTGAGGCCGGCGGCCCGGGCGAGCGGAAAATCGCCCGGCGTCGCACCGCCGCCGCGATGCGCGACACGCGCTGCGCATGCGTCGGCGAGTTCGCGCAGCGCGGCGGCAAAGCGATCCGCGAATGCATCGATCGTCGCGCGCGCGAACTGCGGCGCGCCGTAGACCCAGTGAACCTTCAGCGTGCGTGCGCCGTCGCGGTCGGTATCGAGGTAGGCGTGAATCGCGAGCGTGTTGCCGAGCGGCCCTTGCGGGTCGCGCTCGATGCCGGTGCCGCCGAAGCGCGGCACGAGCGTCGCGTCGCGCGGTGCGTCGAACTGGCCGAGATAGTTGAATGTGACGCGCGGACGCGGCACGGCGGCCAGCGCCGCACGCGTCGCCGCGTCGCCGTAGTGCGCGAGCACACCGAAGCCGAGCCCCTTGTGCGGCACCGCGCGCAGCGTGTCTTTGACGGCGCACAGCGTGTCGCGCGCGGTGGCTTCGATGGGCAGCGTGACCGGATAGTGGCTCGTCAGCCAGCCGATCGTGCGGCTCGCGTCCGCGTCGTCGAACAGCGCCTCGCGGCCATGCCCTTCGAGTTCGACGCGGCACGACGCGGCGCCGCTGGCCCCGGCCAGCGCCAGCGCGAGCGCCGCCCCCAGCAGTTCGATCGTCTGCGTGCGATACGCGGCGTGCGCGTCGGTCAGCGCGGCGCGGGTCAGCGCCGCGTCGATCGTCTGCACGACGACGGCCGCGTCGGCGTTCGTCGCCGGTGCGTCGGGATGATCCGGCACGAGATCGTCGCCCTCCGCCATGCCGGCCCAGTAAGCCGTTTCGGCGGCGAACGGCGATGCCGGATCCGTCGCGGCACGTGAGAGGCGCGCGGCCCAGGCATCCGCACGCAAGCCCGGCTGGGACAGGCGCACCGGCGTGCGCTCGCATGCGGCGCGATACGCGGCGTCCAGGTCGTCGAGCAGGATGCGCCACGACACGCCGTCGACGATCGCGTGATGAATCGCCAGATACAGCCGCGTCGCGCCGTCCGGCAGCCGCGCCGCACATGCGCACGCGAGCGGCCCGCGGCCGAGATCGAGGCGGCGCTGCAACGCGTCGAAGCGCGCCAGCGCGTCGGCTTCGTCGCACGCGGAGACGTCGACGAACGGAAGCGCGTCGTACGGTTTCGCTGCATCAATCGCGTGCCAGTGGCCGTCGGCGCCGCGTGCGAAGCGCTGGCGGAACGCGTCGTGATGCGTGAGCAGCGCGTCGAATGCACGTGCGAACGCATCGGCGTCGAACGGGCCACGCACGTCGAACGCGACCGACTGGTTCCAGTGGCCCGGATGCGGCACGTCGAGCGCGAAGAAGCGCTGCTGTGCCGGCGTCAGGATCGCCGCTGCGGCAGCCGTTGCGGCCTGAGCCGGCGCCGACGGCGCGGCGGCGACGTCCCCGGTTTTCGCGATGCGCGCGAGTTCGGCGACCGTCGGGCCGTCGAACAACTGCTTCGGCGTGAAGCGCACGCCGCGCTTGCGGGCGCGTGCGATCACCTGCAGCACCAGAATCGAATCGCCGCCGAGCTCGAAGAAGTTGTCGTCGCGGCCGACGTGCGGCGCCTTCAGCACCGCCTGCCAGACTTCGGCGAGCGCCGTTTCGACCGGGCCCTGCGGCGCGTCGCCGGCGGCAACCGCCACCGGCGCGGCGGCCAGTTCGCGCAGCGCCGCGCGATCGATCTTGCCGTTCGCGGTCACCGGCAGGCGCGCGAGCGCGACGAACTGCGCGGGCACCATGTAGTCGGGCAGCGTCGCGCCGAGTGCCGCGCGCATGGCGGGCTCGTCG
The DNA here is from genome assembly GCF_902833125.1 of Burkholderia sp. BCC1640. NCBI lineage: Bacteria > Pseudomonadati > Pseudomonadota > Betaproteobacteria > Burkholderiales > Burkholderiaceae > Burkholderia > Burkholderia sp. BCC1640. The sequence goes on along the minus strand of NZ_CADFEF010000029.1, from coordinate 77,257 downwards.
AATGCCGCGCCGTCGCGCATCACGACGAACGTCGCGAGCCGCAGGCGGGCGTCGTGCTCGATCGCGAGCGTCTCGGCCTGCGCGATCGGGCCGGTCGCGCGTACCGCCGCGCTCACCTCGCCCGGTTCCACGCGATAGCCGCGAATCTTCACCTGGTCGTCGATGCGGCCGAGGAACGCGAGACGGCCGTCCGCGCGCAGGCGCACGCGGTCGCCGGTGCGATACAGGCGCGCACCGGGCGTGAACGGGTCGGGCACGAAGCGCTCGGCGGTCTGCGCCGGCCGGTTCAGGTAGCCGCGCGCCACGCCCGGCCCGCCCAGATACAGTTCGCCCGTTGCACCGGCCGGCACGCACGCGCCGAATGCGTCGAGCACCAGCGCGCGCGCATTCGGCAGCGGCAGGCCGAGCGGCACGCCGATCGCGGGATCGCGCGCATCGGCGCCGATCGACGCGGTGTCGCACGCGATCGCGCCGACGGTCGCTTCGGTCGGCCCGTAATGGTTGATCACGCGGCAGGCCGGCGCGAGCGCGGCCAGGCGCGCGACGAGCGCCCACGTCAGCGTTTCGCCGCCGGTCACGAGCGCGTGGCGCGGCAGCACGTCGGCCGGCACGCGCGCATCGAGCAGCGCCTGCAGGTGGCTCGGCACGATCTTCAGCACGCCGACGTCGCGGCGGCGCATCTCGTGTGCGAACAGGTCCGGATCGAACGCGCACGCGGCCGGCAGCAGGTGCAGCGTGCGGCCCGCGCACAGCGCACCGAACAGCGTCGTGTGGCCGAGGTCGGCGGCGACGGTCGACACCATCGCGAACGATGCGTCCGGTGCGAACGCGAGTTCGTCGAGCATCCCCTGTACGTAGTCGGCCAGTGCGCCGTGCGACACGACGACGCCCTTCGGCGTGCCGGTCGAACCCGACGTGTAGATCAGATAGGCGCCCTGCTCGGAATGCGGCGCGACGCGGATGCCGGCCGCATGCGCGAGCGTCGCGTCCTGTGCGAGCGCGTCGACATCGAGCGGCTGCGCGGCATTGCCGGCCGGCCACGCGGCCACATCCCGACCCTGCGCGACGAGCGCCCAGCGTGCACCACAATCGGCGGCCGCGGCTGCGACGCGTGCGGCCGGCTGAGCCGGGTCGAGCAGCACGGCCAGCGCGCCGGCTTTCAGCGCGCCGAGCAAACCGACGACGAAGCGGACCGAACGCTCGATGCAGACGATGACGGGTGCTTCTGCCGTCGCGCCGCGCAGCTTCAGCGCATGCGCGATGCGGTTCGACGCATCGTCGAGCTCGGCGAACGTCAGCGATGCCGACGCATCGGCGAGCGCGACGCGATGGGGATACGCGGCAGCCTGCCGCGCGAAGGCGGCGACGATGTCGGCGTGTTCGACGTTCAGCGCGCGGCCGTCGCGCGGCTGGCGCGACACCGGCGACGCATCGCACGGCAGCGCGGCTGTCGTGCGATGCGGTTCATGCGCGGCGGACGCAACGAGCGCCGCATAGCTGTCGAGCCACGCGCGCGCGGTGCCGGCATCGATGCAGTCGGTCGCATAGGCGGCGACCAGTTCGATGCCGTGCGCGTCGTCGGTGAAATCCAGCGCGAAGTCGAAGCGCGCGGCGAGATCGGGCCCCGGCGTCGCAACCGCGGTCGCGCCCGGCAGCACGCTGTCGTGCCGCGCATCGAACTGCTGCGCGAATTTCACGCGCAGCCATTCATCGCCGCGCTTGACGGGCGGCTTCACTGCATCGACGACGCGCTCGAACGGCACGTCCTGGTGCGCGACCGCATCGAGCGCCGCCGTGCGTGCCGCGTCGACCAGCGCGCGGAACGGCAGCGTCGGCGCCACCCGCACGCGCAGCGCGACCGTATTCAGGAACAGCCCGAGCAGCGCACGCGTTTCCGGGCGCTGGCGATGCGCGACCGGCACCGCGACGACCACGTCGGTCTCGCCGGTCACGCGCGACAGCCATGCGTCGAGCGCGGCCAGCAGCACCGTGAAGACCGTGGCCTGTGCGTCGCGCGCGAGACGCCGGACGTCGGCAGCGACCGCGTCGGGCAGGCGGACCGACACGCGTGCGCCCTGCAGCGTGCGCGTCGCGCCGGGCTGGCGGTCGACCGGCAGTGCGAGCGGGCCCGGCACGTCGCGCAACGCGCCGCGCCAGTAGTCGAGCTGACGCTCGCCTTCGCCGCCGGCGAGCATGTCGCGCTGCCAGTCCGCGTAGTCGGCGTACTGGATCGGCAGTGCCGGCAACGACGGTTCGCGGCCTTCCGCATACGCGCGGTACGCAGCCGACAGCTCGTCGAATGCGCAGCGCGAACTCCAGCCGTCGGTGATCGCATGATGCGCGGTCAGCAGCAGGCGGTGGCGGTCGTCGGCGAGCGCGACGAGCGTCGCGCGCAGCAGCGGCCCGTTCGACAGATCGAACGGCGTGCCGGCGTCGCGCTCGGCGAGGCGCGCGGCTTGCGCGTCGCGCGCGGCCGGCGGCTGGTCGCGCAAGTCGAGCGTCGCGATCGTGACCGGCAAGCGGGCATGGATGCGCTGCATCACGATGCCGTCGTCGTTGTCGACGAGGGTCGTGCGCCATGCGTCGTGCCGTTCGATCACGTGATCGAGCGCGCGCTGCAATGCGGCGCGGTCGAGCACGCCGTCGATCGTCCAGTGCGCGGCGATGTGATACGCGGTGCTGGCGTCGCGCGTTTGCGCGAGCACCCAGAAGCGCTGCTGTGCGAGCGATGCGGTGCGGTCGACGTACGGGGCGCTCGATGCGGCGGAATCGGCCGGCGCGCGGCGTGCGGCAATCGCGGCCAGCGGCGCGCCCGTTTCGCGTTCCGCGCGATCGACGTGCGCGGCCAGCTCCGCCAGCGCCGGATCGGCGAACAGCGTGTCGAGCCGCAGGTTCACGCGCAACGCGGCGCGGATCGCGGCCTGCAGTTGCATCGCGGCGAGCGAATCGGCGCCCAGCACGAAGAAGCGGTCGTCGCGCGACGGCGTCGCGTCGAGGCCGAGCAGCGTTTGCCAGACGCCGGCGATCTGCTGCTCGGTCGGCGTGCGCGGGACGTCGCCCGCGGGCCGTTCGGTGTCGCGGGCGGCGGCGATGCGCTCGCGTAGCGCAGCGCGGTCGATCTTGCCGTTCAGCGTGTACGGCAGCGCGTCGCAGCGCACGAACCGGTGCGGCTGCCACGCGGCGGGCAACTGCGCGCCCACGTGCGCCTTCAGCGCCGCATCGTCGGCGGCCGCGCGCAGCGCGACGCACGCGATCAGCCGCGTCGGCCCGTTGCCGGTTTCGGCGATCACGGCCGCGTCGGCCACCGCCGGATGCGCGCGCAAGCACGCGGCGATTTCCGCGGGCTCCACACGCACGCCGCGCACCTGGACCTGGTCGTCGAGACGGCCGAGATAATCGAACGCGCCATCGGCACGCAGACGAGCGAGGTCGCCGGTGCGGTACACGCGGGCACCGGGTTCGCCGTGCGCATCGGGAATGAAGCGTTCGGCCGTCAGCGCCGGGCGGCCGTGATAGCCGCGCGCGAGACATACGCCGCCGAGCAGCAGCTCGCCGCCCTCGCCCGGTTCGCCGGACTCGCCGCCATCGATGCGCGCGACGCGCGGGCCGATCGCGCGACCGATCGGCAGCGATGCATACGCATCGTCATCGGCCAGCACCGGCATTTCGCCCGGCTCGACCGGCCACAGCATCGGGGAGATCACGGCCTCGGTCGGCCCGTAGCCGTTGATCAGGCGAACCGACGGGAACGTGCGGCGCACGAATTCGAATGCCTGTTGCGGCAGCGCCTCGCCGCCGAACGCGAGCACGCGCAATGCCGGCGGCACGCCGTCGCGCGCGGCGACGGCCGCGAATTCGCGCAGATACGCGGGCGGAAACGCGGCGACGCTGATGGATTCACTCACCATCAGCGCATGGGCGGCGTCCGGCGCGAACGGCTGCGGCGGCGCAATCGTCACGCTCGCGCCGACCGCGAGCGGCGCGAGCCAGCATTCGTGCGCCGCGTCGAAATTGACCGACGCGAAATGCAACAGGCGGTCGCCGCCCTCGATCGGCAGCGCGGCCGCGAGCGCGTCGCAATGCGCGGCGAGCGGCCCGTGCTCGACGACCACCGCCTTCGGCATGCCGGTCGAGCCCGACGTATAGATCATGTAGGCCGCCGAGCGCGGATGCACCGGCACGTCCTCGTCGTCGACGACGGCGGCGGCCGCCGCATCCGCGGACATAGCGTCGAACGCGTGTTCGAACGGCGCGCCGAGCGCCGCGCGGCCGGCCGCGTCGACGATCCCGTGGCGCAGTTGCGCATCGCGGACGATCCAGTCCAGACGCGCGGCCGGATGACGCGGGTCGAGCGGCACGAATACGCCGCCCGCCTTCAGCACGGCAAGCAGCGCGACGAACAGCTCGCACGAGCGTTCGACGCAGACGCCCACCCGCACCTCCGCGCCGACACCGGCCGCGCGCAACTGCCGCGCAAGGTGCGACGCACGCGCATCGAGCGCGCCGCGCGACAGGCGCAGGTCGTTCTGGAAAGGCGCGGCGAGCGCGGGTGCGTCGGGCGCGCGGCGCGCCAGTTCGCGAATTCGGTGATGCAGCGCAGTCGGGAAACTCGTCATATGCGTGAAGTCCTTCGGTCCGGCCGCTTCGGCCAAGTCTCGGGGCCGCATGGGGCGGCTTCACTGGTGTGACGAACGGCGCGGCCGATTTTTTACCGTTTTGCGCGCAAAGCCAGAACGGATGCATTTTTTGAAGGCACCGCTAAATATTTGCGCGGCCCGTTCGTCTATCAGGGAGGAAAGCCGCGACCGGGCCCGTCCGGCGCGCTGCTTTCGCATCAATCTCGCCGTTTCCGCATATTTGCCTGCCCTTCATTTACCGACGTTGCCGATGACCGCCGCCCACGAGCCTGCTTCCCCGCCGTCCCTCGACGCCTCCCCCGGCCGCCCCGCGGCCCGCCTGATCCTCGCGCTGCTGCGCGAAAGCCGCGCATCGCTCGCGCTGGCGCTCGTCGCCTGCGTGCTCAACGGCGTCGCGAGCGTGCTGCTCGTCGCGACGCTGAACCGCGCGCTCGCGACGCCCGGCGCGGCCGACGCGTCGCTCGCGTGGCGCTTCGCGCTGTGCGCGGTGATCGCGCTCGTTACGCGCATCGTGTCGGGCACGCTGTTCGCCCGGCTGTCGCAGGACACGATGGCGCGGCTGCGCGTGCATCTCGCGCGGCGCGTCGGCGCGGCCGAGCTGCGCGACATAGAGCGGATCGGCGCGGCGCCCGTGCAGTCGGTGCTGACCGACGACGCGACCAACGTGTCGATGCTGTTCTTCGCGCTGCCGAACCTGGTGATGCACGGCTCGATCGTGTTCGGCTGCCTCGGCTATCTCGCGTGGCTGTCGTGGCCCGTGTGCCTGCTCGCGCTGACCGCGATCGTCGCGGGCTCGCTCGGCTATCACACCGGCGACCGCCGCGCGATCGCGTCGCTCGAGGCGGCCGGCCAGGCGCAGGATCGCCTGTTCGGCTATCTCGGCTCGCTGTTCTCCGGCGCGAAGGAACTGAAGCTGCACGACGCGCGCGCGCGCCAGTTCGTCGACGGCCAGCTCGGCGCGGCGATCGGCGAGGTGCGCGACCATCGCCGCCGCGCGTTCAGCGCATATGCGGTCGGCGTCGGCTGGATCATCTTCCTGTTCTACGTATTCCTCGGCGCAGCCGCGTTCTGGCCGCAGCTCGGCGTGCATGCGGATGCAGGCACGGCGGCCGGCTACGTCGTCGTGTTCCTGTTCATGCTGGTGCCGCTCGACGGGCTGCTGAACAACCTGCCGACCGTCAATGCGGCGCGCGTGTCGCTCGGGCGCATCGAGGGCGTGATGGCCGAGTTCGGCGCGCTGCGCACGGTGCCGCCCGCCAGCGACGCCCCCGACGTGCCGCCGGCTGGCGCCGTCACGCTGCGCGGCGTCACGCACGCGTATTTCCACGAGCGCGACGAACGGATGTTCCGAATCGGGCCGATCGACCTGACGATCCGGCCGGGCGAGCTCGTGTTCATCGTCGGCGGCAACGGCAGCGGCAAGACGACGCTCGCGAAGGTCCTGACGGGGCTCTACGAGCCGGAGGAAGGCGCGATCGAGGTCGACGGCCGGACGATCGGCTGGCGCGAGCGCGCCGCGTACCGGCAACGCTTCAGCGCGGTGTTCAACGACTTCCATCTGTTCGATGCGCTGCTCGGCATCGTCGATCCCGACGATCCGGCGCGTGCGCAGGCCGATGCGCGCGCGAACGCGCTGGTCGCGAAGCTCGCGCTCGATCACAAGGTGAAGGTCGTCGACGGCGCGTTCTCGAACCGCGCGCTGTCGACCGGGCAGCGCAAGCGGCTCGCGCTCGTCGTCGCGTATCTGGAAGACCGGCCGTTCTACCTGTTCGACGAATGGGCGGCCGACCAGGATCCGTCGTTCAAGGCGGTGTTCTACGAGCAGCTGCTGCCCGAACTGCGCGCGCGCGGCAAGGCCGTGATCGTGATCACGCACGACGATCGCTATTTCGATCTCGCCGACCGCCTGCTGAAGCTCGACAACGGACAGATCGTCAGCGACACGACGCCCGCGCGGTCACGCGCACGGGATGGCGCCGATGCGCTCAGCGCGTAAGCATGCGTGAACACCGGCCGCCTGCGTGCCGCGATTGCCGCGCGCAGGCGGCTGGTGTTCGGTTCGGCGGAGTGGAAGGGATTGGAAAAGCAGGAATGAAATATCGTTCGGTGTACTGGTATATGCGTAACACCGCCGGGATGCCGCGACAAACGAATGCCTGCGCGACTTTCGTTCACGCGCTGCCCTGCCCGCGAGCGACAAGCCGCGCGTTCAGCGCATGGCCGGCAGCTTCAGCAGCGTATCGGTCATCACGTCGGCCAGCTTCAGCGCCGACATCGGGCCGCCGAACCCCCAGATGTTCCGTTCGACGAGCGCGATCCTGCGTTCACGCAGCGCAGGCACGAAACGCCACACCGGCGAATCGAGTTTCGACGACAGCGGCACGTCCATCCCCGTCGCGGTGACGAACAGCACGGCGAGATCGCGTTGCCGAAGCAGATCGGCGGACGTCACGTAAAGCGTGCCTTCCCGCGTCGGCTTCTTCGGCCACGGGTCGAGCCCGAGCGCGCGCGCGAGGCCCGCCGACGTGCTGTTGCCGGTATACGCCCAGTAACGATCGGGCAACCCGAGATCCTGCAGCAGTGCGATGCGTTCGCCGCCGCGTCCCGCCGCCCTGAGCCGCGATGCGTTGCGCGCGATCCCCGCGTCGAGCTGTGCTTCGACCGCCTTTGCGCGCGCTTCGCGCCCGGTGACGGTGCCGATCGTCCGGAAGATCTGGCGCATCCAGTCGAGCTGCGTGACGGGCACGCCGTCTTCCGACACGTTCGGGCTGAACTGGAACAGAATCGTCGGCGCGATCCGGTCAAGCGCGGCGAAGATCGGCGCATGCCGGAAGCCGACGCCGATGATGAGGTCGGGCTTCACCGCGGCGATCGCCTCGAGCCCCGGCTCCTGACGCGAGCCGATGTCGGTCACGTGCGCGAGCCGGTCGCTCTCGTAGCCGAGCCAACCCGGATAGAACGCGGTATCGGCCATGCCGACCGGCACGATGTCGAGCGCGATCACGCTTTCGGCGAACATGAAGTCGAGCGCGACCACGCGTTGTGGCCGCACGGGCATCGTCGCGCTCGCCTGCGATACGACGGGGTTGCCGGCAAGCAAGCGGCCCGGTTGAGAAGGCATGCCGCCCTGCCCGCCGCGCGCGTCGTTCGCGATCGCGGCGGCCGGCGCGGCCAGCGCGCCGCAGCATGCGACGCCGAGCGCGGCCAGTGCGCCGAGCGCATGGCGACGGCCGGCATGCGGTGCCGGCGTCACCGGATCGCGTCCTGCTCGGCCAGCGTCGCGTCGTCCATCGTCAATAGCAGCGGGCAGCTTCCACACAGTTGCGTTTCTCCAGGAATTTCATAGCGCAGGCAGCACACGCGGCGCGCGCGAAACGGCGTCGGCAGCAGCGGCGAGCGCGGCACGGCGTCGCGCACCGGCAGGCGCAGCGGATTCGGCTCGCCGTCGACGCAGGACGCGCCGAACAGCCAGTCGGCATCGCGAGCGGGATCGGCCGCGCATGGCAGCGAACGGTACGCGTCGAGCAGATAGTCGAGCAGGTTGCCCGCGTTGCTCCACAGCACGCGCGGCGTGACGCGGCCCATCGCCGCGAGCAGGTCGATCACCGCGCCGAGATGCGCGACGAGCCCCGCGTAGCGCGGCGCGGGCGCGACGCACGGCGCGCCGAGCGCGTCCGGCGCGAAATACAGCGCGGCCGGCATCCCGTCGTCGAGCGCGACGAACGTGCGCTCCGGCGCCATGTCGAGCGGCCGGCCCAGCGTCAGCGCGGCGACCACGCCGGCAGGCGCCGCGCGGCCGAAGTAGTACTTGCTCCATTGCGACATCAGCGCACGCGCGTGCAGCGCCGGATCGCCGCCGTAGTGACGGACCATCGCGTCGAGCAGCGCATCGCGATGATCGGGCAGCGCGCCGACGGGCACGACGATCCGGCCCGGCGCGTGCGCGTCGTCGGGCATCCCGAGCCACACCGCGTCGAGATGCTCGGCAAACGGTTCGGGCGCGAACTCGGAAAAGCGCGTGGCGCGTGCACCGTCGAGCGCCGGCGTCATCGCCCCGCGCGCCGGGCGCGGCGCCCCTCGAGGATCAGCAGCCCGAGCAGATACGGCGCGCCGATCAGCGCGGTCAGCACGCCGGCGGGCACTTCGCGCGGCGCGACAACCGTGCGGGCGGCCAGGTCGGCGCACCCGAGGATCAGCGCGCCGCATGCGGCCGCAAGCCACAGCCGCGTGCGGTGCCGGCGCGCGCCGAGCATCGTCGCGACGTGCGGCGCCATCAGCCCGATGAAGCCGACCGGCCCGACCGCCGCGACGGCCGCGCAGGCGGCGAGCGTCGCGATCGTCAGCGCGAGCGGCCGCAGCGCGGCGACCGGCAGGCCGAGCGCGGCCGCCTGGTCGTCGCCGAGCGCGAGCATGTCGAGCGGCCGCGCGAGCCATGCGAATACGGGGACCGCGAGCACGCACCACGGCAGCAGCATCGACACCTCGCCCCACCCGCGGCCATAGGTGCCGCCGACGAGCCACACGACGAAGCGCGCGGGCTGCACGCTTTCCTGCGTGATCAGCCATTGCGCGAGCGTGGTCCACAACGCGCCGATCACGATGCCGGTCAGCGCGACCGCGAGCGGCGCGTAACGATGCCGGTGATTCAGCACGAGCGTGATCGCGAGCGACAGCGCACCGCCGATCAACGCGGCCACGCCGAGCGTCACGTGCCCCATCAGCGGCCACGTCGACAGCGCGAACAGCGTGACGAGCCCCGCGCCCTGCGTGACGCCGAGCACTTCGGGCCCCGCGAGCGGGTTGCGCACGACGCTCTGCATCGCGACCCCGCTCACGGCCAGCAGCGCACCCGCGAGAAGCGCGCACAGCAGCCGCGGCATGCGCAGGTCGATCAGCATCCGCGCGACGGCATCGTGACCCGACAGCGCGGCGGACCAGCGTGCCGGCGACAGCCATTCGGGACCGGCCGACACGCCGACGCACACGACTAGCCCGCCGGCCACGACGAACAACGCGGTGCGCAGCGGCCAGCCGAGCCGTTCGAGCCAGGCGACCATCCGCGTCGACCCGCTGCCGGCCGCGCGTTCGGCTTGTGCGTGCAGCACGCCCGACCATGCGGCGCCGCGCCGGATCATCGCGAGCATCAGCGGCGTGCCGACGAGCGCGATCGCGACGCCGGTCGACAGCGTCGCGTCGAGGCCCGACGCGAGCACCGCGCTGTCGGTGACGAGCACGAGCGCGCCGCCCGCGAGCGCCGACAGCGGCGCCAGCACGCCGAGCCGGGCCGCGCGTGCGCCGCGCACCTGGCGCAGCAGGTTCGGCGCGACGAGCCCGACGTACGACAGCGGGCCGGCGATGCTGACGGCCACGCTCGTGAACGCGACCGCGACGATCGTCGCGGCGAGCCGCGCCGCGTCGACGCGCACGCCGGCCGCGGCCGCCGCCTCGTCGCCGAGCGCGAGCGGATTCAGCGGCCGGATCACGAACGGCAGCGCCAGCAGCGGCACGACGAGCCAGCGCGCGGCGAGCGCGAGCCCGGTCGCGCCGGGTTGATAGAGACTGCCGTTGGTCCACAGCGCCGCGCCCGCGATGTTCTGCTCGAAAAACGCGAGCACGAGCGTCGACAGCGCCGCGAACAGCAGCATGCAGACGCTGCCCGCGAGCACGAGCCGCAGCGGCGTCGCGCGCCAGCCGCCCGCCGCGACGATCGCGCACGCGGCGGCGATCAGCCCGCACACGAACAGCAGCGGCACCGACGCGACACCAGCGAGCGCCGGCACCAGCATCGCGGCGAGCAGGCCGAGCTGGGCGCCGCCCGTCACGCCGAGCAGGTCGGGCGACGCGAGCGGGTTGCGCGTGAGCGACTGGAACAGCGCGCCCGCGATGCCGAGGCAGCCGCCCGCGACGAGCGCGGCCGCGACACGCGGCAGGTTGAGGTCGAACAGGAACACGCCCGCGAGCGCGGCGGCGTCGCTGCCGGGCACCGCGTTCCACCATACGCGCAGGTCCGGTGCAACGCGCAACACGGCCAGCGCCGCGATCAACGCGACGAGGCCGAACGCGAGCGCGCCGGCACGGCGGCCGGATGCCGCGCCCTGCCCGCTCGCCGCGAGCCGCTTGCGCATCGCGAACGTCGTCATACGGCGATATCCCGTTGAACGGCGCGATCGAACGCGCCCGCCGTGCCGGATGCCGGCGGCCCGTAGGCCGGCACGCACATCGGCGCGCCCGTTTGCGGATGCGCGAGCTTCAGCATGTCGACGCCGAACGCCGCGCGCAGCCGCGCCGGTTCCAGCATCGCGTCGGGCGAGCCCTGCGCGACGAGGCGGCCGGCACGCATCAGCACGATGTCGTCGCTGTATGCGGCCGCCTGGTTCAGGTCGTGCAGGACCCACACGATCGTCAGCCCGCGTGCGCGGTTCAGCGCGCGCAGCGCATCGAGGATGTCGAGCTGGTGATGGATGTCGAGATAGGTCGTCGGCTCGTCGAGCAGCACGATCGGCGCCTGCTGCGCGAGCGCCATCGCGATCCACGCGCGTTGCCGCTCGCCGCCCGACAGCGCGCCGACGTCACGCTCGGCGTCGCGGGCGAGGCCGCTCGTGTCGAGCGCCTCGTCGATCGCCGCATGGTCGGCGCGCGACAACCCGCGCAGGAAACCGCCATACGCGTAGCGGCCGTACGCGACCAGCTCGCGCACCGTCAGCCCCGACGGAATCTGATTGAACTGCGCGAGCATCGTCAGCTCGCGCGCGAGCGCGCGACGGCGAAACGACGCGAGCGGCGTGCCGTTCACGTCGATGTGGCCCGCACGCGCAGGCTGCAGGCCCGCGAGGGTGCGCAGCAGCGTGCTCTTGCCGCAGCCGTTCGGGCCGCACAGCGCCGTCACGCGGCCGGCCGCGATCGACAGGTCCAGCCCGTCGATCACGACATGGTCGCGATAACCCACCGTCAATCCGCGCGCGGCGAGCGCGGCGGGACTACGCGTCATCGGTCCTCCGTTCGGCCGCGCGCGGGACCGCATAACTTTGCGCCATCGCGACGACCACCTTGCGCGGCCCGTCGAACGGGTCGCGTGCGTGCGCGGTCAGCATGTTGTCGAGCATCAGCACGTCGCCCGTCCGCCACGGGAACACGATGCGCTGGCGATCGAGCACGCCGCGGATTTCCGCGAGCGCGTCGGCCTCGAGCGGCGCGCCGTCGCCGTAATACACGTTGCGCGGCACGTTCTCGAGCCCGACCGCGTCGACGAGCGCTTCCTGCATGTCGTCGTCGAGCGCGGACAGGTGAAACAGGTTCGCCTGGTTGAACCACACGCGCTCGCCGGTGCGCGGATGGCGCGCGACGGCCTGGCAGCGTTCGCGCGTGCGCAACAGCAGTTCGCCGTCGTCATCGGTGCGCCATGCGCATTCGATTCCGCGCGCCGCGCACATCCGCTCGACCTCGGCCGGCTCGTCCGTGCCGAACGACTGCTGCCACGGCAGGTCGAGCCCCTGGCCGAAATTGCGCACGTACAGCAGCTCGCGCTGCTCGAAGCGCGCGACCAGCGCCGGATCGAGCGCGCGATAGACGGCGCGGCTGTCCGCGATCGGCGTCGCACCGCCCTTCGGCGCCGCGAGCGCGCAATGGAACCAGATCCGCAGCGGCCACTCGCGCGTGTACGACTGCTCGTTGTGCAGCGGAATCGCGCGATGCGGCGGGTATTCGGTCGACGTGTAGACGGCGCCTTCGACCTGGCTGCGCGGCGTCGACGCGTATTCGTAGCCGATCAGCGGATCGCCGAACGACGCCGCGAACTGCTGGAACGCATCGATCGACGGCACGTGAAAGCCCGTGAACAGCACACCGCCCGCCCGTTCGAGCGTGTCGGCCGCGATCGCATGCGCGAGCGGCGCGATCTCGTCGATCGACATGCCGTCGGCGCCGCGCGGCGACACGACGGTGGGCAGCCCCGGCTCGATACGCAGGTCGTCGAGCGTCGGCAACGAAAGCAAGGTCATGCAACGTCCTCTTCAGGTGGCGCGCCGCGCACGCGGCGCAGCGGGTCACGACGCGCGCGTCGCGCGATCGCCGTCCATCGCGCGGCGCAGGCTCGCGGGGCGCATGTCGGTCCAGACGGTCTCGATGTGCGCGAGGCAGTCGGCCTTCGGGCCGCGCACGCCGACCTCGCGCCAGCCGGCCGGCACGGGCCGGAACGTCGGCCAGATCGAATACTGTTCTTCGTCGTTGATGACGACCGTGTAGACGAGGTCGTCGGTGTCGGCGGAAGGCGTCGTGGCTTGCGTCATGATCGAAAAAAGCGGGAGGCGGTTGAGGGAGGCGAAGCGGCGAATCGTCGGATCGGCCGCTCCTGTCTTGAAGACGATTGGCCGGCGCGTTTTTTTACCGGCGCCGCGCGCGGCCGCCGAGGAACGCCGGACACGCGTCGCCGCGATGGCACGCGTCGAGGCATTCCGCGCAGTGCCGCTCCGCGTCGCGCACCATGAAATGCACGAGCGTTTGCGACACGTTCAGCGCGCGCGCCGCGGTCTGCAGCGTTTCCTCGCGCAGCCGCACCATCTCGAACGCCGCGCGGCTGCGCGCCGGCAGGTCGTCGAGCGCGGCCCACACGCGGCGCAGCGTGTCGCGCGTCATCAGCGCGGCTTCGGGCGTCGGTTCCGGCGACGGCACGTCGAAGCCGTCGTCCTCTTCCGTGTGATAGACGTTCTCGAGGCTTTGCCGGCGGCATGCGTCGATCGATGCGTTGCGCACCATCCGCGTCACGTACGCGACCGGCTGGCGAACCGCGTCCTGGTTCGGGAATTCGACGAGCTTCACGAACACGTCGTGTACGACGTCCTCGGCGCGGCTCGCACAACCGACGAAGCCGCGCGCGACGTTGACGAGCATCGCGCGATGGGAAATCAGCACGTCGAGCAGCGCGCCCTGCGCATGCGGCTCGGCGGTACGGCGCGCACGCGGCGCGGGGCGCGACGGCCGGTCCGGATAACTGCCGAGGAACGGGTTCGCCGTTGCCGCTGCCGGTCGTTCGAGCACTTCCGCCATAGCCATCGATCTGCTCCGTCAGATTTCGAGATAGCGCAATTTAACGTAAACGCAAATCATTCTCAATCCGATTACCGAATGTCCCTTCCAGTTATCAGGATTTGTCTGATCAATTGGCGGAATCCGTGTTTTGGCGAACTGGACAGGCCGAACGACAGGATCTCGGCGAAGACACCACGGAATGCCCCGGCCGCTGCCGAAGCGCATTGCACATCACGAAATGTGTCGCCGAACGCTTCGAGCTGCGCGCCGCGAGTCTGAAAAAAACGCCGGCATGCCGGCGTTTTTTCATGATGTACGTGCCGTGCGTCGAGCCGCGCTCGCGCCGATCGCGTCAGTAGATGAACAACCGAATCGTCGCCGTCGCATCGAACCGCCCGATCTTCGGCGGCCCGAACGACTTCAGCACCGCGTCCATCAATACGCTCTGGTTCATGACGTTGGACGGAAACTGCGCGAGGTTGAACTGTTGGTTGAATGGAATGGCCTTGCCCTGGCTGTCCTCGATGCCGATCCCGAAATTGCTGTCCTTCGCCGGCACCAGCAAGCCGTTCTGAACCGGATAGCTCGTTTCGAAGTACCCGTCGACGCGTACCGCCACGTTGCATTTCTTGGTCAACGACAACGAAAACCGTTTGCGCGGCACCGCCGGCATGAAGCCGTTGCCGACGGCCTGCACCTGTCCGAAATTGACGATGCCCGGTTCGGGCGTCACGAGCACGTCGACGAAGCACGGCGTCGGCTTGAGGTTGCGCAGGCCACTCAGGCGGTACTGGAAGCTCGGGTTGTACGCATTCAGCCCGAACTCGCCGTCGAACTGGAATACCGTGTAGATATCGCTCGGCGGCTGGACCCAGTTGCCCTTCTTGCGCACGACGACCTGGTAGTCGATGCTGATGCGGGTCTGCTGGCAACGCCCGCGATCGAAGTCGTACCTGCTGCACGGCGGCACCGAATAGCCGGTGAACACCCCGCCGCCGCGGTTGCTCGTCTTGTCGAAGTAGTCGATGCCCTTGTAGCGGATGCCGATTTCCAGCCCCCACGCGGCTGGGTTCGTGCGATTCGGGTTCGCGTAGAAATAGATGTTGTCGACGACTTTCAAGCTGTCCGAATCGCCGAGGTCCTTGTAGCAATACCCCGACGTGGTGCGGACCGGCGACACCCAGATCACGTATCCGTCCGGTGCGTCGGTCGGATACGACGCGACGCCGCCGATCGGCTCGGTCAGCGAGGTCGCGCCGCTGTTCGTCAGGCATCGCAATGCCCACGCCGGCTGCGCCGCCGCGACCAGCAATGCGAGCACGAGCCAGCGCAGCCACGCCGCCGGCAACCGCCGTTCGCGCATCGCGCCGCTCATCGCTTCACGCTCTTGCACGCACCGGCGTCGCACGCATACTCGACCGCCACCTGGCCGCCGTAATCGTCGATGTGCGTGACGAACAGCGTCGACGGCGTCGCCGCCTTGAACGGCACGTCGGCCGTGCTCATCGGGCTCACCATCACCGGCTCGATCGGCACCGGCGTCTTCTGCGCGCCCGCCGTCACCTCGATCACCGTCACGTGGTACGGCGTCGGGTTGTCGAACACGAGCTTGTGCGCCCCCGCATCGACGCGCAGCGTCATCGGCAGCGTCCAGTCCTCGTCGCGGGCGGGCTGCACGGCCTTCGGCCGGTAGAACAGCTTCATCTGCGTATGCAGCGCGATCTGCAGCGTGTTCGGCGTATCGGACTTCGGCGGCACTTCGCGGATGTTCAGGTAGAAGACCGATTCGCGATCGGCCGGCAGCTCCGTGCCCGGCAGCTTCGCGATGCGCAGCACGTTGCGCTCGTTCGCCTCGACGCGCTGCAGCGGCGGGACGACCATCAGCGGCGACGTGATCTTGTTGCCCTTCGCGTCCTCCAGCCACGACTGCACGAGATACGGATACGTCGTGCTCTTGTTCGTGATGGTGACGATCGCGGCCTGTTCGCCTTCGTTGAAGATCACGCGTGTGCGGTCCGGCACGATCGCCGCGTGCGCGGCACCGGCCGCCAGCGCGCCGGCCGCGGCCAGCATGCACGACGCGCGTCGCAGGAAGGAAAGAGAGAAAGCTGGGTTCATCGCTGGATCCGTGAAATCATCGTTCGGCCCGTGCGGCCGCTGCATGCGACTCGCCGGGCGTCTGGCACGTCACCGGAATCGGCGTGCCTTCGAGTTGAAGCTGGTTGGGCAGTGCGTCCACCGTGCACAACGTGCGCTCGCCCGCGCGCACCGCGAGCGCGGATTTCGGCTGAACCTGCGTCAGGAACGCCGCACCGCCCTCGCCGACGATGCCGAGCTCCTTGCCGTTCGCCGCGTCCTGCACCGACGCGCCGAACGGCAGCGGCTTGCCGGCCGCGTCGGTCAGCGTCAGGTACAGGTTGCTGCCGCGCGCGACGTTGAACTTCGCGAAGCCGATCGCGCCGTCGGTCAGCACCATGCGCTGGATCGGGTTCGACACCTGCACTTCAAGCGGAAGCTTCTCGACGTTGACGGTCGCGTCGTACACGTTGTACGGCGAGATCCCGTCGAGCACCGCATAGCCGCGCGAGTCGGTATGCGTGAGCGTGCCGGACAGCGGCACGTCGGGCACGCCGTCGGTCGAGACCAGGAGGCGCGTATCGCCGGCGTTGCCGTTCGCGTGCGCGGACACGCCATATTGGGTCGCGACGAACGAGCCGTCGACTTCGAGCGACGCGGCCGCATACGCGTTGGCGAGCGTGGACGCCTGCGCGGTCAGCTGATACGTCGACGTGCGCTGGCGGAAGCTCGCGTTCGCTGCCGCGCGGCCGTCGGTCGCGCCTGCGTTGACCTGGTAGGTGCGACCGTCCGGATCGTCGTAGATGTAACCCGCGTTCACGCTCGTGCTGCCGCTGCCCGTGGTCAGGTTCGACGTGACGGTGTGGCGGCCGCCGATCGGTAGCGTCGCCGTCACTGAAAACTGATTGCCGCTCGCGCCCGCGCTCTGCGTGCGGAACGCCGACACGCTGACGTTCAGGTTGCGCAGCGCGCCGACCGAGAACGCGCGCGTCAGCGTGAGGCCCACGCGCTGCTCGGACGAGCGCGCCCAGTAGGTCGTCTGGTCGTACGAGAAATAGGTCGACGTGTCGCCGAAGCGCTTCGACATCGTCGCCGAGTAGCGCTGCTTGCTGTTGGCGAGGCCGTACGCGGTCGGGTCGCCGGAGAACTGCGCGAAGTTGGTGTACTCGCGTTCGGAAAAGCGATAGCCGAAGAAGCGCACGTCCGCGTCGAGCCCGTCGAAGTGCTTCGAATAGTTGATGCGGTACGAGTTGCCGTTGCGTGTCGCGCCGTTCCACCACAGCCGCGCACGCGCATGCGTGACGTCGGCCGACACCGCACCGAACGTGCCGAAATCGCGGCCGACGCCGAGCGCGATCGACGTATAGCCCGATGCCGCGATGAAGCCGCCGTACACCGTGACGTCGAGCGGCAGGCCGTATGCGATTTCGCCGAAGCCGAAAAACGGCGTGATGCCTGCGCCGCCGAACTGCCGCGGCTTGCCGACGGCGGCCTTGTAGCGCAGTTGTCCGGTGCGCGCGAGGAACGGCACCGCGGCCGTCGTCACCTGGAAGCGCTGCACGCTGCCGTCCTCTTCCTCGACCGCGACGTCGAGCGTGCCCTGCACGCTCGTGTTGATGTTTTGCAGTGCGAACGCGCCCGGCGACACGCGCGTCACGTAGAGCACGCGCCCCGCCTGCGACACGGTCACGGTCGCATTGGTGCGCGCGACACCCGAGATCAGCGGCGCATAGCCGCGCAGCGAAGGCGGCAGCATGCGGTCGTCGCTGCGGATCGACGCGCCGGTCAGCGCGAACGTGTCGAAAATGTCCGAGCTCAGGTAGTCGTCGCCGAACGTCACCGTCGACTGGATCGACGGCAGCGCGCGAAACGCGTAAAGCCGGCTGAAGCGGAACGTGCGGTCGGCGTACGCCGTGTTGCCCACGTTCGACTGCGCCTGGTAGTCGCCGCGAAAACGCCACGCATCCCAGTTCGCGCCGATCGTGCCGTAGGCCTGGATCGAATTCGTCTGCGCGCCGCCCGCACCGAAGCTGCGGTTCGTGTTTGCGATCACGCGATAGTCGAGCATCGCGCCCGGAATCCCCTCGGACCAGCGCTCCGGCGGCAGATAGGTCGAATCGGTGAACTCGAGCGCGGCCTGCGGAATCGTGATCTTGAGGCGTCCGTCGCTCTTCAGGTAGCGCACGGTTGCCCCCTCGATCGCGCCGAGATCGACGCAACGGCCGCCCTGGAAGCGCGGCAGGTCCTTCGCGAGCGACGGCTTCAGTCCGAACTGCGCGACGAGTTCCGGCGGCAGGCACGGCTTGCCGGCGCCGGACGCATCGAGTGCGATGAACTGGATCGCCTGCAACCCGTAGAACAGGTCGTTGACCTGCACGTCGAGCATATATTCGCCCGGCAGCGTGAAGTCGGCCTGGGAGAACTGCGACAGGTCGACGTTGTTCGTGCCGTCGATGTCGAGGAACGACGAATTGAATTCCGTCGCATGGCTCTGGCTGCCGACCACCAGCACGGAGACGCAAAGGAAGGAATGTCTGATTCGCACGCGGCGCTACCGGAAGTCCGAGGAAAAGGAAGCGGGAAGGAAACGAGGACGGAGAAAGGGTGCGCGCACCCCTTCTCCGGTACGGACGCTTACTGGTAGCGAACCGTGAAGTTCGCGACGCCGTCGGCGGTACCCGGCGTCACGCCGGCTGCCGTCGCTTCGTACATCGCCGCGAAGCGTGCGACGTTCGTGCCGTTCTGCAGCACGGTCGGCGCCTTTTGCTCCGCGCCGTTGTCGAGGTATTCACCCGACGCAGACTGCAGGCGGATGCCGACGTTGGTCGCCGAGCCGATCGTGGCGAGCAGCTTCGGCTGGCCCGCGCTCGACGTGCCCGTGAACGTGAAGTACGCGTTCTGCGCGATGCTCGTGTCGCAGTCGGTCAGCTTGATGTCGAAGTTGGTCGGCGTGGACTTGTCGCCGGCCTGCTTGAACGTGTGGGTCGGCACCTTGCCGAGGTTCACGGTCTGGTTGACCGAACCCGAATCGATGCCGCATGCGCCCGCGACGATCTCGCCCGTGAAGTTGATCGTGCCGGTGCCCTCTGCGAAGGCCGAGGTGGACAGGGCTGCGAGTGCGACAGCGGTCAGGAGGGATTTTTTCATGACGTTTTCCGTGTGAATTGCAAAGGGAATGACGACGTGGCGGATACAAAAGGCAGCGTGTGGTTGGCTCCCGTCCGTCACGAGGCGGCATTATCGAGATAGGAATGAAAGAATTCTGTAAATCATTGTCAAATCGCCCATGACAATCTTCAATTCACCCATCTTCAAACGCACTCTTTCCCCGAAATTCACAATTCCGATATTTTCATCCGAAGTCCTTTTTAATTCTCTGGAACCGACTGAAAATTAAAGACATTTCTTTTTCTCGAATGCAGACGCCCCACTTCGCCTTGTCGGGAAAGGCTTTTCAATATCGCCAGCCGGGAAAGACAAAATTCTGTCCAATCCCGCCATCGTTGTTCGACCGCAACGATAGCAATCGTCGATTTTCAACTGACAGGAAATTAACGAGCGATTTTCGTCATCTGAAATTTTCGCGCAAACGATTGCGCAATTCGCACAAACGTTTTACCGCGACATTTTGCCGCCCTGCATTATTCGCAATACCTGAATTAATCGAATCGTCAATCCCGGATTAAAAGCCGCGTGTCGTGCCGTGCGCCACCACGACATTCGGCACACGTGCGCGACGATGCGCAGACGACTTTTCAGCGGATTGGTCGGGATCGGAAAGAAGGAAGTCCGGCATGCTCGGGCCGGGATGCGTGTCGAGTCGAAGGCGGGCCTTCGGCTCGACAGCCAGGAGAAAAACGTGGAAGACGAAGCGCGGATGTCACGCGTCGGCGATCTCTGCCGGTACCCCGACAAAGGCGATGCCAACCGGGAGCGACTGCATCTCGCGATGCGCCATCGCCGCCCGGCACGGCCGGAAGCATCACACGGCTGCCGCCGCGGCAGATGCCGGCGCCCACCCGCCGCCCAATGCGCGATACAACGCGATCGCATTCGCGAGCCTGCGCTCCTTGAGCCGGATCAGCTCCTGTCCCGACTCGTACGTGCTGCGCTGCGCGTCGAGCAGTTCGAGATACGTCGCGACGCCGCCCGCATAGCGGCGCTCGGCGAGCTTCAGCCGCGCGCCGTCGGCCGCGTAGACGTCCTGCTGCGCGGCGAGCTGGCGATCGATCCAGTCGCGCGCGGTGAACGCGTCGGCCACTTCGCGGAATGCGGTCTGCACGGTCTTCTCGTATTCGGCGACCGCGATGTGCTTGCGTGCGTTCGCGACGTCGAGATTCGCGCGATTGCGGCCGCCCGCGAAGATCGGCAGCGTGATGCGCGGCGCGAACGTCCACACGCTCGTGCCGCCCGCGAACAGGCTCGAGAACGCATCGCTCACCGAACCGTAATCGGTCGTCAGCGCGATGCGCGGGAAGAACGCCGCGCGCGCGGCGCCGATCTGCGCGTTCGCGGCCTTGAGCCGCGACTCGGCCTGCCGGATGTCCGGCCGCCGTTCGAGCAGCGCGCTCGGCGCGCCGGGCGCCACCGGCGCGATTGCGAGCGTGTCGAACGCGGTGCCGTCGGCCGGCACGGTGCGTGCAAAATCGCCGGCGAGCAATTGCAGCGCGCGCACCGACTGCGCATGTTCGCGCTGCAGCGCGGCCTGCGACGCACGCGCGGATGCGACCAGCATCTCGGCCGAACGCAACTCGATCGCGTCGCTCGTGCCGGCCGCATAGCGGCGCTGCGTAAGCGCGGCGATGCGCTCGCGTGCGTCGAGAGTGCGCTGCGCCAACGCCAGTTGCTCGCGCAACGACCGTTCGGAAACATACGCGCCGGCGACTTCGGCAATCACGCCGATACGCACCGTGCGCTGCGCGTCGGCCGTCGCGAAATACTCGGCGAGCGCCGCGTCGGACAGGTTGCGCACGCGGCCGAACAGGTCGAGCTCGTACGCGCTGACACCCACGCCCGCACGATACAGCCCGCTCACCGCGCTCTCGCGCACGACCGGGTCGTACTGGCGCGTGCGTTCGTAGCCGAGGTTCGCGTCGACCGACGGCATCAGGTCCGCGCGCTGCACGCCGTACAGCGCGTGCGCTTCGTCGAGCCGGCCGGCCGCGATCCGCAGGTCGCGGTTGTTCGCGAGCGCCGCGTCGACCCACGCCTGCAGCGCAGGATCGGTGAAATATGCGCGCCAGTCGTCGAGCAGCGCGGCATCGGCGGACGCAGCCGCCTCGACCGCCTGCGGCGTGTCGCCATCGACCGGCGTGTAGCTGGCCGGCACCGGCGCCGCCGGCCGCTCGTAGCGCGGCGCGAGCGAGCAGCCGGCGAGCGCGAACGCGAGTGCCGCGGCCAGCGCGACCCGAGCCCGCGGCGTCGCGCACGCCTTCAGGTAAAACGTCATTGCGAACCCTCCATCGTCGCCGGTTGCGATCCGCCGCGCCGGCGCGGGCCGACGTCGAACAGACGACCGACGCTCACGAAAAACAGCGGGACGAGAAACACCGCGAGCACCGTCGCCGTAATCACGCCGCCGAGCACGCTGGTGCCGATCGCCATCTGCGCGCCGGACGCGGCGCCCGATGCGAACGCGAGCGGCAGCACGCCGACGCCGAACGCGAGCGACGTCATCACGATCGGCCGCAGCCGCAGGCGCGCGGCCTCGAGCGCGGCGTCGACGAGCGACATGCGCTGCGCGACCAGATCCTTCGCGACTTCGACGATCAGGATCGCGTTCTTCGCGGACAACCCGATCGTCGCGATCAGCCCCACCTTGAAATAGATGTCGTTCGGCATCGCGCGCAGCGTGACGCCGAGCACCGCGCCGATCACGCCGAGCGGCACGACCAGCATCACCGCGAACGGGATCGACCAGCTTTCGTACAGCGCCGCGAGCGCGAGAAACACGACGAGCACCGACAGCGCGAACAGCATCGGCGCCTGCGTGCCCGACAGCCGCTCCTCGAACGACTGCCCCGACCACGCGTGGCCGATGCCGGCCGGCAGCTTCGCGGCGAGCCGCTCGATCGCGGCCATCGCTTCGCCGCTGCTGTGCCCCGGCGCGGCCGAACCGTTGATCGTGAACGACGGATAGCCGTTGTAGCGCGTGAGCTGCGGCGGCCCGAGCGTCCAGTGCAGCGTCGCGAACGCCGCAAGCGGCACCATCTCGCCACGCGCGTTGCGCACGCGCAGCTTCTTCACGTCGTCCGGATCGAGCCGGTGCAGCCCGTCGGCCTGCACGATCACGCGGCGCACCTGCGTGCCGTGCATGAAGTCGCCGATGTAGTCGGAGCCGAACATCACCGCGAGCGTCGTGTTGATCTCTTCCATCGACACGCCGAGCGCCAATGCCTTCGCACGATCGATGTCGAGTTTGAGCTGCGGCGCGTCCTGCGTGCCGGCGAACATCAGGTCGGCGAGCGCCGGATCCTTGCCGCCCGCCGCGAGCAGTTGCTCGCGCGCGGCACTGAACGTCGCGTAGTCGAGCCCGCTGCGATTCTGCAGCCGGAAGTCGAAACCGCTCGTCGAACCGAGATCGGGCAGCGCCGGCGAGTTCATCGCGAACACCGTGGTGTTCGCCGCACCCGCGAAGCGCTCGTTGATGCGCGCGACGATCGCCTGCACGTGATCGCGCCCGGCCTTGCGTTCCTTCCAGTTCTTCAGCGTGACGAAGATCATCCCGCCGTTCGGCCCTTCGCCGTACAGGTTGAAGCCGCCGAGCGCGAACGTGTACGCGGCCGGCTCGTTGTGGCGAACATACGACTCGACCTCGCGCACGCTCTGCATGGTTTCCGCGAGCGGCGTGCCCTGCGGCCGGATCACCATCACCATGAAGTTACCTTGGTCCTCGTCGGGCAGGAACGCGGTCGGCAGTTGCGTGAGCATCAGCGCGGCCGCCGCCGTCAACGCGCCGTACACGACGAGCCAGCGCACCGGCTTCTTCAGCATCGTGCCGACGCGTGCCGCATAACGCTGCGTCGCACGTGCGACCAAGCGGTTGAACCAGCCGAAGAAGCCGCGCTTCTCGTGATGGTCGCCGGACACCGGCTTGAGCAGCGTCGCGCACAACGCGGGCGTCAGCGACAGCGCGAGAAACGCCGAGAAGCCGATCGATACCGCGAGCGCGAGTGCGAACTGCCGATAGATGTTGCCCACCGCGCCGCCGAAGAACGCCATCGGCACGAACACCGACGTCAGCACGACCGTGATGCCGACGATCGCGCCGCTGATCTGCGTCATCGCCTTGACGGTCGCGTCGTACGGCCCGAGCCCCTCCTCGACCATCAGCCGCTCGACGTTCTCGACGACGACGATCGCATCGTCGACGAGAATGCCGATCGCGAGCACCATGCCGAACATCGTCAGCACGTTGATCGAGAAACCGGCCGCATACATCACGCCGAACGTGCCCGCGAGCGCGACCGGCACGACGAGCGTCGGGATCAGCGTCGCGCGCAGGTTCTGCATGAACAGGAACATCACGAGGAACACCAGCACGCCGGCCTCGATCAGCGTCGTGACGACCTTGTTCATCGACACGCGCACGAACGATGACGTCTCGTACGGGATCTGGTATTTCACGCCCGGCGGGAAATACGCGGACAGCGCGTCCATCGTCGCGCGCACGCGCTTCTCGGTGGCCACCGCGTTCGAGCCCGGCGCGAGCTTGATGCCCATCCCGGTCGCGACCTTGCCGTTCACGTACGACGGATAGTTGTAGTCGTTGCCGCCGAACTCGATGCGCGCGACGTCGCGCAGGTAGAGCGCGGCGCCGTCCGGCAGCGTGCGCAGCGCGATCGCGCCGAAGTCGGCCGGCGTCTTCAGCGGCGCGTCGGCGAACACCGTCGCGGCGATCGGCGCGCTGTTCGGTACCGCGCTGCGGCCGATGTCGCCGATCGTCACGCGCGCGTTGTGCGCGCGCACGGCCGACGAGATATCCGACGCAGTGAGGCCGTGCCCGGCCATCTTCACCGGGTCGGGCCAGATCCGCATCGCATATTCGGCGCCCCAGAACTGCACGCGGCCGACACCGTCGACGCGGCGCAGCGCCTGCACGACGTTCGCCGATGCGTATTCGCCGAGCTGCACGTCGGTCATCCGGCCGTCGTCCGACGTCAGCGATACGACGAGCTGGATGTTGTCGGCGGCCTTCTCGACCTGGATGCCGTCGCGCCGCACGGGTTCGGGCAGCCGCGCCTCGACCGTCTTCAGCCGGTTCTGCACCTCGACGGCCGCGAGATCGGCGTTGACGCCCTGCTTGAACGTCAGGTACAGCGACGCCGCGCCGGCGCTGCTGGTCGCGGACGTATAGAGCAGCCCCGGCGCGCCGTTCATCTCGCGCTCGATCAGCGCGGTCACCGATTCCTCGACGACCTGCGCGGACGCGCCCGGGTACGTCGCATAAATGCTGACGACGGGTGGCGCGATGTCCGGATACTGCGCGACGGGCAGCGCGCGTATCGCGAACGCGCCGCCGAGCATGATGAAGAGTGCGATCACCCACGCGAAGACGGGGCGATCGATGAAGAAACGTGCCATGTTGGTCTCGGTGAACCGGTCAGGTTTGACGGGCGGCCGCCTGTGACGCGGCCTTCGTCGGCGTTGCCTGCTCGACGGGCTTGACGGCGGTATCGGGCGCGAACTGCGCGGCGTTGTCGACGATCACGCGCTCGCCGCCGGCGAGGCCGCGCGTGATGCGCCAGTCGCGTCCGCTCATCCGGTCGGCGACGACCTCGACGTCCTGCACCTTGCCGTTCGCGCCGACCACGCGCACCGACGTGCGGTCGGCCGTGCGCAGCAGCGCATCGCGCGGCACGAGGATCGCGCGCTGATCGACGGCCGCGTCGAGCGCGATCCGCACGTACGCGCCCGGCAGCAGTTCGCGTTCGGGATTCGGGAACAGCGCGCGCATCGCGACGGTATCGGTGGTCGGGTCGACCGCGAGATCGCTGAACAGCAGCTTGCCCTTCAGCGGATACGCGGTGCCGTCGGCGCGCAGCAGCGTCACCGTGACGTCATGCTGCGCGATGCCCGTCGCGCGCCCGCTCTTCACCGCGCGACGCAACGCATCGACGTCGGCCGCCGGCTGCGAGAAATTCACGTAGATCGGATCGAGCTGCTCGACGGTCGTGAGCGGCGTTGCCTGGTCCTGGCCGACGAGCGCGCCTTCGGTGACGAGCGCGCGCCGCGCGCGGCCCGAAATCGGCGCGGTGACGGTCGCGTAGTCGAGCTGCAGTTGCGCGCGGGCGAGCTCGGCCTTCGCCGAAGCGACGCCGGCCTTCGCCTGCGTGTCGTCGGCAACGGCCTCCGTGTGATCGCGCTCGCTGACCGCGCGGTCGCGCACCAGGTCGTCGTAACGGCGACGCTTGTCGCTCGCGGCGAGCGCGGCGGCCTGCGCCTTCGCGAGCGCGCCCTGTGCGGCGTCGCGCGCGGCCTTCAGCGGCGCGGGGTCGATGCGGAACAGCACCGCGCCCTGCTTCACTTCCTGGCCTTCTTCGTAAGTCCGCGCGGTGACGATGCCCGCGACCCGCGCGCGCACTTCCGCTTGCCGATACGCGTCGAGCCGGCCGGGCAATTCGACGGTCATCGGCACGGCCGTCGGACGCACCGTGACGACCGTCGCGCGTTGAATGGCCTCCGGCGCCTTGTCCTGTTCGCCCTTTCCGCATCCGGTCACGAGCAGCATGGCCGCGAGCGCGAACGACGCCAGCCGAAGGCGGCGCCCCAGGGAGCGTTTGTTATTCATGTATGACCTCGGATCGTTCGCCGCCGATACAATGCGGCGGCTCAGGGTGGCCGATTATAATCAGTCACGACTGATTAAATACAGGCGGTTGCAATCGGGCCGCCTTACTGTCTCAATAAAACGACAGCGAACTGTAAGGAAATTCACGACATGGCCCGCAAGACCCGGGAAGAATCGCTCGCCATCAAGCACCGGATCCTCGACGCCGCCGAGCTCGTCCTGCTCGAAAAAGGCGTCGCGCAAACCGCGATGGCGGACCTCGCCGAGGCCGCCGGAATGTCGCGGGGCGCCGTGTACGGCCATTACCGCAACAAGATGGAAGTGTGTCTCGCGATGTGCGACCGCGCGTTCGCGCGCACGTCGGAAGGCTTCGACGCGGTCGACAACCTCCCCGCGTTCGCCACGCTGCGCCGCGCGGCGTCGCACTACCTGCAGCAATGCGGCGAGCCGGGCGCGATGCAGCGCGTGCTCGTGATCCTCTATACGAAGTGCGAACAAAGCGAGGAAAACGGCGCGCTGCAGCGGCGCCGCATGCTGCTCGAACTGCAGATGCTGCGCATCACCAAGGCGCTGCTGCGCCGCGCGATCGCGTCCGGCGAACTCGCCGCCGATCTCGACGTGCATCTGGCGGCCGTCTATCTCGTGTCGCTGCTCGAAGGCGTGTTCGCGTCGATGATCTGGACCAACCGGTTGCGCGGCAATCTGTGGGCCGACGCGGAAGCGATGCTCGACGCGGGCTTCGACGCCGTCCGGACATCTGCCGCGTTGCGCGTGCGCGCGCAAAAATTGCCAGCCGAACCCAAAGCCGCGCAATAAATGCTGCTTTAACCCGATTTACCGCAGTGCGAAACGAATGCGCTGACCCTCTTTAAAATTTTTAACGTTTCGCGGAACATCGGTAGACTGACGCTGTCATCTTTCTTTAGCGTCTTCGTGATAATCCGGGTGCGACCCGGAAAGTTCACGCCGCCGTTCGAAGCGGGTCTGCCCGCGAGTTGGGTCGAACGGAAACGACACAGGCCCCTGGCGGGGCCTGTTTTGTTGCACGCCCGTCGCCCGCCCCGTCGCCACCCGACGGATATGCCGCCGATGGCTCCCGCCCACACCTCTTTGAACCGCTTTCCTGGATGTGGACACCCTTGGTCAAGCCTGCCGCAACCCCTGATGCTTTCGCGCCCGGCCGCGCGCAGCGCCTCGTGCGCGCGCTCGTGCCGGCCGCCGTGCTCGGCGCCCTCGCCGCCTTCGGTCTCGCCGCCGCGCTGCCGGCCGTCTCGCAACTGCCGGGCGCCGTCGACTCGGGCACGGCCGCGCTGCCGCAGCGCGTGCTGTCCGACACGCCGTTTCCCACCGCGCAGCATTTCGTGACGAGCGAACTCGCGCGCACGATCGGCGAGCGCAACGAACTCGATGAACGCGGCGAGCGCAGCCTGCAGCCGGGCCTGTTCGCGCCGCTCAGCGCGCATCGCAACGACATGCTCGGCTATACGAACCTGTTCCAGTTCGCGGCGCCCGAACAGCAACACGGAATGCGCGCGGGCGACATCGAACTCACGCTGTCCGATACGCTGAACCGTCTCGACGTGCCGCCCGAGGTGCGCATCCAGCTCGGCGATCTCGTCACCGGCAAGGTCGCGATGCGCGCCAGCGCCCAGCGCGGCGACTACTACCGCGTCGCGTACGACACCAACAACGGCACGCCGCACCTCACCGCGCTCGAACTGCGCGTCGCGGGCCGCACGTTCGGCGCGATCTGGTTCCGCGCGCCGGGCGCCGACCACGGCGCGTACTACACGCTCGATGGCGCGCCGCTCGAAGCAGCGGCGTTCACGATGCCCGTCAAATGGACGCGCATCAGTTCGTTCTTCGGCGAACGCGTCCACCCGCTGTCGCAGGCGATGGCGTTCCATACCGGCGTCGACCTCGCCGCGCCGTCCGGCACGCCCGTCAATGCGGCGGCCGATGGCGTCGTGTCGTTCGTCGGCACCGATCCGGGCGGCTACGGCCACTACGTGATCGTCGATCACGCGGACGGTTATTCGACCTACTACGCGCATTTGTCCGCGTTTGCGCGCGGGCTGAAGACCGGTGAAACCGTGAAGCAGGGCCAGCGCCTCGGCTCGGTCGGGATGACCGGCGCCGCTACCGGGCCGCACCTGCACTTCGAGGTGCGCGTCGCGAACGATCCGGTCGATCCGCTCGTCACGCTCGCAAGCGCGCAGACGGGGCTGTCCGACATGCAGCTCACCGCGTTCCGCCAGGAAGCGGCGCAATGGCGCTTCCGCCTCGCGTCGATCAGTACGACGCCGTTCGCATTCGCGCAGACCGACGGCCCGCTGTGGGGCGACTTCGCGGCCGGTCCGTCGACGCTGCGCGCGGTCTTCGATACGCACTACAGCGCGTCCTGAGGCTGACGCGCCGAAGCATCAGCACGTCCGTCGCCGCTCGAGCGGCGACGACGCGGGCGACCACGCCTCATCACCGCGCGTGCGTCGCATTCATCGCATGCGGCCCGCCGTCACCGCGCCGGCTCCGTGCGCTCCGCCGCGCGCGCGAGGCGCTTCGCACGCGGACGACGCGACAGCAGCCAGCGCGCCGCGCCGTCGAGCGACGTGCACAACACGAGATAGATCGCCGCGACGAACAGGAAGATCGGCGCCGGATACACCATCAGCCGGTTGTTCACCTGCGTCGCGACGAACGACAATTCCGGCACGCCGACGATATACGCGAGCGACGTGTCCTTCACGAGCGCGACCCACTGGTTGACGAACGACGGCGTCATGATCCGGATCGCCTGCGGCAGCAGCACGTAGCGCACGGTCTGCCAGCGCGTGAGTCCGAGCGACAGCCCCGCCTGCCACTGCCCGTCGCCGGCCGCGACGATGCCCGCATGCACCGCATGCGCGAGATAGGCACCGCCGATCAGCGCCAGCGCGCACACGACCGTCGCGAGCCCCGGCACGTCCATGTGCAGCAGCATCGGCATCAGGAAATACGTCCAGAAGATCAGCATCAGCACCGGAATCGCACGGAAGAAGCCGATGAACGCGAGCAGCAGCACGCGCAGCGGGCCGCGCGCGAGCGCCATCGCGACGCCGAGCGCCACGCCCAGCACCGCGGACGCCATCGCCGACGCGATCGCGAGCACCAGCGACAGCGCGGCACCGCCGAGCGGGCCGTCCGGGAACGCGCCGACGAGCAGGTACGGCAGGTTGTCGAGCAGCAGCGAGATGTCCATCGTCAGCGCCCCGCCCCGAGCCGGTCACGCCATTGCGTGGCCGCATATGCGCCGGCCTCGATCGCGGCCACCCCGACGATGTACAGCACGGTCGCGACACCGAACGCAGCGAAGGTCCTGAACGTCTCCGTCTCGACCTGCCGCGACGCATACGACAGCTCGGCGACGCCGATCGCCATCGCGAGCGACGAGTTCTTCACGAGATTCATGTATTGGCCGAACAACGGCGGCAGCGCGATGCGCACGGCCTGCGGCAGCACCACGTAGCGCAGCGACTGCATCGGCGTGAGGCCGAGCGCCGCGGCCGCGTCATGCTGCGCGCGGCGCACGCCGCGCAGCCCGGCTTCGCATTCCTCGGCGACGAACGCGGCCGTGTACGCGCTCAACCCGAACCAGCCCGCGACGAACTCGAACGACGGCCACGCGAGCGTGAACGGGCCCGCGCTGAGTTGATGGCGCGCGTTCAGCCATGCGACCCACGTTTCGGGCAGCAACGACGCGACGCCGAAATACCAGAACAACAACTGCACGAGCAGCGGCGTGTTGCGGAACGCGACGACATAACCGGCCGCCAGCGTGCGCGGCACCTTGCCGCGCGCATGCCGCAGGACGGCGAGCAGCAGCCCGCCGACGGTCGCGGCGAGCGCCGACGCGGCCGCGAGGCCGAGCGTCAGCAGGAAGCCCTGCCAGAGCCAGGACAGATATTTGGGAGCCAACCCGAGCATGCCGTGGTGCGGGCGCGAAGCGCGCGATCGAAAAGAAACGGAAAGCGCCGCGATCCGTGCGCACCGGCGTAGCCGGCGGCGGAACGCGGCGCACCTGGCGTGCGACTCAGGTCTTGTCGCCGATGCGGAAGATGCGCGTGAGCGGCGTCTTCGTCGTCGGCCCGAACCACGCGTCGTAGATCTGCGTGGCGCGGCCGTTTGCCTCGAGGCCCTTCAGCGTGTCGTTGACGAAGCCGAGCAGGCGCGTCTCGCCCTTCGGCACGCCGACGCCCATGTAGTCATTCGAGATCGTGAACGCCGGGATCTCGTAGTTCTGTTTGTCGGGCACGTTCGCGAGCAGGCCGATCAGTTTCGGCCCGTCCTGCGTGATCGCCTGCACGTTGCCGGCGCGCAGCGCGGCGAATGCGAACGGCGTGTCGTCGTATGCGACGATCGTCACCTTCGGGAATTTCTCGCGCAGCGTGATTTCGTTCGTCGTGCCCTTGTCCGCGCCGACGCGCAGGCTGTTCAGCTGGTCGGCCGATTTCAGCACGCCCTTCTTCGCGAGAAACTGCTGGCCCGACGAGAAGTACGGGATGCTGAAGTCGACCTGCTTCGCGCGCTCGTCGGTGATCGTGAAGTTCGCGAGCACCAGATCGACCTTGCCGGAAGTCAGGAACGGAATGCGGTTCGCGGGATTGGTCGGCTGCAGTTGCAGCTTCACGCCGAGCTTGTCGGCCAGCGCCTTCGCATAGTCGACGTCGAGGCCGACGATGTGGTTGCTCTTGCCGTCGACATAACCGAACGGCGGATTGCTGTCGAAGGTCGCGACGCGCAGCACGCCGGCCTTCCTGATGTCGTCGAGGCGGTCCGCGTGCGCGACCGTGCCGGTCGTGACGAGCGCGGCCCCGACGAGCCACGTAGCGAGAGTGTGGAGTTTCATGAGCACGACCTGGTTTTTCATGAAGGCCGCCGCGGATCGCGCGACGGCCGGTTCGAGGAACATCGCGACGGAGTGTGTCGTCGCGAAGCCGCTAACGTATCAGCGCGTGCGGCAATTCCGAACCAACAATTGGTGCTTTGCTCTGCGGGTTTCGTGATGACGCTCGAGACTGCGTGCCCCATGGCGCGCTTCAAAAAAAGACGCCCGCTGCACGCAGCGGGCGCGAATCCCAGTCAAGGAGGTGTCACACGAACTACGGGTTCAGAATAAAGGCATCGCACGCGACGGACAACGAAGCGATTCCGATATCGATATCGCGCGTCCCGCGATGCGCTTGCGCGTGTCCATGCGAAGACGGCGCGCATGAAAAAAACGGCGCGCCGCCTGTGTGGCGGAGCGCCGTCCCGTTGCACGTTGCCGGTCGATGCGGGCAGCCTCGCGAGGCTGCCCCGCCGATCACGGTTCGTGACGCAGATACCCTTCCTTGCTCGGATCGCGCATCCGCCACGACACGATCAGCGAGATCGCGCACAGCACCGTCACGTACCAGTAGAAGGTTTCCTCGCTGCCGATCGACTTGAACCACAGCGCGACGTACTCGGCCGAGCCGCCGAAGATCGCGTTCGCGACCGCATACGACAGGCCGACGCCCATCGCGCGCACTTCGGGCGGGAACATCTCGGCCTTGATGAGGCCGCTGATCGACGTGTAGAAGCTGACGATCGCGAGCGCGATCGTGATCAGCACGAACGCGGCCGTCGGGCTCGTCACGGTCTTCAGCGCGTGCATCAGCGGCACCGTGCCGATCACCGCGAACACGCCGAACAGGATCATCGACGTGCGGCGGCCGATCTTGTCGGACAGCGCGCCGAACACCGGCTGGATCAGCATGTAGACGAGCAGCGCGACGGTCATCACGTTGCTGGCGGTCTTCGCATGCATGCCGGCCGTGTTCACCAGGTACTTCTGCATGTACGTGGTGAACGTGTAGAAGATCAGCGAGCCGCCGGCCGTGAAGCCGACCACCGTGAAGAACGCGCCCTTGTGCTGCCACACGCCGCGGATCGTGCCCGCATCCTTCTTGTCGCGCGATGCGCTCGTCGACGTCTCGTCGAGCGATTTACGCAGGTACAGCGAGATCAGCGCAGCCGCCGCGCCGACCACGAACGGAATGCGCCAGCCCCACGCCTTCAGCTCGTCGCCCGACAGCGTCTGCTGCAGGATCACGAGCACGAGCAGTGCGCACAGCTGGCCGCCGATCAGCGTCACGTACTGGAACGACGCGAAGAAGCCCCGGCGGCCCTTCAGCGCCACCTCGCTCATGTAGGTCGCGCTCGTCCCGTATTCGCCGCCCACCGACAGGCCCTGGAACAGCCGCGCGACCAGCAGCAGCGCCGGTGCGAGCGCGCCGATCTGCGCATAGGTCGGCAGCACCGCGATCACGAGCGAGCCGCCGCACATCATCAGCACCGAGATCATCATCGCCGTGCGGCGGCCATGACGGTCGGCGATGCGGCCGAACAGCCAGCCGCCGATCGGACGCATCAGGAAGCCGGCCGCGAACACGCCGGCCGTGTTCAGCAGCTGGGTCGTCGTGTTGCCGCTCGGGAAGAACGCCGGTGCGAAGTACAGCGCGCAGAACGAGTAGATGTAGAAGTCGAACCACTCGACGAGGTTGCCCGACGAGGCGCCGACGATGGCGAACACGCGCCGCCGGGTGTCATGCGCGGACAGCGCAGCTTGGTCGGTCTGGACGTCCATGGGTTGGTCTGTTCCTTTTAGTGCTTTCTGGGCGAGACGGCTGGGGGCCGCCGCGTGCGGTCGCACGTGGCACCGGTTCCGGCGCACGGCGCTACGGGATTTTAGCGAAATGTAAAGTAACGGGCTTTCCGGGTTCGTCCGGATGTAGAAAATTTTTCTCGCGCCACGCGTTCGTCATATGAAAACGCCAGCCGCGAGGCTGGCGTCCGGTGCAAACTATTTCCGGTCTCGGTGCTCAGACACGCACCTCCGGCGGCACGTAGCGGCACTCGTAGCGCTTGCGCACGGTACCGGCCTCGTCGACGCTTTCCAGGAATACGTCGAACTGCCAGAGCCGCGCCATGTGCTTGAGCACTTCCTCGCTGTCGTTCGACAGATGGCGGTTGTCGGTCATGAAGTGGCGCAGCGTGAGGCTGCGGTCGCCGCGCGTGTTCACCGCCCATACCTGGATGTTCGGCTCGCGGTGATGGATGTCGTACTGACGCGACAGCGCCTGCCGCACGTACTGGTAGCCGGACTCGTCGTGGATCGCCGATACCTCGAGCGAATCGCGCATGTCGTCGTCGAGCACCGAGAACAGCCGCATCTCGCGGATCAGGTTCGGCGACAGGTACTGCGCGATGAAGCTCTCGTCCTTGAAGTTCCGCATCGCGTAGTGCATCGCCGGCAGCCACGGCGTGCCCGCGATCTCCGGAAACCACTTGTAGTCCTCTTCCGTCGGCGCCTCGCAGATCCGCCGGATGTCGCTCATCATCGAGAAGCCGAGCGCATACGGGTTGATCCCGCTGTAGTACGGCTTCGTGACGGGCGGCTGATAGACCACGTTGCTGTGCGAATGCAAGAACTCCATCATGAAACCGTCTTCCAGCTTGCCCTGGTTGTACAGCGTATTGAGCAGCGTGTAGTGCCAGAACGTCGCCCAGCCTTCGTTCATCACCTGCGTCTGCCGCTGCGGATAAAAGTACTGGCCGATCTTGCGCACGATGCGGATCACTTCGCGCTCCCACGGCTCGAGCAGCGGCGCGTTCTTCTCCGCGAAATACAGCAGGTTCTCCTGCGGCTCCGGCGGATAGCGTTCCTCCTGCTCCTCCATCTGCTCGGGCTTCTTGCCCGGCAGCGTGCGCCACAGCTCGTTGACCTGCGACTGCAGATACGCCTCGCGCTCGCGCCGCAGCGCGGCCTCCTTCGACAGCGACGGCTTCTGCGGCCGCTTGTAGCGGTCGACGCCGTAGTTCATCAGCGCATGGCACGAATCGAGCAGTTCCTCGACGCGATCGAGGCCGTAGCGCTCCTCGCATTCGGCGACATAGTTCTTCGCGTACACGAGATAATCGATGATCGCGTGCGCGTCGGTCCACAGCCGGAACAGGTAGTTGCCCTTGAAGAACGAGTTGTGCCCGTACGCCGCGTGCGCGATGACGAGCGCCTGCATCGTCATCGTGTTCTCTTCCATCAGATACGCGATGCACGGATTCGAGTTGATGACGATCTCGTAGGCGAGCCCCATCTGGCCGCGACGATAGCTTTTCTCGGTCGCGAGGAAGTG
Organism: Burkholderia sp. BCC1640; assembly: GCF_902833125.1. Taxonomy (NCBI): domain Bacteria; kingdom Pseudomonadati; phylum Pseudomonadota; class Betaproteobacteria; order Burkholderiales; family Burkholderiaceae; genus Burkholderia; species Burkholderia sp. BCC1640. The sequence goes on along the minus strand of NZ_CADFEF010000029.1, from coordinate 43,538 downwards.
CTTGCCGAACGACCAGTGGCGATAGTTGACCGGCATCCCGACCGACGCGTACGCATCCATCATCTGCTCGGCGCTGATCAGTTCGAGCTGGATCGGATAGATGTCGAGCTCGTACTGCTCTGCGACCTGCGAGATGTGCGTGTCGTATTCCTCGAGCAGTTCGAAGGTCCAGTCGGACGGGCACGGCAGCGGCTTGCGTTCGGCCACGTTCATACGCGCTTCCTTCTGCCCGGCAGCGGGCAAGTCGGCGGCCGGCGCCGCCGGCTCGGTCCGGCCGCTTTGCTGCGATGCGGCAGGGCCGGCCGTGTCGTCGCCGGAAGGGCGCGGCGCGTAGCCGCGCGACTCGTTGTGCAGATGGCGGGTCGTCATGACATTTCCACCTGCTTTTCGAACAATTCGCGAAACACCGGGTAAATATCCGCAGCCGATTCGACTTTCTTCATCGCGAGATGCGGCTGCGACAACGCCAGCTGCGCGTACTCCAGCCACAGGTTCTGCTCTTCGGGCGCGACCTGGATATACGCGAAGTAACGCGTCTTGGTGAGGATATCCTCTTCCAGGATTTTGCGACACTTCGGCGAATCGTCGGTCCAGTTGTCGCCGTCGGACGCCTGCGCGCCGTAGATGTTCCATTCCGTCGGCGAGTAGCGCTCGTTCATCACCTTGCGCATCAGCTCGAGCGCGCTCGACACGACGGTGCCGCCGCTTTCGGTCGAATGGAAGAAGGTGTCCTCGTCGACTTCCTCGGCACGCGTGTGGTGACGGATGAACACGACCTCGATGCGCTCGTAGTTGCGCTTCAGGAACAGGTACAGGAGGATGAAGAAGCGCTTCGCGAGATCCTTGCGCTGCTCGTCCATCGAGCCCGACACGTCCATCAGGCAGAACATCACGGCCTGGCTCGACGGTTGCGGCTGCTTCACGCGGTTGATGTAGCGCAGGTCGAACGGATCGATGAACGGAATCCGCCAGATGCGCCCCTTCAGATGATGGATCTCGGCCTCGAGCGTCGCGATTTCCGCGCGGCGGTCTTCCGGGTCGATCTTCAGCGCCTCGAGCTGCGCCTCCAGCTCGCGCAACTCGTTGACGAGCGGAGAGCCGAGCGCGATGCGCCGGCCGAGCGCGCTGCGCAGCGAGCGCACGACGTCGATGTTGTTCGGCGTGCCTTCCGCCGACCAGCCCGCGCGCACGTTCTTCCAGCTCGGCACCGTCAGCAGGTGCGTCTTCACGAGGCGCGGCAGTTCGAGATCGTCGAAGAAATACTGCATGAATTCGTCGCGCGACAACTCGAACACGAAGTCGTCCTGCCCTTCGCCCTCGTTGCTCGCCTGACTGCCGCCGCCGCCCGAGCCGCCCTGCGGGCGCGGGATCTTGTCGCCGCGCACGTAGTCTTCGTTGCCCGGGTGCACGTATTCGCGACGCCCGCCAGGCGCATGCCGGAAATTCGGTTCGGCGATGTCCTTGCGCGGAATCGTGATGCTTTGCGTGCTCTGGATATCCTTGATGCTACGGTCGCGCACCGCGTCGGACACGGCACGACGAATGTAGTTCTTGACGCGACGCAGAAAGCGTTCGCGGTTGGCGATGCTCTTGTTCTTGCCGGCCAGCCTGCGGTCGATGATTTGATGAAGCACTCCCGGTCTCCCGCTCGAAAGTCGATCTGCCGGGGCACTCGCCGCGCATGCCGTCTGCCGTCATGCGGGCGGCGCCTCTGAAGGTGCCCGTACGGACTCGCCGTACGGGCGCGGTACCGCGCGCGTCATGACGACTTGCGCACGCGCAGGTACCAGTCGCAAAGCAGCCTCACCTGCTTCGGCGTATAGCCCTTCGCGACCATCCGGTTCACAAAGTCCTCATGCTTGCGTTGCTCCTCCGCCGACCCCTTCGCGTTGAACGAAATGACCGGCAACAGTTCCTCGGTATTCGAGAACATCTTCTTCTCGATCACGACGCGCAACTTCTCGTAGCTCGTCCACACGGGGTTCTTCCCGGCGTTCGCCGCCCGCGCGCGCAACACGAAGTTCACGATCTCGTTGCGGTAATCCTTCGGATTGCTGATCCCGGCCGGCTTCTCGATCTTCTCCAGTTCCGCATTCAGCGCGGCGCGGTCGAAGCTCTCGCCCGTGTCGTGATCGCGGAATTCCTGATCCTGGATCCAGAAGTCCGCATACGTGACGTAGCGATCGAAGATGTTCTGCCCGTACTCCGAATACGATTCGAGGTAAGCCGTCTGGATCTCCTTGCCGATGAAGTCCGCATAGCGCGACGCGAGCACGTCCTTCACGAACGACAGGTATTTCTGCTCGGTCTCCGGCGGGAACTGCTCGCGTTCGATCTGCTGTTCGAGCACGTACATCAGGTGCACGGGGTTCGCCGCGACCTCGCTCGAATCGAAGTTGAACACGCGCGACAGGATCTTGAACGCGAAGCGTGTCGACACGCCCGTCATCCCTTCGTCCACGCCGGCGTAATCGCGATACTCCTGATACGACTTCGCCTTCGGATCGGTGTCCTTCAGGTTTTCGCCGTCATACACCTGCATCTTCGAGAACAGGCTCGAATTCTCCGGCTCGTGCAGGCGCGACAGCACCGAGAACTGCGACATCATCTTCAGCGTGCCCGGCGCGCACACGGCTTCGGCCAGCGACGAATTGCGGATCAGCTTCTCGTAGATCTTCGTCTCTTCCGACACGCGCAGGCAGTACGGCACCTTCACGACGAAGATCCGGTCGAGCAGTGCCTCGTTGTTGCGGTTGTTGCGGAATGCCTTCCACTCCGACTCGTTCGAGTGCGCGAGGATCACGCCGTCAAACGGAATCGCGCCGAATCCTTCGGTGCCCTTGAAGTTACCTTCCTGCGTTGCAGTCAGGAGCGGATGCAGCACCTTGATCGGCGCCTTGAACATTTCGACGAATTCGAGCAGGCCCTGGTTCGCCAGGCACAGGCCGCCCGAATAGCTGTACGCATCGGCATCGTCCTGCGCGTACTGTTCGAGCTTGCGGATGTCGACCTTGCCGACGAGCGACGAGATGTCCTGGTTGTTTTCGTCGCCAGGCTCCGTCTTCGCGATGCCGATCTGCCGAAGGATCGACGGAAAGCGGCGCACCACGCGGAACTGGCGGATGTCGCCGTTGTATTCGTGCAGGCGCTTGACGGCCCACGGACTCAGGATGCTCTTCAGGTAGCGGCGCGGAATGCCGTATTGCTCTTCGAGGATCGGGCCGTCCTCGTCGTAGTCGAACAGCCCGAGCGGCGATTCGTTGACGGGCGAACCCTTCAGCGCATAGAACGGCACGCGCTCCATCAGTTGCTTCAGACGCTCGGCGATCGACGACTTGCCGCCGCCCACCGGCCCGAGCAGGTAGAGAATCTGCTTCTTTTCTTCGAGCCCTTGCGCAGCGTGGCGGAAGTACGCGACCACCTGCTCGATCACTTCCTCCATTCCGTAGAACTCACGGAACGCGGGATAGACCTTGATAACCTTGTTCGCGAAGATCCGCGACAGGCGCGGGTCGTTGCGGGTATCGACTTGTTCCGGTTCCCCGATTGCAGCCAGCATGCGTTCGCCAGCCGTGGCGTACGCTGACGGATCGTTCTTGCAGAGCGCGAGGTACTCCTCCAGCGAGAACTCTTCCTCTCGCGTTTTTTCGAAGCGGTTCGCGAAGCTGCTGTAAATATCCATGCTACCTCCCTCGCCTGAGTCTGAAGACGTGCCTGCCTTCTATGACTGCGCAGAAGCAAGCGCGTTCGAATTCATCCTAAACCCTTTCTTATTTTTTTTCACGAACTCTTCGTATGAAGTTCGTCATTCTCGACAACACCGCTTGGACAACGCATTTCGACGCTTTACAATCGATCTCCCGAGCCGCAGAAACTGCATCCTCCGCGTCTCGTCGAGCATCGGAACGTCTCGTGCGTTGGATGCCTCCGCCGTCGTCGCCGCGCCCTTCACTCTCCCCTTCATCCCTAGACGTTCGAGCAGACGTTTTCGACGACACGCTGCGCGCACCGTTACAAATTTTTCTCCCATCGTCCGGAGATACCCGTAGCGCGGATGCGCACATGCAACGCGCGGCGACGCACGCACGTTCACGCGCGCTGTCACATTTCACCGGTCGCCGAAACGACGACGCCCGCATGTCGCGGGCGTCGTGTGCTGCCAAATGGGGATAGATGCGCGGTGCGCGCGACTCAGAACGTTTCCCAGTCGTCGGCGCCGGCAGACGCAGCCACCGGTGCGGGTGCAGCGGCCGCCGGCTTGCGAGCCGGCGCGGGGCGCTTCGGCGCAGCGTCGCGATCGTTGCGCGCCGCGGCCGGTGCGGGTGGCGAAACAGGCACGACGGACGGCACGACTGCCGGCGCGGCCACCGCGCGCGGCGCCTGACGCGCAACGGCGGCTGCCGGCTTCGCCGCATCGTCGTCGATCCGGAACACCGACGCCGTTTCGCGCAGGCGCGCGGCCTGCTCGTCGAGCGATTGCGCGGCGGCCGCCGCTTCCTCGACGAGCGCGGCGTTCTGCTGCGTGACCTCGTCCATCTGCGCGACCGCGCGCGCGACCTGGTCGATGCCGCCGCTCTGCTCCTCGGAGGCCGCCGCGATCTCGCCCATGATGTCCGTCACGCGCTGCACCGCACTGATCACGTCGCTCATGGTGCGGCCGGCTTCGTCGACCAGCGTCGAGCCCGTCCGGATGCGCTCCACCGACGCGTCGATCAGCGCCTTGATCTCCTTGGCCGCACTCGACGAACGCTGCGCGAGGCTGCGCACCTCGCCCGCGACGACCGCGAAGCCGCGGCCTTCCTCGCCGGCGCGCGCGGCTTCGACCGCCGCGTTCAGCGCCAGGATGTTGGTCTGGAACGCGATTCCCTCGATGATCGCGATGATGTCCGCGATCTTCGCCGAGCTGTCGTTGATCTCGCCCATCGTGCCGACCACCTGGCCGACCACCGTATTACCCTTGTTTGCAATCTCCGACGCGTTCGCGGCCAGCGAGCTTGCTTGCCGCGCATTGTCCGCGTTCTGCTTCACGGTGCCGGTCAGCTGCTCCATGCTCGACGCGGTTTCCTGCAGCGCGGACGCCTGTTCTTCCGTGCGCGACGACAGGTCGATGTTGCCGGCGGCGATCTGGCGCGCCGCGGTCGCGATCGACTCGCTGCCGCCGCGCACGGTGCGCACCGTGTCGACCAGCCCGCGCTGCATCTTCGCGAGACCGTCGAGGAGCTGGCCCATTTCGTCGCGCCGCTGCACCACGATCGAGCGGCGCAGGTCGCCCGCGGCGATCGCGTCGAAATGCGCGAGCGCGTCCGCGAGCGGGCGGCCGATCGCACGGCTGAGCGTCAACCACGACAGCACCGCAGCAACCAGACCAGCCGCCAGCAGCACGATCGACACCACGCGCAGCGTATCGAACGTCGCTTCCGAATGATCGAAGCTCGACTGCCCGGCGCTGAACTGGAAATTGCGCAGCGCCTCGCTCGCCACCGAGAGATCGTTGTAAAGCGTCTGGAGTTGCTTGGCGCCTTCGCCGATCCGGTCGTGGTCGCCCGTCGCGACAAGGCCGCCGAACGCGTCGCAACCGCGCTGTAGCGCCTGCCGCTTCGCGGCGACGTCCTGCGCGAGACGATCCTCGTCCGCATCGCGCGGCAGCGCAAGGTACTTTTTCCACCACACATCGGACTGTGCGCGCATCGCGCGGCTACGCTCCACCGCCGCAGCCGATTCCGGCGTCCCCACCAGCAGCGCGGCGCGATCGAGCGCCAGGCGCTCGCGCGCCGCGTACATTTCGGCCACGGCCACGTCGACCGCGCTCGGCATCTGGTTCGTGAAAATCTCGCGCGTCGCGTCGTTCGAACGCGTCATCCCGTACACGCCCAGCACGCCGATCACCCCCAGCAGTATCGCGAGAAATGCCATCGTCAAACCGATGCGTGCACGTATCGTCAGGTTTCCGATCACCATCATTGTTCCTGTATTGCGTCGTCATGAACGGGCAAGGCCCATTTTTCGAAACAGCGTTTCGTCTTGATGTATTTACGACCGGATGTTGCGCAGCTTGATGGTATTCACGTCATTTTTTTCAGCAATTCGTTAGTTCATTACAGATTTCTGAACAATTGGGTCGAAGCATCGCAGGCCCGCCTCGCGAAAGCGCGTGGCAGGCATCTCGATCGGGCAATCGGGGGAAAATGGCCGGCGCCTGCTTCCGCATGCGCCGGCCGGGATGCGCGATCCAGCCCTATTCGGCCAGTTCGGCGAGGGTAGGAATCGACGGCTGCGCGCCTGCGCGCGTGACCGACAGCGCCGCCGCACGTTGCGCGAAGCGGATGGCCGTGTCGATGGCCTCGCCCGCCGCGAGCCGCGCGGCGAAACCGCCGATGAAGGTATCGCCGGCCGCGGTCGTGTCGACTGCCTTGACGACGGGTGCCGGATAATGGCGCGCCGCGCCGTCGGCCGTCAGCGCGAACACGCCGCGCGCGCCGAGCGTGATCAGCACGTTGCGCGCGCCGGCCGCGTGCAGCGCACGCGCTGCGGCTTCCGCCTCGGCCGGATTGCGCACCGGCAGCCCGGTCAGCGCGGCTGCTTCCACTTCGTTCGGGATCAGGTAATCGACCAGCGGCAGCCAGCCGTCCGGCAGCGGCGCCACGGCCGGCGCCGGATTGAGCACCACGGTGCGGCCGAGCCGCCGCCCGGCCGACAGCGCCGCGAACACGGCGCCCGGCGGCGTCTCGAGCTGGCAGATCAGCACGTCGGTCGCGGCAAGCGCGGCCTCGTGCCGCGCCACCGTATCGGTCGTCACTTCGCCGTTGCCGCCCGCGACGATCACGATCGCGTTCTGGCTCGCGTCGTCGACGACGATCAGCGCGACACCGGTCGACGCCGTCGCGCTCGTCGCGAGCCGCGAGCAGTCGATGCCTTCGGCCTCGAGGCCGGCCCGCAGCGCGGTACCGTGCGCATCCGCGCCGACGCAGCCGATCATCACGACCTGCGCGCCGAGCCGCGCCGCCGCGACGGCCTGGTTGCCGCCCTTGCCGCCCGCGGCCTGCGCGTACGCATGGCCGGCAAGCGTTTCGCCCGGCAGCGGCAGCCGCGGCGCCCGTACGACGAGATCCATGTTGAGGCTGCCGACCACCGTCACGCGGCCGGCGCCCGCCGCACGCGCCGTCATGGGCGACCGCCCGGTGCGGCCGGCTCGCGGTAGATCGCCGTCGATTCACGCAGCACGAGGCGCGGCGACACGACGCGACGACGGCTCGGCGCGGCCGTCGAACCGCCGCCGATCCGCTCGATCAGCGTCTGCGCGGCCATTTCGCCGAGCGCGCGCACCGACTGGCCGACCGTCGACAGCGCCGGATACGTGTAGCGGGAGAATTCGATGTCGTCGAAGCCGATGATCGAGCAGTCGTCCGGCACGCGCATGCCGCGCTCGGCCGCCGCGCGCAGCGCGCCGACGCCCATCAGGTCGTTGCCCGCGAAAATCGCGCTGGGATGCACCGACTCGAACAGCCGGGATGCCGCGTGGTAACCGCCGAGGCACGAAAAATCGCTTTCCGCGATCGCGCCCGGCACGATGTCGATGCCGCGCTCGGCCATCGCACGGATGAAGCCGTGCACGCGCATTGCGCTGACCGCCGTATCGGTCGGCCCGGTGATGCAGCCGATCTTCGCGTGCCCGAGTTCGAGCAGGTGACGCGTCGCCAGGTAGGCACCGCGTTCGTGGTCGATCTGCACGAGGTCGGCCGCGAGCCCCTCGATGTTGCGGTCGACGACGACGAGCGGCGCATGCGCGTCCGCAAGCGTCTGCGCGAGCACCGTGTCCTCGCCGGCCGACGCGACGATCAGCCCGTCGATGCGCTTTTCCTGCAGCACGCGCAGGTAGTTGCGCTGCTTCACGGGATCGTCGTCCGAGTTGCAGAAGAACACGCAATAGCCGTTGGCCGCGCACTGGTCCTCGATGCCGCGCGCAAGCTCCGCGAAGTACGGATTCGTGCTGTTCGGCACGACGAGGCCGATGGTCGCCGTCGAGCGCGCCTTCAGCGAGCGCGCCACGGCCGATGGCACGTAATTCAGCTCGCGGATCGCGCCCTCGACCTTCGCACGCACATCCGCGGACACCGGCCGCGAATTGTTCACCACGTGCGAGACGGTCGTAAACGACACGCCCGCCATGGCTGCCACATCCTTGATCGTCGCCATTTCCCGTTTCTCTCTGGTCTGCTTTCCGTGTAGTAGTTCTACCGGGCGCGCGCGCGCCGGCTGCGATACGTGTCGAGCACGACCGCGACCACGATCACCGCCCCGGTGATGATCCGTTTGGTCGGCTCGTTCGCGCCGATCTGCGCCAGCCCCGCGGCCAGCACGGAGATGATCAACACGCCGAAGAACGTACTGATCACCGAACCGCGCCCGCCCATCAGGCTCGTGCCGCCGATCACGACGGCTGCGATCACCTGCAGCTCGACGCCCGCGCCCGCGTTCGGATCAGCGGCCTCGAGCCGCGAGATCTGGAACAGCGACGCGAGCCCCGCGAGCGCGCCCATCAGTGCGAATACGACGATTTTATACGGACGCGGGTTAACCCCGGCAAGCCGTACCGCCTCTTCGTTCGTGCCGATCCCGACGAGATAGCGTCCGAATACGGTGCGCGTCAGGACGAACTGTGCCGCGATCATCACCGCGACCGCGATCAGGAACGCCGGCGAGATGCCGAGCGCGATCGGGTTCGACAGGAAATCGAACGCGTCGCCGATGTAGGCCGTGCGCGAATTCGTCAGCTGGTATGCGACGCCGCGCGCGGCCTCGAGCACGCCGAGCGACACGATGAACGACGGAATCCGCCAGCCGACCGTGATCGCGCCCGTCAGCGAGCCCGTCGCGGTCGCGACCGCGATCCCGATCAGCGCGGCCGGCAGCGGCCCCCACTGCCATTTCAGCGCGGCCACGCTGACCATCGACGCGGCCAGCGCGAGCACCGAGCCGACCGACAGGTCGATGCCGGCGATGATCAGCACGAAGGTCATCCCGACCGACATCACGACGAGATCGGGGATCTGGTTCGCGATCGTACTGAACGTATCGTAGGTCAGGAAATGCGAACTCAGCGCCGAAAACAGCGCGATCATCGCGGCGAGCGCGCCGGCGAGCCCGAGATAGTTCGATACACCGAGCCGTGTGCCGGACAGCGTGCGCGCGCGGCGCCCCGTCACGGTCTGCTGCGCGCCTGCGTCGCTCGGGGATACGGGAGGCTGGGTCATTGCTGTTGTCCTGTGGTCGAAGTGCCGGAAGCCGCGCGCGGCGCGCCTTCCGCATCCGGATGCCGCACGCCGTCCGGCAGCGCTTCGCGGCCGAAGCCGGCGAACGCCGCGGCCAGCAGCGCATCCTGGGTCCAGTTGCCGCGTTCGAACACGGCGGTCATGCGGCCGGCCGACATCACGCCGATCCGGTCGCAGATCAGCATCAGCTCGCGCAGGTCGCTCGATACGACCACCAGCGCACGGCCCTCGCGGGCGAGCGCGCCCATCAGCGTATAGATCTCGAACTTGGCGCCGACGTCGATCCCGCGGGTCGGTTCGTCGAACAGCAGCACGCCCATGTCGCGCGCGAGCCAGCGGCCGATCACGACCTTCTGCTGGTTGCCGCCCGACAGTTCGCCGACCGCCTGCGCGGCGCCGTGCGTGCGGATCCGCAACGCGTCGATCTGCCGCTCGGCGAGCGCCGTCTCGCGCGTCGTATCGACGATGCCGCCGCGCGCGAGCCGGTCGAGCTGGCCGAGCGAGACGTTCGACGTGACCGACTGCGACAGCAGCAGCCCTTCGCCCTTGCGGTCCTCGGTGATCAGTGCGATGCCGTGCTTCACCGCGTCGACGGGCGAGCCGATGTGCGCCGGTTTCAGCGGATCGCCGACCGCGATCATCCCGGCGTCCGGCGTATCCGCGCCGTAAATCAGCCGCAGCAGCTCGGTGCGCCCCGCGCCGATCAGCCCGGAGATGCCGAAGATCTCGCCCGAGCGCACTTCGAGCGACACGTCCTGCACGGCCGTGCCGCGCGTCATGCCCGACACGACGAGTCGCGGCGCGCCGATATGGCGCACGCCGAGATCGATGTGCTCGCCGAGCTCGCGACCGACCATCAGCGTGACGAGCCCGTCGGACGTCGTCGCGGCCATGTCGCCGACATGCACGAGCCGTCCGTCGCGCAGCACCGCGACGCGCTCGGCGACGCGCGCGAGCTCCTCGAGCCGGTGCGAGATGTAGACGATCGCCACGCCGCGCGCCTTCAGCCGGTCGATCTGCTCGAACAGCAGTTCGACCTCGCGCGCGGTCAGCATCGCGGTCGGCTCGTCGAGGATCAGCACACGACAGTCGCCGATCAGGTTGCGCGCGATCTCGACCATCTGCTGGTGGCCGATGCCGAGCGCGCCGACCGGCGTATCGGGGTCGACCGCGTCGAGCCCGACCTGCGCCATCGCGGCACGCGCGTCGTCGCGCAACCGCGCGCGATCGATGATGCCGAAGCGTCGCGGCAGACGGTTCAGAAACAGGTTTTCGGCGACCGTCAGCGTCGGCAGCAGGTTCAGCTCCTGCATCACCATGCGCACGCCGAGCGCCTCGGCCTGCGTGCGGCTCGCCGGCGCATACGCCTGGCCGCCGAGCTGCATCGTGCCGGTCGTCGGGTCGACGAGCCCGCCGATGATCTTCGACAACGTGCTCTTTCCTGCGCCGTTCTCGCCCGTCAGCGCGAGCGCCTCACCCGGCGCGAGCGTCAGCGTGACGTCGGCGAGCACGGGTTCGGCGTAGGTCTTGCCCACGCCGGAGACGGACAGCACGGGAACGGCTGAACGGGAGGGTTGGAAGGTCGGTTCCATCGCGATCCTGGTTGCGGCCGCGCGCACGCGGCGCGCGGGTATGACGCTCACAAGTGCTTGCAGTGGCCGTGATCGCGCTAACTCCGGATAACGGCCGCCGGCCCGGATTCTTGAGCGCGGCGGCCGTGGCGGCGTGGCGTTACTTCGTCACGAGATCCACCGGCGTCTCGACCACGCCGGTCATGTCGGCCTGCTTGCGATGCTCGGCGATCGCCTTGAGCGCCGTGTCGATGCCGAACACGGCCTGCTTCGCCGCGTACTGGTCGGCGGTCGCGATCACCCGGCCGTCCTTCAGCATCGGCTTGATCGCGTTGATGTTGTCGTAGCCGACCACGAGCACCTTGCCCTGCTTGCCCGCCGCCCGCACGGCCGACACGGCGCCGATCGCCATGTTGTCGTTGCCGCACAGCAGCGCCCGAAGGTTCGGGTATTCGTTCAGCATCGCGGACGCGACCGCATTGCCCTTGTCGATCTCCCATTCGCCCGACTGCACCGACACGACCTTCATCCCGCCCGCCTTCATCGCATCCTGGAAGCCGGCCGTGCGCTGCTGCGCGTTGGTCGTCGTCGACACGCCTTCGATGATGCCGACCTGGTCGCCCGCCTTCAGCCGCTTCGCGAGGTAGTCGCCGATCTTGCGCGCGCCCTTGCGGTTGTCGGGGCCGACGAACGGCACGTTCAGGTTCTTCGACTTCAGCACGTCGGGATCGAGCCGGTTGTCGATGTTCACGACGATGATGCCCGCGTCGACCGCCTTCTTCACGACCGGCACGAGCGCCTTCGAATCGGCCGGCGCGAGCACGATCGCATCGACCTTCGACACGATCATCTGCTCGACGATGCGGATCTGGTTCGCGGTGTCGGTCTCGTCCTTGATCCCGTTCGTGATCAGGTCGAACTGGCCGGCGTTGTGCTTCTGGTATTCCTTCGCGCCGTTTTCCATCGTCAGGAAGAACTCGTTGGCGAGCGACTTCATCACGAGCGCGACCTTCGGCTTGCCTGCCGATTGGGCATGGACGACCGGTGCGGCGATGACCGCGACGGCGGCAAGCGCGGCGGTCAGGAAGCGACGGCGAAAGCGGACATTCATACACATCTCCTGGCGACTGGCCCAAAGGGCCGGACTGTTGTTTTAATGTGAGCAAACGTTTGCGCCACACTACCCGGGCATTGGCCATCGATGCTGCTTGTCGGTACCACGGAATGGAAGCGGGGCAGACGGCCGACTGCCTGGCGCGTGCTGTCGTCGACGCGCCACCGCCGGCGGGGACGCCGGCGGAGTGAAGGCTATGCTGTACCGTTTCGGGTCGACGCGCAACCCGTCTGATCAATATTTAAGGGTTTATTCGGAGCGCGCGGTTGCGCGCTCCGATTGCGGCGCGTTACTCGGGGTGCGGCGGCGCCGCTTCGTCGCGGTCGTCCGACGGGCGCCTGCCTTGCCCCCGAAACATCATGTGCTCGATGATCAGGCCACTTCGCGCAGTTGCGAGGCGATTTCGGCTTCGTTCAGGTGCGGTGCGAACATCTCGATCAGCCGGTATGCATACGCGCGCAGGAACGCGCCCTTGCGCAACCCGACGCGCGTCGTGCTCGCCTCGAACAGATGCTGCGTGTCGAGCGCGACGAGCCCGGTGTCGCGCTGCGGATCGAAGGCCATCGCCGCGACGACGCCGATCCCCATCCCGAGCTCGACGTAGGTCTTGATCACGTCCGCGTCGATCGCGGTCAGCACGACGTCGGGCACGGCGCCGGCCTGCGCGAATGCCTGGTCGATGTGCGAGCGGCCCGTGAAGTCCTGGTCATACGTGATGATCGGGTACTCGGCGATTTCGTCGAGCGTCAGGTTCTCGCGGCCGACGAGCGGATGCCCCTTCGGCACGACGACCGTGTGGTGCCACGAATAGCACGGGAACGTGACGATGTCCGGATAGCGGTCGAGCGCCTCGGTCGAGATGCCGAGATCGGCTTCGCCGTTCAGGATCATCTGCGCGATCTGCTGCGGGCTGCCCTGTCGCAGCGCGAGATGCACCTTCGGGAACACGTCGGTGAACTGGCGGATCACCTTCGGCAGCGCGTAGCGCGCCTGCGTGTGCGTCGTCGCGACGACGAGGTGACCGCTGTCCTGGTCCGCGAACTGGCGCGCGACCCGGCGCAGGTTTTCCGCGTCGAGCAGCATCCGCTCGATCAGCTGGTGCACGGCCTTGCCGGGCTCCGTGAGCCCCGTGAGCCGCTTGCCGCGCCGGATGAAGATGTCCACGCCCAGTTCATCCTCGAGATCCTTGATCTGCTTCGACACGCCCGACTGCGACGTGTACAGCACGTTCGCGACTTCCGTCAGGTTCATGTTCTGGCGCACGGCTTCGCGCACGAAACGCAATTGCTGAAAATTCATGGGTATGCCTCTTGGGCTGTCGTTGTTCGAATGTCGATCCGGAGCGGTATCCGCCCTCTTCTCTTTACCGGGCTCGGGCGTCAGTGTGCGGGAAATACGCGGACCGCGCGCGGCACGGCCGTCGCGCCGTCGCCGACCTGCAGCGCGAGCGCGCGCCACGCGTCGCGATCGAGTTCCGCTTCGAGTGCGCCGCCCGTGCGGGCCTCGAGCTCGACGCGCACCGAGCCGCCGAGCGGGATCACGCGGCGCACGTCGACCGCGATGCCGTCGCGATGGCCGTCGCCGGCCGGCCACAGCTGCAGGTCGTGCGGTCGCACGTACGCGTTCGCGGGGCCCGCGAAATCGGCGTCGACCGCGATCGGCGCAGCCGCCCCCTCGGCGACGAAGCCGCGCCCGGCGACCGTGCCGGGCAGCCGGTTCGCTGCGCCGAGAAACTCGTAGACGAACGCGCTTTGCGGATGATCGTAGACGTCCTGCGGGCTGCCGACCTGCTCCACGTGGCCGCGGTTCAGCACGACGATCCGGTCGGCCACTTCCAGCGCCTCTTCCTGGTCGTGCGTGACGAAGATCGTCGAGATGTGCAGGTCGTCGTGCAGGCGCCGCAACCAGCCGCGCAGTTCCTTGCGCACCTTCGCGTCGAGCGCGCCGAACGGCTCGTCGAGCAGCAGCACCTTCGGCTCGACCGCGAGCGCACGGGCCAGCGCGATCCGCTGGCGCTGGCCGCCCGACAGCTCGGACGGGTAGCGCTGCGCGAGCCAGTCGAGCTGCACGAGCTTCAGCAGCTCGTGCACCTTCTCGCGGATCACGGTTTCGGACGGCCGTTCGCGGCGCGGCTTCACGCGCAGCCCGAACGCGACGTTCTCGAACACGGTCATGTGGCGGAACAGCGCGTAATGCTGGAACACGAAGCCGACCTGGCGATCGCGCGCGCCGACCGACGCGACGTCGAGCCCCTGCAGCACGACCTGGCCGGCGTCCGCGTGCTCGAGGCCCGCGATCACGCGCAGCAGCGTGGTCTTGCCGCAGCCCGACGGCCCGAGCAGCGCGACGAGCTCGCCCGGCGGAAAGTCGAGCGACACATCGTCGAGCGCGGTGAAATCGCCGAAGCGCTTCTGAAGGTGACGGACGGTAATACCCATTCTGGTTGCCTCTTTACGATTTCGACGAAATGGCGGCGACGGGGCCGGCATGAGCGGGAACGTCATCGCGTGCGCCGGCCAGTTCGGCGGCGAGGTGACGTTCGGCGAGCAGCTTCAGCGCGAGCGTGACGAGCGCGAGCAGCGCCAGCACCGACGCCACCGCGAACGCCGCCGCGAAGTTGTATTCGTTGTACAGGATCTCGACTTGCAGCGGCATCGTGTCGGTCACGCCGCGGATGTGGCCCGACACGACCGACACCGCACCGAACTCGCCCATCGCACGCGCATTGCACAGGATCACACCGTACAGCAGGCCCCACTTCACGTTCGGCAGCGTCACGCGCCGGAAGATCTGCCAGCCCGATGCGCCGAGCACGCGCGCGGCCTCTTCCTCGTCGGTGCCCTGCGCCTGCATCAGCGGAATCAGCTCGCGCGCGACGAACGGAAACGTGACGAAGATCGTCGCGAGCACGATGCCCGGCACCGCGAAGATGATCTGCACGTCGTGGTCCTGCAGCCACGGCCCGAGCCAGCCCTGCGCGCCGAACAGCAACACGTAGACGAGGCCCGAGATCACCGGCGACACGGAGAACGGCAGGTCGATCAGCGTGGTCAGCAACGCCTTGCCGCGGAATTCGAACTTCGCGATCGCCCACGATGCGCACACGCCGAACACGAGGTTCAACGGCACCGCGATCACGGCGACGGTCAGCGTCAGCTTGATTGCCGACCATGCGTCGGGATCGGCGAGCGATTCGAGATAGAAGCCGACGCCCTTGCGCAGCGCCTCGAAGAACACCGCGGCGAGCGGCACGACGAGGAAGAACGCAAGGAACGTCAGCGCGACGCCGATCAGCAGCCAGCGCACGGCTCGCGGCTCGCTGACGGGGTCGAGCTGCTTCGCGGCGCGCACGCGCGCGACGGACGGGTCGTTCAGCACGGCGTTGGACTCCTGGGTCATTGCTGGCCTCCTGCTGCTGCGGCAACGGTGACGGTCGCCGGCGCGGGGCCGCTCGCGCCCTTGCTCGTGCGGCGCTGCAGATACCACTGCAGCGAGTTGATCAACAGCAGCATCAGGAACGACACGACCAGCATCACGACCGCCAGCGCGGTCGCGCCCGCATAGTCGTACTGCTCGAGCTTCGTGATGATCAGCAGCGACGTGATCTCGGATTTCATCGGCACGTTGCCGGCGATGAAGATGACCGAGCCGTACTCGCCGAGCGCGCGCGCGAACGCCAGCGCGAAGCCGGTGAGCAGCGCCGGCAGCACGGCCGGCAGCACGACGCGGCGGAACGTCAGCCAGCGCGATGCGCCGAGGCATGCGGCGGCCTCTTCCTGCTCGCGCTCGAAATCCTCGAGCACCGGCTGCACGGTGCGCACGACGAACGGCAGCCCGATGAAGGTCAGCGCCACCAGCACGCCGATCGGCGTGAACGCGATCTTGATGCCGAACGGCGCGAGATACTGGCCGACCCAGCCGTTGGTCGCATAGACGGCCGCGAGCGAGATGCCGGCGACCGACGTCGGCAGCGCGAACGGCAGATCGACGATCGCGTCGACGAGGCGCTTGAACGGGAACGTGTAGCGCACCAGCACCCACGCGACGAGAAAGCCGAACACGGCGTTGATCAATGCGCCGCCGAGCGCGGCGGAGAACGTCAGCCGGTACGACGCGAGCACGCGCGGCGACGCGACGGCGGTGACGAACTGGTCCCACGACAGCGTCGCGGTCTTCAGGAACGTGGCGGCGAGCGGAATCAGCACCACGAGGCTCAAATAGGCCACCGTGATGCCGAGCGTCACGCCGAAACCGGGCAGCGCGCTCGGCTTGCGAAAGGTGTACGTCGTCATCGGATGCTCTTGCTGGGTCGTTGCTGCTCATGGGCCCGACGCAAACGCCGGCGCGGGGAGTCGCGCCGGCGGGCCGTCGGGGATGCGGCGCGCTCTCGTGGCGCGCCGCTGTCGTTATGGCTTGTTGCTGCGGGGCGTTACTGCGGCTTGTAGATCGAGTCGAACACGCCGCCGTCCGCAAAATGCGTCTTCTGCGCATTCGTCCAGCCGCCGAACGTGTCGTCGACCGTGTACAGCTTCAACTTCGGGAACTGCTTCGTCAGCTCCGCCGGCACGTTCTTCGAGCGCGGGCGGTAGTAGTTGCGCGCCGCGATTTCCTGGCCCTGCGGGCTGTACAGGAAATTCAGGTAGGCCTCGGCCAGCTTGCGCGTGCCCTTCTTGTCCACCACCTTGTCGACCACCGCGACGGGCGGTTCGGCCAGGATGCTCACCGACGGCACGACGATCTCGAACTTGTCCGTGCCGAATTCCTTGATCGACAGGAACGCCTCGTTCTCCCACGCGATCAGCACGTCGCCGATCCCGCGCTGCACGAAGCTCGTCGTCGCGCCGCGCGCGCCCGAGTCGAGCACGCCCGCGTTCTTGTAGAGCTTCGTCACGAATTCCTTTGCGCTCTGCTCGTTGCCGCCCGGCTTGTGAACTGCGTATGCCCATGCGGCCAGGTAGTTCCAGCGCGCGCCGCCCGACGTCTTCGGGTTCGGCGTGACGATCGAGATGCCCGGCTTGGTCAGGTCGTCCCAGTCCTTGATCCCTTTCGGGTTGCCCTTGCGCACCAGGAACACGATCGTCGACGTGTACGGCGATGCGTTGTCCGGCAGGCGCTTCTGCCAGTCCTTGTTGACGAGCCCCTTGTTGGCGATCGCGTCGATGTCGTAGGCGAGCGCCAGCGTCACGACGTCGGCCTGCAGGCCGTCGAGCACCGAGCGCGCCTGCGCGCCCGAGCCGCCGTGCGACTGCTTGAAGTTGACCGTCTCGCCCGTCTTCGCCTTCCACTCCTTGCCGAACGCCTGGTTGAAGTCCTGATACAGCTCGCGCGTCGGGTCGTAGGACACGTTCAGGAACGTCGTATCGGCCTGGGCGTGCGTCGCCACGCCCAGCGCTGCCGCCGCGCCCAGCGCGAGTGTTGCGATCAGGCGGCCCACTCCGCCCACCAGCCCCGTATTGCGCTTCGCCATCCTTGGTTCTCCAGTGTTGTCGGTATTGCGATGTCGGGCCAGTCTAGCGAACGGGTTACATGATTAAAAATAATCGTTCTTCATTTTTTAATACTCAAAAGTGCTAACGCAGACGGGACGGACGGTTGCGGCGGACAAACCGGCGTCCGGGCGTCGCGAAATCGCGCCGGAACCGGCGCGATCGCGTCGAACCTCAAGTAACACTTGAAATTCGCGAAGTACTGTATAAAAATACAGCTCACTGTCTATCCATACAGTTCAGCCATGACCAAACTCACCGCCCGTCAGCAGCAAGTGTTCGACTTGATCCGCCGCGCGATCGAACGCTCCGGTTTCCCGCCCACGCGCGCCGAGATTGCGGCAGAGCTGGGTTTCAGCTCGCCGAACGCGGCCGAGGAACACCTCCGTGCGCTTGCGCGCAAGGGTGTGATCGAGCTGGCCGCCGGCGCGTCGCGCGGCATCCGCCTGCTCGGCATCGACGACGCCCCGCACCAGTTCACGCTGCCGCACGCCGGCCTGATGCAACTGTCGCTGCCGCTCGTCGGCCGCGTGGCGGCCGGCAGCCCGATCCTCGCGCAGGAGCACATCTCGCAGCATTACGCGTGCGATCCCGCGCTGTTCACCAGCAAGCCCGATTACCTGCTGAAGGTGCGCGGCCTGTCGATGCGCGACGCCGGCATTCTCGACGGCGACCTGCTCGCCGTGCAGAAGCGCACGGAAGCGAAGGACGGCCAGATCATCGTCGCGCGCCTCGGCGACGACGTCACGGTCAAGCGCCTGATGCGCCGGCCCGGCGGCCTCGAGTTGATCGCGGAGAACCCGGATTACGAAAACATCTTCGTCAAGGCCGGCAGCGCGGAATTCGCGCTGGAAGGCATCGCCGTCGGGCTGATCCGCTCGGGCGAACTCTGACAATCGGTCTCGCTGAGGAGAACATCATGGAACGCCTTTCCCGTCTGCTGCCTTTCCGTCAATTCGGCCGCCTGCGTCACCTGCGCGGCCGCACGCCCTGCGCGCCGCTGTCCGCCGCGGCGCCCGTGGTGAGCCAAGAAGTCGCAGTTGAACGGCAGGCGTCGCTGCTGCCGTCAGCGCTTCCCGCGTTCGCGCGGGTTTCGCTGAACGCCGGCCTGAATCACGCGGAGCCGGCGCGCCGTGCGCCCGTGCGCGTCTATCACGGCCGGTCGCGCCTGATCATGGTCGGGACGATCGATGCCGTGTGCCGGATGATCGATCGCTGCATCGCCGAGGAACGATCGGCCACGCACGGCGGTCTCTGATTGCGGAACCTGTCCGCACCGGAGGCGTCGTGACTGGATCTTCGGGCCGCGCGTGGCGGCTCAAGCCCTTGCTGATTGTCGTGCTGGCCGTCGCCGTTCTGATGGCGATCGGTTACGCGTACGCATCGCCGTACGTCGCGCTCGGTCGCCTGAAATCGGCGATCGACGCGCGCGATGCGCAAGCGGTCAGCGAATATGTCGATTTTCCGTCGCTGCGCATCAGCCTGAAGCAGCAGGTGACGGAAGAGTTGATGCGCCGGATCGACGCGGTGAAGAAGGACAACCCGTTCGCGGTGATTGGCGCGCTGATCGGATCTGCGTTGCTCGGCCCGCTGGTCGATGCCTATGCGACACCGGAAGGTGTAGCGGCGCTGATGAGCGGCATTCCTCCGCGCGGCAATCCGGGCGAACGGCCGCCCGAATGGTCGGGCCCGCCATCAGGCGCTGCGCCTGGCAACGCACCGGCCGCGCCGCCGGTCAATCCGGCGAACGCACCCGCGCCGAGCGGCAATGCCCCCGCGTCGGCCGCAGCTGCGCCCGCCATCGCGCCCGCACCCGCCTCCGGGGAGGCGGGTCATCCGCAGCAAACGAGCGCCGGCTACCGGAATATCGACGAATTTGTCGTGACCTACCAGCGCAGCGCCGACGGCACACGCTATGCGGCGATCTTTCACCGCTTCGGCTTGTTCTCGTGGAAGCTGTCGGCGATCGACCTGCACGCCTGAGCGGTCGCACTCGGCGTAGCTGCCGCTAGCGGCACGGCGCGCGACCGGCCCGAATCGCAGTACGACCCGGCCGGTCTCACGATCATTGCATTACTTGCCGCTCGCGGTGGCCGCTTCGCGTTCGCGTGCAATCTCGGCCTTTTGCTCTTCCGCCGACGAACATGCGACCAGAATGCTGCAGTTCACGCGATCGAGCAGTTGCGTGTTGCCCGACCCCATCCACCATCTCGACAACCCGCTACGGCACCGATGGCCGACGACGACGAGGTCGGCCTTCAATTCCGTCGCAAGATTCGCGATTTCGTCGATCGGATAGCCAAATGCGAAATGGCCTTCCGCCTGAACGCCGCGCTCGCGCAGCCAGTTCACGCCCTCCTGCAGGATCTCGCGCGCGGTTTCCTCGAAGCGGCCGCACGCGACGTCGGTCAGCAGCCCGGCGCTTTGCGCGATGCTCGAGCGCATGTCGACGACCGACAACAAATGCGTTTCCGCCTTCAGGTCCAGCGCGAGATTGGCACCGCACCGCAATGCCTTGCGTCCTTCGAGCGTGCCGTCGTAGCACAGCAGAATCTTGTTGTAGCTAGCCATGAAACCTCCCTGTCGCGACTACGTACCCTATGCACTCATCATGGTGCGCCGCAATTCCGGACGCAAGGGATGGAAAACGCTGATTCGCCACGCGGGGCGCGTCGGCGATGATGCGGTGCACGATCCGTGCGCGCATGCACCGTGCCGCGCGTGGCCGCCCTGAAGAGACGCAGCCGATGCACTAGAATGGCCCGTTCGTGCCGTCGACGTGCGTTCGCCTCGGTCATGCGCATGTGACACGCATTCATCCGATCCGTTCGCCGGCCGGCGTGCCCGACCGACCGGCCGCGAAACGCGTCCGCGTCCGCTGATTACAACGACAACCTGCCCATGTCCGTTGCACCGATCGATTTCCGGAACGTCGAAAAGCGCTATGGCGACAAGCTTGTCGTCAATGACCTGTCCTTCCACGTGCAGGCCGGCGAATGCTATGGCCTGCTCGGGCCGAACGGCGCCGGCAAGACCACCACGCTGAAGATGTTGCTCGGCCTCGCGTATCCCGACGCCGGCACCATTTCACTCTGCGGCGAGCCGGTTCCGTCACGCGCGCGACATGCGCGCCAGCGCGTCGGCGTCGTCCCGCAGTTCGACAACCTCGACCCGGACTTTACGGTCCGCGAGAACCTGCTCGTGTTCAGCCGCTATTTCGGCATGTCGGCACACGCCGCACGCGCGCTCGTGCAACCGCTGCTCGAATTCGCGAAGCTGGAAAACAAGGGCGATGCGAAGGTCGGCGAATTGTCGGGCGGCATGAAGCGCCGTCTGACGCTCGCACGCGCGCTCGTCAACGATCCCGACGTGCTGGTGCTCGACGAACCGACGACGGGTCTCGATCCGCAGGCGCGGCACCTGATGTGGGAGCGGTTGCGGTCGCTGCTCGCGCGCGGCAAGACGATCCTGATCACCACGCATTTCATGGAGGAAGCCGAGCGCCTGTGCGACCGGCTGTGCGTGATCGAGGAAGGCCGCAAGATCGCCGAAGGCGCGCCGCACGCGCTGATCGAATCGGAGATCGGCTGCGACGTGATCGAGATCTACGGGCCGGAGCCGGTCGCGCTGCGCGACGAACTGGCGCCGTTCGCGAAGCACACCGAGATCAGCGGCGAGACGCTGTTCTGCTACGTGACCGATCCCGAGCCGCTCAGTGCGCGACTCAAGGGTCGCACGGGATTGCGCTATCTGCATCGTCCGGCCAATCTGGAGGACGTGTTCCTGCGGCTCACGGGCCGCGAAATGCAGGACTGATCGATCATGGACGTACGCAACTATTCCGCCGCCGCGCCGTCCGCACCGCCACGCGAATCACGCTTCGCGATCGCGTTGCCCGCGAATGCCACCAACTGGATTGCCGTGTGGCGACGCAACTACCTCGTGTGGCGCAAGCTCGCGCTCGCCTCGTTGTTCGGCAACCTCGCCGATCCGATGATCTACCTGTTCGGGCTGGGGTTCGGGCTCGGCCTGATGCTCGGCCACGTCGACGGCGTGTCGTATATCGCGTTCCTCGCGGCCGGCACGGTCGGTTCGAGCGTGATGATGTCCGCGAGCTTCGAATCGATGTATTCGGGCTTCTCGCGAATGCACGTGCAGCGCACCTGGGAAGCGATCATGCACACGCCGCTCGCGCTGGGTGACATCGTGCTCGGGGAGATTGTCTGGGGGGCGAGCAAGGCGCTGCTGTCCGGCGTCGCGATCATGCTCGTCGCGGGCCTGCTCGGCTATGCGCGGTTTCCGTCGATGCTCGCGGCGCTGCCCGTGATCGCACTCGCCGGCCTCGCGTTCGCGAGCACGGCGATGATCGTCACCGCGCTCGCGCCGTCTTACGACTTCTTCATGTTCTATCAGACGCTCGTGCTGACGCCGATGCTGCTGCTGTCGGGCGTGTTCTTCCCGATTACGCAGTTGCCGCCGGTCGCGCAGCATGCGGCGCACATGCTGCCGCTCGCGAACGCGGTCGAACTGATCCGCCCCGCGATGCTCGGCCGGCCGTCGGCGGACGTCGGCCTGCATCTCGCGG
Source organism: Burkholderia sp. BCC1640 (assembly GCF_902833125.1). Taxonomy (NCBI): domain Bacteria; kingdom Pseudomonadati; phylum Pseudomonadota; class Betaproteobacteria; order Burkholderiales; family Burkholderiaceae; genus Burkholderia; species Burkholderia sp. BCC1640. The sequence continues at coordinate 21,513 of NZ_CADFEF010000029.1, read as the reverse complement.
TGCTCGCCGGCTATGCGGTCGGCGGATTCGTGGTCTCCGCGTGGCTGTTCCGGCGGCGGATGATGCGCTGACGGCCGGCGCGCACGGCGCCCGCGCGATGCTGCGATGAAATGGCGACGACGTTACTCGTCGTCGTCGCTCCACGGGATCTCGACGTCGGTCAGGAATGCGACGGTCGCCAACGGGCCGCCTTCCTGGCGGCCGAGCTTGCCGTCCGCGCGATGCCATTCGACGCGAAACTGCGTACCCGGATCGTCGGCGACGAGATAGACCGCGCGCAGCTCTTCCGCGTCGGCCTCGTCGACCGGACCGTCGAACGACACCAGCATCTTCTGCGGCCACAGGCCGTTCACCGGATCGTAAATGCGGTCGCCCTGCGGAATGTCGATGCTGGCCTCGACGCCGATCGTGGCGGAGGCTTCGATGATCATCGTGCCGAGTGCGTTCAGCACGGCAGTCGCCCGCGCGGAATTGGCCTGGCGGATCGCGAGATCGCCGCGCGTCAGCGCCTTTTCGAGTCGAGGATGAATCTTCGGTTGGGTCATGCGTTTTCCTGTTTGCTTCTTGTAAAGGGCACCGCACGCGTGAAGCGGCGGCGCCGGATGAATACGACGGTCGCGCGGCGGGATCGGTCGGCGCGCGGCACTGCTGCCATCGCACAGGCCCGGTCGCCGGCAGCCGGGCAAGTCGTGCCCCGCGCCCCGACCGGGCACACGCGCCGGACTTGTCCGGCCGTCGCGCCCGGTCGCCGTTCCGCCCGCGTGTCCGTCAGAACCCGAACGCGATCGCGAGCAGCCCGCTCACGATCCCGAACACGACGACGAGGCCCGTGACGATCGCCAGCATGTACGGCTTGAACGAGCGCGCGAGCATCGCGAGCGACGGCACGCTGATCGGCGGCAGCGTCATCAACAGCGCAGCGGCCGGGCCGACGCCCATGCCGAGCGACAGCATCGCCTGGATGATCGGCACCTCGCCGGCCGTCGGGATCACGAACAACGTGCCCGCGACCGCGAACGCGATGATCCAGCCGAGATGATTGCCGATGTCCGGGCCGATATGCGGGAACAGCCACGCGCGCGCCGCGCCGAGCAGCAGCACGAGCACGATGTATTCGGGCACGAGCCGCACGGCCATGCGTGCGAGCAGCTTCATCCAGCGGACAAACGGATTGCCCGCGGCGGCCTGCTCGGCCACCAGCGCGGCGAGTTGCGCATCGTCGATGCTGCGATCCTCGGGACGCGCGATACGGTTCAGCAGATAGCCGATCCCGAACACCATCGCGACGCCGAGCACGAGCCGCAGCGCGCTCCAGTGCCAGCCGAGCACGAAGCCCATGAACACCAGCGCGGCCGGATTCAGCACCGTGTTGCCGAGCCAGAACGCGACCGCGCCGCCCGGCGACGCGTGCCGCGCGCGCAGGCCCGCGACGACCGGCGCCGCGCAGCACGTGCACATCATGCCGGGCAGCGACAGCAGGCCGCCCGCGGCGACACTGCCGAAGCCCGTGCGGCCGAGCACGCGCGCGACCCAGTGCGCCGGCAGCAGCGCCTGCACGGCCGAACCGAGCAGCAGACCGAGCACCATGGCCTGCCAGATCGCCTTGCCGTACGCCCACGCGTAGTCGAGCGCCGCCTTCAGCGACGGCTCGGGCGCGCTCGCCGACGTGCCCATCAGGATCGACTGGCCGATCGAATGATGCTCGGCGGCGACGAACGCCTTGTTGTAATACGGGAACCATTTCACGTAGAACAGTCCCGCGACCGCGATCAGCAGGAAAGTCATCCAGCCGAGCGCCGGACTGGGTTGGGTGCGTGTGGTCGTCATCGTGTGGTGATCGTAGGGTTGTTGTCGATGTCGGCTCGCGCCGCCGCGCCGGCGGCGGGCGATGCCGGCAGTCCCGCCTGCGCGAGCGCGTCGAGCAGCGCGCGCGCCTGGTGGCGCCCGTCGGCCGCGTTCGGCCGGAAAGTGAACGTCAGTGCGCGATTCGGCTTGTCGTGCGACGAACGATAGGTGCGCGCATAGGCGGGATCGTAATGCTTGTCGATCAGCGTGCGGAACAGTTCGGTGCGCTCGTTCGCATCGATCAGTGCGCTCCAGCGCGCGACCTCTTCACGGCTGTGCAGGCCGATCAGCCGTTCGAGCTGCGCCTTGAACACTGCCGGCTCGTCGAACAGATGGGCGTAATCCTCGAGCAGGAAAGCGATACGTTCGTCGTGCGCTGCCTCGACCTGCACCCACGGCCCCGCGTGAAACGCGTCCAGCAACGCGAGCGGCAGCTGCACGAGCCCGATCTTGCGGCTTTCCGATTCGACGAACACGGGCCATGCGGGGTCGAAACGCTCGAGCGCGCCGACGAGCCTCGAATCGAAGGACTTCTGCGTCGGCTGCGGCACCCCCGGCAACGCACCGAGCAGCGAGCCGCGGTGGCATGCGAGCGCCTCGAGATCGAGCGTCTGTGCGCCTTCGTCGCGCAGCGCGTTCAGGAGCCGCGTCTTGCCGCAGCCCGTGTGACCGACGAGCGCGATGTAGCGGAACCGCGTCGGCAGCGTATCGAGCGTCGCGCATACCGAGCGGCGGTACGACTTGTACCCGCCCTCGAGCTGGCGCGCCTGCCAGCCGATCAGGTTGAACCAGGTCGTCATCGAACCGGAACGCTTGCCGCCGCGCCAGCAGTAGATCAACGGCCGCCAGTTGCGCGGCCGATCGGCGAACGTGGTGTCGAGATGGCGCGCGATGTTGCGCGCGACCATCGCCGCGCCGACGCGCGTCGCCTCGTACGGCGACACCTGGCGGTACATCGTGCCGACGATCACGCGCTCCTCGTTGCTGAGCACGGGCGCGTTCAGCGCGCCGGGAATATGATCCTCGGCGAACTCGAGCGGCGTGCGCACGTCGATGATCTCGTCGAACTCGCCGGCGCGATCGAGGGTGACAATCAGGTTCTTCAATTTGGCGTCGAACAGGGGCGATGCGGCTCGGCGAGCCGCACGGGCACGGAAGGCGGATTCGCGATTATCTCATGCCCGGGCGTCTCGGGCCGCGCACGGCAACCGGCGGGGGCGACGCGCTGCTCATCACGTCGATCAGATGGTCGCGAAACGCGCGCACCGACGCGGGCAGATCGCGCCCCGCCATGGTCTGCACCTGGATGCTGCGCTCGCGTAGCTGGGGATTCGTGACGGGCAAGACGACGAAGCCGTCCGCGTCGAAACGGTCCCGCACCGATAGCAGCCCCGTGAACATCACCGCGCCGGTACGCTGCGCGTAGCGGTACATCGCCGCGGTGTTGTTGCTGGTCAGTTCCGGCTCGAGCATGAGCCCGTCGAGCACGCACGCGATGTCGATCAGCTGGCGCACCGTCGTACCGGCCTCGGGCAGCACGTGCGGATGCCGCGCGACATCGGCGAGCGACACCGAGTCGCGCGCCGCGAGCGGATGATCGCGCCGCACGAGCGCGAAGACCGGCGCACGCTCCGTGTGTTCGACACGCACGCCCTTCTCCGGCGCCAGGCTGAACGTCAGACCGATGTCGGCATCGCCGTCGCGCACGCGCCGTGTCGCCTCCGCCGGCGACACGACCCACACCGAGAAATCGACGCCCGGGTGGCGCGCCTTGAAGCCCGCGAGCGCGCCCGGCAGGAAATCGATCGCGAACCCTTCCGAGCAGGCGATCTTCAACAGGCTGCCGTGCAGCGCCTCCAATCCGCCGATTTCCTTCATCACATGCTCGGCCTCCAGCAGGCTGCGCTGCGCGAAGCCCAGCAGCCGTTCGCCGGCCTCCGACAACGCCATTCCGCGCGGCCGGCGCTCGAACAGCGGCGCGCCGAGTTCGCTCTCGAGCTTCGCGATCTGCCGGCTGATCGCCGAGACGGCCACGTGCAGCCTCGCGGATGCGTCGCTGATCGACCCCGTGCGCGCCACTTCGACGAAATACCGCAACGCAAGACCATGCAGGAAAGCCGCCATCGTTCTGTCCCCGGGCCCGTCACCCAGGCCACTCCGCTTTGCCTTTTCAGCAAAGAAATGTTCGAAATTCGATCATTGTGACAAAAAAAACGGCTTTCTAGAATCGATCGCACTCTCGGCCGTGCGCGCCCGCACCCGCGGGAAAACCGATACAGGAGACACGTCTTGAGCCGTACCGCCGCCATCCAGCACGCGCTGACCCAGTTCGAATCGGGCGCGTTTTTCACGACCCTGAGCCACCGCGTCGGCCTGCGCACCGAAAGCCAGGACAGCGGCTCGAGCGCCGCGCTGCGCGCCTACCTGACCGACGAGATCGCGCCGGAGGCCGCGCGTCTGGGTTTTACGTCGCGCATCGTCGAGAACCCCGTCGACGGCGGCGGCCCGTTCCTGCTGGCGTCGCGCCACGAGGACGACGCGCTGCCGACCGTGCTCGTCTACGGTCACGGCGACGTCGTGCGCGGCTACGACGCGCAATGGCGCGCGCCGCTGTCGCCGTGGACGCTGACCGTCGACGGCGATCGCTGGTACGGCCGCGGCAGTGCCGACAACAAGGGCCAGCACACGATCAACCTGGCCGCGCTGGCGAGCGTGCTCGCCGCGCGCGGCGGCCGGCTCGGCTTCAACGCGAAACTGCTGATCGAGATGGGCGAGGAAACGGGGTCGCCGGGCCTCGACGCACTGTGCCGCCAGGAGCGCGACGCGCTCGCGGCCGACGTGCTGATCGCGTCCGACGGGCCGCGCCTCACCGCCGAACGGCCGACCGTGTTCCTCGGCTCGCGCGGTTCGGTCAACTTCAAGCTGAGCCTGCGCGCACGCGATGGCGGCCATCACTCGGGCAACTGGGGCGGCCTGCTGCGCAACCCGGCGACCGTGCTCGCGAACGCGCTCGCGAGCCTCGTCGACGCGCGCGGCGCGATCCGCGTCGCCGGGCTGCGCCCGCCGCCGATCCCGGCCGCCGTGCGCGCCGCGCTCGCCGACCTGTCCGTCGGCGGCGGCCCCGGCGATCCGGCGCTCGACGCCGACTGGGGCGAGCCGGGCCTCTCGGCCGCCGAGCGCGTGTTCGGCTGGAATACGTTCGAGATTCTCGCGTTCAAGGCCGGCAATCCCGATCACCCGGTCAATGCGATTCCGCCCGTCGCATACGCGCACTGCCAGTTGCGTTTCGTAGTCGGCACCGACTGGCAAGCGCTGCATGCGCATCTGCGCGCGCATCTCGATGCGCACGGCTTCGCCGACATCGAGATCGACGTCGAACGCGGCGCGCCGGCGACGCGCCTGCCGCCGGACGATCCGTGGGTCCGCTGGGCTGTCGCGTCGCTCGCGCGCACGACCGGCAAGAAGCCCGCGATCCTGCCGAACCTCGGCGGCACGCTGCCGAACGAAGTGTTCGCCGATACGCTGGGGCTGCCGACGCTGTGGGTGCCGCACTCGTATCCGGCGTGCTCGCAGCACGCGCCCGACGAGCACCTGCTCGCGAGCGTCGTGCGCGAGGGACTGCAGATGATGGCCGGCCTCTTCTGGGATCTCGGCGAGGCCGCGCCGCCCGTTCGCCGCGCGGCACCCGCCGCGGCCGGCGCCGCCCTGTAACGCGCTTCGCCCCTTTCTCGGGACCTGCTCACACGATGAATACGACCACCCTGACCTCACAGGACGCCGCGCGACCCAGCGCCGCGAAGATCCGGCGCATCATCTTCGCCGCGTCGATCGGCAATGCGCTCGAATGGTTCGACCTGATCGTCTACGGCTTTTTCGCGGTGACGATCGCCAAGCTGTTCTTCCCCACGACGAGCGAGGCGACGTCGCTGCTGCTCACGCTCGGCACGTTCGGGCTCTCCTACCTGATCCGGCCGATCGGCGGCTTCGTGCTCGGCGCCTACGCGGACCGCGCGGGCCGCAAGGCGTCGCTGCTGCTGTCGATCGGGATGATGATGGTCGGCACGCTGCTGATCGCGCTGATGCCGACCTATGCATCGATCGGCATCCTCGCGCCGCTCGGGATCATGCTGTCGCGGCTGATGCAGGGCTTTTCCGCCGGCGGCGAATTCGCGAGCTCGACCGCGTTCCTCGTCGAACACGCGCCGCAGCGGCGCGGCTTCATGTCGAGCTGGCAGTTCGCGAGCCAGGGCCTCGCGACACTGCTCGCATCGGGCTTCGGTGCGCTGCTGACGTCGACGCTGAGCGTCGCGCAACTCGAAAGCTGGGGGTGGCGCGTACCGTTCCTGTTCGGCCTCGCGATCGGCCCGGTGGGGCTCTACATCCGCCGCTACGTCGACGAGGGGGTCGAGTTCAAGACGCAGGCGCGCTCCGAAGCGCCCGTGCGCGAGCTGTTCGCGGACCAGAAGATGCGCGTGCTGCTGGCGATCGGGGTGCTCGTGATCTCGACCGCGATCAACTACATGGTGCTGTACATGCCGACGTATGCGATCAAGCAGCTCGGGCTGCCGGCATCGACGGGCTTCGCGGCGACGCTCGCGACCGGCTTCGTGCTGACGCTCGTCACACCGCTCGTCGGCCATCTGTCCGACCGCACCGGGCGGATCCGCGTGATGGCGGCAGCGGCCGTGCTGATGCTCGCCACCGTATGGCCGACGTTCGTGTGGCTCACGCATCACGCGTCGTTCGCGACGATGCTCGCGGCGCTGATGTGGATCGGGCTGCTGAAGGCGACGTACTGCGGCGCGCTGCCGGCGCTGATGGCCGAACTGTTTCCGTCGCAGACCCGCGCGACCGGCCTCGCCGTCAGCTACAACACGGGCGTCACGCTGTTCGGCGGCTTCGCGCCGTTCGTGATCACATGGCTGATCAGCGCGACCGGCAATCGGCTGTCGCCGGCGCTGTACCTGATGGGTTGCGCGGTGCTGAGTCTCGTGGCACTGCTGGTCGCGCGCACGCGGTTCGGGATGCGCTGACCCTGCGGCAATGCGCGTCGGACGCGGCCCGTCGCGGCACCGTGCCGCGCGGGCCGCTCGCCGTTTACGGCGCCGGGTTCGGCTGCCGTTCGTGCAGCGCGTCGATCTCGGCGAGGATCTCGTCGGACAGCGTCACGTCGATGCTGCCGATGTTCTCCTTCAGTTGCGCGAGCGACGTCGCGCCGACCAGGTTGCTGCGCACGAACGGCCGGCTGTTGACGAACGCGAGCGCGAGCTGCGCGGGCGACAGCCCGTGCCGTTTCGCGAGCGCGACGTAGCGCGACGTCGCCTCGACGGCCTGCGGCTTGCTATAACGCTGGAAGCGCTCGAACAGCGTGATGCGCGCGCCGGCCGGACGCGCGCCGTTCTCGTACTTGCCGGACAGCCAGCCGAACGCGAGCGGCGAATACGCGAGCAGGCCGATGCCATCGCGATGCGTGAACTCGGACAGGCCGTTCTCGAACGTGCGGTTCAGCAGGCTGTACGGATTCTGGATGCTGGCGATGCGTGGCAAGCCGAGCTTCTCGGCCGCGCGCAGGAACTGCGCGACGCCCCACGGCGTTTCGTTCGACACGCCGATCGCGCGGACCTTGCCGGCCTTCACGAATTCCGCGAGCACGCCCAGCGTTTCCTCGATCGGCACCGTGTACGCGTCGTCGACCCACGGATACGCGGGGCGGCCGAACGTCGTCGTGCTGCGATCGGGCCAGTGCAGCTGATACAGGTCGACATAGTCGGTCTGCAAGCGCCTGAGGCTGCCGTCGAGCGCCTCGGTCAGGTTCTTGCGGTCGAACTGGTTGCCTTCGCCGCGAATATGACGCGGATTGTGCGGCTGCCGCGCCGGGCCCGCGATCTTCGTCGCGAGCACGATTCGGTCGCGCTGCGCCCGATGCTGCGCGAGCCAGGTGCCGATGTACTGCTCCGTGCGCCCCTGCGTATCGGGCTTCGGCGGCACCGGGTACATTTCCGCGGCATCGATCAGCGTGACGCCCTGCCCGAGCGCGTAATCGATCTGCTCGTGGGCGTCGCGTTCAGAATTCTGCTCGCCCCACGTCATCGTGCCGAGACCGATCAGGCTGACCTCGATGCCCGAATTGCCGAGTGTGCGGTATTCCATGCTGTTCCTGTCGCGTCAGTGGAAAGCAGGAACGCTATCACATTGAAACGAACGCTTCAGATGGCCGGTGCGTTCGCTTACAGGCCGCCTGCGATGTGCGCTCGAGCTCGCCCATTCGGGGTACAGCGGCCTTCGCGGGCGCGGCCGCGGTCCGGATCATGCCGGACGAACCGGGCCGGCGTAACGACGCCGGCCCGCTGCGTCACTGCGGCCGCTGAATGAAGCAGGTTGCCGATGCGTGCGCAACGATCTTGTCGTCCGGCGTCTTCAGCGTGCCTTCCGCCACGCCGAGCGAACGCGACAGGTGAATCACGCGTCCCTCCGCGACCAGGTCGACGTCGCGCGGCACGGGGCGCAGCATTTTCACGTGGAGGTCGACCGTGCCGTAACCGACGCCCGCGTCGAGCATCGAATGCACCGCGCAGCCCGTGACCGAGTCGAGCACCGTCGCGGCGAACCCGCCGTGCACGCCACCGAGCGGATTCAGGTGCCGGCCGTCCGCACGCGCGGACATCTTCACGTAGCCGAGCTCGACACCCAGCGGCCGCATCGGGATCGTTTCCGAGATCGACGCGAGCGGCAGATCGCCCGCCGCCGCCGCGCGCAGCAGTTCCAGACCGGACAGGGAAAGCGGATTCATCGGGTTGTCTCCTGATTGAAAGCGCGTTGCCGCGCGAGTAAGTTCTAAATTGGAACTGATTATTGACAACCGCACCGGGCTTGTCAACGCAGCCACCGCCCGTTGCAACCGAAGGCAAGTTCTATAATCGAACCCGCTCCTTCGCTGAACCGTCGCACGAGACTCGATCATGAAATGGGATGACATCGGCACGCTGAACTGTTCGGTCGCGCGCACGCTCGCCGTGCTCGGCGATCGGTGGACCATGCTGATCCTGCGCAACGCGTTTCTCGGCTGCCGCCGCTTCGATTCGTTCCAGACGCAACTGGGCCTCACGCGCCACGTCCTGGCCGAGCGGCTCGCTCGCCTCGTCGACGAAGGCGTGCTGGTCAAGCGCGCGTATCAGGAGCGCCCGCCGCGTTTCGAGTACCGGTTGACGGAAAAAGGCCTCGACCTCTACCCGGCCCTGCTCGCGCTGATGACATGGGGCGATCGCTGGAAGGACGACGGCCAGGGGCCGCCGGTGCAATTGCGTCATCGCACCTGCGGTCAGCTGATGCATGCGGTCGCGGTGTGCTCGGCATGCGGCGAGCCGCTCGATGCGCACGACGTGCAGCCGGAGCCCGGGCCCGGATGGATCGCACGCGAGGCGGCCGACTGACGCATGGCGCGTAGCGAGGGTCGAGCGCGCATGGCAGCGCCGCACGATCACGGAGCCGATGCAGATACCGCTCGACACGATGAACGTCATCACGTCGACCGCGCCGGACTATCACACGATGTCGCGCATTCACATCCGGGCGTGACCGCGCCGCCGTGTCTGCGTTACACTCACGGCCCGCTGTCTCAAAACCATTCGCTGTCCAAGATGTTGTCGCGCCAACGCCTCGCTGCTGCCTGCCTCGCCGCTTCCCTGCTCGCCACGCCCTTCGCCGCCTTCGGCAAGACGCAAACCGAATCGCTGCTGCAGCAAGCGATCGACTTCATCGCGCAACTTCTACCGGCCCCGACCCATGAGGCGCCCACAACGCAGGTCGTCGAATCTGCGTTCTCGCCCGACGGCGGTGCCGAGGCGCTCGTCCTGAAGGCAATCGGCGCCGCACGCACCTCGATTCGCGTGGCCGCTTACTCGTTCACGTCGCCGCCCGTCACGCGCGCGCTGCTCGCCGCGAAGCGGCGCGGCGTGAATGTCGCGGTCGTCGTGGACGACAAGGGCAATCGCGCGAAGAGCAGCAAGCAGGCACTGAACCTGCTCGTCAACGCGGGCATTCCCACACGCACGATCGACGCCTATGCGATCCACCACGACAAGTATGTCGTGGTCGATGCCGAGCACGTCGAGACGGGCTCTTTCAACTACAGTGCCTCGGCAGCCAGCCGCAATTCCGAAAACGTCGTCGTGGTCTGGAACAATCCGCAACTCGCGTCGCGCTACCTTGCGCATTGGCAAAGCCGCTTCGACCAGGGTACGCCGTACCGCTCGTCGTACTGACCCTTCGCGCATGCGATCACCACGCGCCGTTCGCATGCGGCGCGGCCGACGCGCATCGTTGCGTGCATTCGCGCCGTCATGTCGTCGATGATCGGTGCGCATTGCATGCCGGTCAACCTGGCCGAATGGCCTGCACACCGGGCGCGACGGCGCCGCGATCGGTGGAATCGGTTGATGAAATCAGTGGATGTCGGCCGACCGCTCCGCGATCTGCGTGGTCGCGGCACACCGGCTCGCATGCGCATGCGCATCGCTGGCCGAAGGCTTCGGTCGATCGCGCGTCCCGCCCGGCAGCGCACCGAGTACGCAGTCCGTACTGAAGGTCAGCGGGTTCTGAATCATCGGATAGAGCAGATACAGCGCCAACGCGAGATATCCCGCGTAGAGAATTCGGACCATGGTGCGGTGGATGAGCGATTGATCTTGCCCTGTTTACGGCATCGCACCGGAGAGCTTGAGCCGCCGGGCCTCAAATTGCTTGTCCCGCAGCGACGCATGACATGTGAAGCGTTCGTGTCGCATCGACATGGCAACGCCGCACAACACGACGTGCAGCGCGATGGCGAATGCGCGATACTGTTCGGCATGCGCGGCGAGTTCGGCAAGCATGCGCCGACGGCTTTCGCACGCTCCGAGCGACATCCAGACGATCGATGACCGGCTTCGCAGCCGGGACCAGAGACAAAGGCCAATGCAGATTGCTTCCAAACCGGTCGACGAGGCGGCCCGGCTCGAGACGCTTCATTCGTTGTCGATCCTCGACACGCCACCGGAAGAACGGTTCGACCGCCTCACGCGCCTGGCGCGCCGGCTGTTCGACGTTCCGATCGCACTCGTCAGCCTCGTCGACGAGAATCGCCAGTGGTTCAAGAGTCATCCGGGCCTCGACGCCACGCAGACCTCGCGCGACGTCTCGTTCTGCGCACATGCGCTGCTCGCCGACGAAACGATGGTGATCCAGGACGCGCGCAACGACGATCGCTTCCACGACAATCCGCTCGTCACCGGCCAGCCCGGCATCCGCTTCTATGCGGGCCGGCCGCTTGCCGCGCCGAACGGCGCACCCGTCGGCACGCTGTGCCTGATCGACACGCGGCCGCGCGACCTCTCCGTCGACGAACTCGCGCTGCTCGGTGATCTCGCGCACATGACCGAACGCGAAATCGCGGCGCTGCATCTCGCGACGACCGACGAGCTGACCCAACTGACGAACCGGCGAGGCTTCGAGATTCTCGGGCGCCACGTGCTGAGCCTGTGCGAGCGCATGGGCCGGCACGCGGTACTGCTGTTCTTCGACCTGAACGGCTTCAAGGCGATCAACGACCGCTTCGGCCATGCCGAAGGCGACCGCGCGCTCATGGCCTTCGCGGACACGCTGACCGGTGCGCTGCGCGACAGCGACGTGATCGCCCGACTCGGCGGCGACGAATTCGTCGTGCTGTTGAGCGCCAGCGATCCGGCCGACGTCGGCGAGCCGATCGAGCGCGTCACGCAGGCGCTCGCGCTGCGCAACGCGGCCGACGCACGCGGCTATGCGATCCGGTTCAGTGTCGGCTACGTCGCATACGATCCCGCGCAACATCGTGCGGTAGCCGACCTGCTCGAATCGGCCGATCGCCGCATGTACGAGGACAAGCAGCGCGGCAAAGCCGCCGGCGCCTGAGCGCGGATCAACCGCTCGCCGATACGCGCCTCCGCCGCTGCCGCCAGCCGCGCTTGGTCCGATATGCGCCGTTCGGTCAGCTTCCGCACGGCGGCGCACTCGCCATCGCTTCCGCGATCTGCTCGGGCGTCAAGTCGCGCTGGTGGGTCGCGATCGACCAGCGATGGCCGAACGGGTCCTCTACCTGGCCGTAGCGATCGCCCCAGAACATATCGGTGGCCGGCATTCTGACGGTCGCGCCGGCCGCGACGGCCTGCACGATCGCCGCATCGGTGTCCGGCACGAACAGGTGGAGGCAGACCGGCGTGCCGTTCAGCGTCTTCGGCCCGAGTGCGCCGTGCTCCGGCATTTCATCGACGAGCATCAGCGTCGAATCGCCGATTGCGAGGCACGCGTGCGCAAGCCGGCCGTCCGGGGTCGGCAGGCGAAACCGTTCGGTCGCGTTGAACGCACGCTTGTAGAAGTCGATGGCGGCGGCTGCGCCGGCGCAGATCAGATGCGGGGTCAGCGTGCGCATCCCTTCCGGGATCGGGTTGACGGACGTGGCCATGGGTGTCGCTCCTTCAGTCGGTTATCGAATCGGAAATCAGGACGGACGCACGATGCGCACGCCTCCGATGCTACGACGGACGGACTCGACCGAAATCGACACGCCTGCGGATATTTTTTTCTCAGATCTGCGGAAGGTCACGCAACGTACGCGACTCGCTCGTCGCATCGATGTCGAGTTCGATCCCTTCCGACGCGTCGCGATAAAGCACGCGCTTCAGTCTCGGCCCCACCGCCGTCCCGTCCGCTTCGTCGAATACGGCGCGAACGTCGTCGCCGGCCGCAAGCGCGCGCGCAACTTCCGCCACCGACGCCTCGCTCGGCGTCGCCGCCCACGACCTGTCCGCCGGATTGACGGCCGCCCAGCGCACGTGCGTCACACGTGCGCTGCGCACGTCGATTCGGACACCATTCACCGCGAACATCGACATCGGGATCTCCTTCGAAACGGTTGCGGCCGGACGAACGCCGGACGACGGAAGCCGACGATGGCGCGACAGCCCGCGAGTTCAACCGCCACCAGGCCAGCCTGACGCACGATCATCCCCGCGCGCGGCTTCGGCCAACGCGATTTTCGATGATACATTGGGACGCTTTGCAACCGTCAACAGACAATCGTGCACGGGAGAAACACATGACCGACGCCTGGGGAACCTTCCCTGCCAGAATGGGCGACCATCAGGCCTTCATCAGCTTCAATCACGGCTTTGCGGAAATCGCCGAAAGCGATCCGCGCACGTCGCTGCTCAGCGTGCGTGTCGCGCTCGAGCATCCGACACCCGACGGCCTGCCGAGCAGCGACGAGTTCGCCGGTCTCACGAACATCGAAGATCTGCTGGACGCCGCAGTGACCGCGAAAAACGGCGTGCAGGTTGGCCGCATCACGGTCGACGGCAATCAGGATTTCCTGTTCTACGTGCCGTTCGACGAGGAGACCGCGGGCGAGATCGTCGACTCGCTGGCCGAGCGCACGACCTACGCGCTTCAGTACGCATTCCAGGACGATCCGGACAAGGAAACGTACTGGCGCACGCTCTACCCGACCGACGACGACTGGCAACTGATGCGCGACATGCGCGTGCTCGAGGCGCTGCGGCAGAAAGGCGACGTGAGCGACGTGAGCCGGCGCGTGATGCACTGGGCTTACTTCCCTGAACCGAGCGATGCGCACCAGTTCGCCGACTGGGCCGAGTCGAAAGGCTATCTGGTCGAATCGGTCGCGCCGACCGAAGACGGCAAATCGGCCGTGCGGTTTGCGCACGAAGGCACGATGGCGCTGGCCGACATCACGCGCCATACGCTCGAAATCAATCGCGAGGTGCGTTCGCTCGGCGGCGAATACGACGGCTGGGAAACCAGCGTCGAGCAGGCGGGCTGACCCCGCCGGCACGCGCGTTGCGCGCGTGTCGGACCTTGACGGGTTCGGTACAAAAAGCATCCCGGTAGCGCGACGGCGCGCCGCCGGGACCAAGGCATCGCCGGCCGTAACCGGCGATGGGCCCAGGCAACCGCCCAGGCACGAGGAAAGCGATTCATGCGGATCAGGCGAACGGATGCCGTGGCGCGAAACGCCGCCTGCCGAACGCCTGTCCGTTTCCGCCGACGCGGCTTGCATGCGTCGTGCGGGGAAAAAGCCCCCGCTCCTGCGCGAGCGAGCGGGGAAATGGTTGACCGGGCCGGGGTAGAACGGTCAACCGGCCAGATTGTGATCGTGGCCCGTGCGACCGTCTGTGCGGCAACTCACCCTTTCAAGCGGAAAGCTCGCGTGCCTGGTCCCGCGTGCGGCACGTCACGGTCCGAGCGCGACGCCGGCGGCCGGTGCGGCGATCACGACGATCACGGAAACGACACGATGGCACCGATCATCATCACGCCGTCGGCCGCCAGCGGGACGGGTGTCGCGAGCACGCGCACGGCCTTGCCGCCCTTCGTGAGGCAATCGTCGACCTGAATGACGGCGGCGACGATTACGCCGGCAGTCAGCAGCGTTCTTCCTTTTATGTTTCGAGTCCGGATTTTTTGATTTATATCGGCGATTTTTTAATCGCGCGTCAATCTCCGGCAACGCGCACCTCGTCAAAGTTGCGTCATTCCGCCTTCCCTTGAATGAGCGGATTTTCTTTCCGGATTTTCGTGACACGACGTTTCACGATCGAAATCACCCGCTTTGGAACGGCGCGAACCTGACGTTACTCCGGGTCGGCCGTGAACCATCCTGCAATCATGTCGATCCAGTCGAGATCGCTGACGATTTCAACGACGACATCGCTGACGACTTCTGCGGTTGAAGTATCGCTGTCGACTGCCCTGGTTGCAGCACCGGCGGCAGCCGCCTGCGACGCGGGGATTTCGACGAGTGGCGCGCCCTTTGGGCTGACCAGCTGCTCCAGCCAGTCGACGATATTGGCGCGTGCGTCGTCCTCGTCAGCGAAATCGTTGCGTTTAAGGAAACGGTCGAGCACGACCCACGCGAACGTCTTGCCTCGCGAAATGGAATCCAGTTGCCAGTCGACCACGGCGACCCGCCCCGTTTCCCGCGTTTCGAGTGTCGACGTGAAGCGGTAATCGAGATATTCGATCTCAAGTTCCGGTGACATGACTTTCTCCGGCCAATCCGCCCTCTCGCTTCTTGTGATGCGCTGCGCCAGTCCGGCGTCACGCGCTGCGTGAATCTTGTGTGAATTCGGGGCTGCAAGTCATTCCGGCAGGCAGTATCGCGATATTCTCGCGAGCTGTCGATCTCGACTGAAAATACACCGCCGTCCCGTCCGGTATCCGTTGCGCGATCGATTCCGCACCGAGGTTTTTCGCGCACGATTTTGCCCTGTCGATTCCGAGTATCCGCCTGCTCCGCGGCCGCGGTCGCGCTGCTACACTCGGGCCACAATAATCACTGCGCCACCCAAGGAAACAATGTCACTCGCCCGGGCACAACATGATGGTGTCGATGTCTGGATCATCCCGCTTTCGGGACATGCCGCCTATGCCTCCACGCATCTCAAGCGGGTATTCGCCTCCGACGACTCGCGCCATCGCGTCGTGACGGTCGACCTGACGAAGCTGCTCGCCTGCGCCGATCGCGACACGACCGATTATGTGCTGCCTTCGGTTGAATACTGGGCACCCGGCAAGGCCGCCGGCATCCGCGCTTTCCTCGACCCGGCCGAACCCCGTATTCCCGAGATGCCCTTCATCACCTTTCGCGAGACGAGAACGCGGACGCTCCTCGGCATTCCGGGCCTGTCGAAAGTCGGCGTCGCGTCGTTCCGGAACGGTCAGCATCGCGCACGCTATCTTGCGTATGCCGGGGCGACGAGCCTGCCGGTCGAGGTGCATGAAACGGAGGCGGATTTGCTCGTGCGGTATTGCGGCGAATAACGGACGCGACGCCCGACCCTGTGCGGAACGGGTCGTGACGAATATGCCGCCGGAAAGATGCGGCGATGTGCGCTCTGTCAGTTCAACGTGCACACGCCAGCGATGTGCTCCGCGTCATGTGACGTCGCGCTGCGCAGCGTGACGGTTCGGGTTGCCGGCACGCGCAGGTCGCTCACCAATGTGTAATGGAGGCCGGGAAAGTGCGGCAATCGTGCGTCGCGAGCGATGTCGCACGACGGCCATGCAGGCAAAAAAATGTCCCGACGCCTTCCGGGTTGTCGGGACCGAACGGCCCTGCAAAGCTGAGGGCACGAGGAAATGAAATATTACATGAACGTAAGACTGTGAGGCTTTGGCGGTTAGCGCCAAGACACTGGCCTATTCCGCCAATCTGCAGGTCGGTCCAGTTGCCTCGTCGAGCAATGCCCTCTTCCCACTGTTCTTGACTACGTAGTACGCCTGCAGCCCGACGTACGCGATCGTCGCGACGGCTACCCACCAATTGACGCTGTGGATGATCAGCCACAGCCAAAAATTGCAGCCTACTGTGTGCGCCACCTTCGCAGCGCTCGCCGCGAGATCGCTCGTCATTGATTGCCCGCAATGAAAAAGCCGCCTTGAGGCGGCTTGAGGCGGTGTTGAGGTTATACTTTCGAGCGGCTTCAACGGCAGTCCACAAACGATTTCTTTCGAGAGATATCTATGGAACGCAGTGTTGGCATTGGCGGACGGCGATGGCTCGTCCAAGGCAACGAGAACGACAGCTATATTGCAAAGCTGACAGACCCGTTCGAACCGCAGCTTGTGTCAATGCTCGCGGTCCTGTGTGACAACGGCGCACAGGTGCTTGATATAGGTGCCAATATCGGCTGTACTGCGCTCGCACTTTCGCAGATAGTCGGTGAAGGTAAAGTAGTCGCTTTCGAGCCGGTGCCGCGCACATTCGCGAATCTGTCCAAGAACGTTGGCATGCTTTCCAACGTGGCAATACACAATTTCGCTCTCGGCAGTCAGGCTGGAACAGTGCCCATGCAAGGCTCCGAAGGAGATTCAGCTGGCGCGTTCGTCGCCAATCAATTTCAAATCGCCAATGCCGGGTATTTCCAAGTTGAAGTCCCGGTGCGCACACTCGACGAAGCATTCCCCTCGCTCGGACTTGACCACATTGATTTTATTAAAATCGACGTGGAAGGATTCGAACTCGACGTATTCGAAGGTGGTCGCGAGACGCTGCAGCGCTTCAAGCCACGTGTTGTGCTAGAAATGAACCATTTCTGCCTCAATATGTTCCGGCGCATCACCTATCCGGAGTTTCGTGAGCGACTTCTGCGCATCTTCCCCTACGTATATGCCGTCGACGGTACGCGTTATCTAGATCTGACCTCGGAAAACGACGCGTACGTTGTCGGCTACGAGCACACCCTGCAATTCCGATTCCCGAATCTCGTTGCGGGATTCGACCGGTCCGATCTTATCGCGCGACTTTCAACTCTCGATCGCGCTGCACACGTGCTCGCTGAGGCGCATCGCATTGCAGCTGATTCCGAGGCACGCACCGCGGCGGTAGATGCCAACTCGAATCAGCTTCGACAGCAACTCTCTTCGCTCGAAGCTGAACGGGATTGTCTCAGCAGGCAAGTTGTCGCAGACTCGCAGCGAATCGCTGAACTCGAGCGCGAGAGGAACGCACTTCTCACGTCATCAAGTTGGCGAGTCACGCAACCGTTGCGCTCGATAAAACGGTTCTTTGCGACAAAAAGCTCTGCCGCTGCGGAGTCGGGTTCATCCACGTGATTACGTCGGCGGCGATAGTACGCCTGCAGCCCGATATACGCGATCGTCGCGACGACCACGGTTCGTCTAAACAGTCGGGCCTTGGCCGTATTGACCCGCCAGCACTCATTCACTCAGATCGCCGGCGCCGCAATCTTTCATGATCCGCGGTACAACATCCGTTGGGAAGAGGAGCGCGCATTCCGGCGAAGTTTCTGGACGCCGATTCTGAAACGGCTCGGAATGCGCTACCGCCGGCCTACAACATGCGGCATCGCTACGCGACGGCAATGCTGATGGCAGGAATGACTTCAGCCTTTTGCGCGAAACAGCTCGGGCACAGCATCGGGATGTTCCTGACAACGTACGCGAAATGGATGGATGGTGAGCAGAACGCTCTAGAGATGGCGAGGCTCGAATCGACGCTATTGTCCCCGAGTTGTCCCCCGCAAAGCAAAACAGGCGCCTAAGCGCCTGTTTTGTTAATGCATTCGGTGGGGTGGCTGATGGGACTCGAACCCACGACAACAGGAATCACAATCCTTATACATTCCCACGAAAAATCAATGCATTACGCAAGGACGTTGGAACGTGCGACCATCGCTCAGTCTTGTGTAGCGTAGGCTAGTTCGGCCATCTTCCAGCAAAAATAGCCATCGATTTCCCCTGTCTCCAAGGTTCAGATATGATCCATCTAATCCGGAAAAAGCTGCCGTCATTGGGGAATGTAGATGCCTGACTGCACAACAATCGCCACTGCCCATAGTTCCCTGACGTCAATCCCCGACGTAGTCTGGTCAGGAATTGTTGGCTCCCTCATCACAGTGCTGGGCGTTTTGATAACAAACTTCGGCCTGTCACGGCGACATACACAGCAACTCGATCACGACACCAGGCAGAAGGCGATTGAACGCGAGATGCAGTTGCGAAGAGACATTTACATTCCAGCTATCGAGTCCATTTCATTAGCGTTTACCACGATGGGGTCAATGTCCGATCCCGCTGTATTGCAAGCGAAGGTCACAGACTCGTATAGCGAAATGGTCGCGAAAACTTCAAAGGCGAGTGCTATCGGCAGTCACGACACCGTCACCGCACTTGGCAGTCTGGCCGACGCTATGCGTTTGATGTTCACCCAACTTCTCGTGAGCCGTCAGCCGCTATTACAAGCTCACGATCAGATGGTCGCTGACAATTCAATTGTCGAGCGGGCTATCGGCGACCATGGACGCTGGGTGCAAATGCAGACTGACATGTTGTTTCAAGGGCCGCTGGATCCTCAGAAAGCCAGTTTTCTCGAAGCACAGATCAATTTCACGCAGGAGCAGATCAACCATTGGACTGCTCGGCGCGAAGCATCAGCGTTGAGATTGAGTGCTGCTCAGATAGAGTTTCTTAAATCGTTACTTCAATTTCAGCCCGACGTGGCTAGGAAGGTCATAGCCGCTATCGCTGCTATCCGCGCAGAGTTCTCTATTGCTGGTGACAACCCGGCCACACTCCAACATGTATACGCGCAAAACGCAGCGAATGCAGAGCGCTTTCTCGCAGAAATGATAGCGAAATTTGAGGCGCAGTTTCAGGCACAGCAGAACGGCGCGTGATAATTTCTTGCTATCGCAGCCGAACGAGCGCCACATGTACAATTTGCGTCCCGTTGGATTCGGCATAAATCTGTATCAGCTCGACTCGAACACCGTATCGTCCGCCGGGTAAAGCTGCAGCGTCGCCCTAGCCACTTCGGCGTTCGACGCCATCAGCCTTTCCTCCAAGTCTTTCGGCCACAGGATCCCGATCGATCGGGTGATGGGATTCGGGGCATTACGCGGCGAACGACCCGCCTGAACGTTGCCATTCATTCCGCCCGCCCCCTTCCACTCTCGAGTAAAGAGAGGTAACGTCTCACGAACACAACAATCAGGGCTACGGGGCAATGAAGTTCTACTGGGTAAACGTCGGGCTGACCATCAATGAAGTTCTCAGCGGTAATTTCCTCTGGGCACCACAACACACGATCACTCAGTCCGGGAAGGAACAGCGCTTAGAGCACTGGGACAACGTGGCGGCTGTTAAAGCGGGTGACTTGATCTTCTGCTGCCATAGCCAACGGATTTCTCATATCGCTAGGGCGGTCAAGGATTCATATTTGGCTCCGCGTCCCCCGAGCCGCTCCTTCTCCGAATGGAATGCCAGTGGGCACCGAGTCGATGTCGAACTGACGGAACTAAAGACGCCTGTGTTTCGTGACGAAGTCTCGGGTGAGTTCATATCCCGGTTCGACCACCGCACGTCACCCCCTCTATTCACAAGCGCCGGAACGCTCAAGCAAATTTATATGGCGCGTTTGCCGCAAGATGCCGGCACGTACCTGCTCGAGTCGTCGCAGATGATCGAACGCTTCGAAGAGGCGCTCGTGACCGATGGTGGAAACGGAAAGAAGGTGTCGAAAACGACCCGAGATGCAATTGTGAAAGCCCGGGTCGGCCAGGGAAAATTTCGGACAGATCTGCTTAAGAGATGGAACAACCAATGTTCGCTTACGGGCCTTGCAAACACCGACCTTCTCGTCGCCTCACATATCCACGCCTGGAGCCTCAGCACGAACGACGAGCGGATCGATCCTGACAATGGATTGTTGCTCGCCCCGCATATTGATCGGCTTTTTGACAAAGGCCTGATCTCGTTTGACCAGGGCGGTGGTCTATTGATTGGGCCAAACCTATCTGAACGAGATCAACAACTCCTGGGGCTCGACAGGTATACATCGCTGCGGAGTCTCACGAGGGGCAACCGAATCTTCCTCGCCCGCCATCGCACCCGGTACAAGTTTGCCTAGACCATCCCGAATTAAATTTACATACGGGCGATTTTCAAAAAACGATCCAACAAATACTTAAATCAAATAAGAATTATGACACTCCCGGATTTTATTACGCATTTCCCAAACAACACGGACAGCCCGGAGGTGACCGCCAAGTTCGGCGCAATCGGGGACTACATCGGCGGATATTGGGGAACACTTATAAGTCTTATCGGAACGGCCATCACGATTTTCTTCGTCTACAGAACATTCTCTTTGACACGAAAAACCGAGGACAGGTCAAGAATATTTTCCATATTTTCGGAAATGACAAAAACTCATGATTCAATAGTTGAATCACTAACATACTCCAACTGCATCGGAAGAGATGTTTTCAAGATTTTCTTAAGCGAGTTTAACTATGCGTATAAAATTGTTTCGAAAATATCGTCCACAAAGGCAATGCCATGGGATCTTCATTCGAAGATAGATATCGCCTATACGTTTATGCTACTGGGTCCAACATGGTTAGCTCGGGCGGAACTCTCCAATTACGATGACTCATCGATCGGATTGATCTCGAACGAAATTGCCCGTACGCGCGATAAGTCGACAGAAAACCGTCAAACCTCCTTAAGAGGTCATCAGAGTCGACTTTCAAATTATTACAGAAATCTATATGGAATATATAGTTTCATTGACTCATCCAACATCGACAAGAGAGACAAACAAATTCTTGCCAAAGTCGTTCGAACAAAACTCAGCAATCACGAGCAAGGGCTTCTAGCAATGAATTCCATATCGCACCTTGGGCGAGCGTGGAGTGAGAGCGGCCTACTATCAAAATACGATGTCATAAAAAATATTCCAAAAATGTTTTTTACGCTCGACAAGCCAACATCAATAGACACCCTATTTCCAGAAATATCATTTGAGTGGCAGAGCACAATCAAAAAACTATCCACCAAAGAAATTAAACTTTGGAAAAGAAGGATATTTATTCAAATCTTCAAGGACGCCTGACCCGCTCGCCCCTGCCGAGCCCGGAAATTTAACCTGCGCTTGGAACCATGCGAATGCGGGGATACCTGACTAGATTTTAAGGCCGTTTCAATTGTATGTTTACGCCGACCGGAAATTGAGCCACTTGTAGGGATCGCGCCGACTGAAAACTGAGCCGGGCAATCAACCTATCCTGCTAGTTTTTCAGGCAGGGTGTTTGGGGATGATCCCGATGACCATGA
>NZ_CADFEF010000028.1:0-98824 GCF_902833125.1 Burkholderia sp. BCC1640 | reverse complement strand
TCATGGTCATCGGGATCATCCCCAAACACCCTGCCTGAAAAACTAGCAGGATAGGTTGATTGCCCGGCTCAGTTTTCAGTCGGCGCGATCCCTACAAGTGGCTCAATTTCCGGTCGGCGTAAACACTCCAAGTGGAGCAGGATTGGAGCAAGATCGAATTTTTCACCTTGTCGCGGTGACCGGGGCGATGGGGCACCAGCCAGCCGTCGATGCGGGAGAGGCGTTGGTTTGATTTGGAAATCTACATTAAATCAATCCCTTACGTCCTCCGCTTTCCAGTCCCCCGACTTCCCGCCGCGTTTCTCCCTGACGCTCACGTCGGTGATCATCATCCCGCGATCCACGGCCTTGCACATGTCGTACACGGTCAACAGCCCGACCTGCACGGCAGTCAACGCTTCCATCTCGACGCCGGTGCGCCCGAACGTCTCGACCTGCGCGACGCAGTGCACGCCCGGCAGGGCGTCGTCGAGTTCGAAGTCGACGGCCACGCGCGTCAGCGCGAGCGGGTGACACAGCGGAATGAGGTCGGCGGTGCGCTTCGCGCCCTGGATCGCGGCGATGCGCGCGACGCCGAGCACGTCGCCTTTCTTCGCCTTGCCGTCGCGGATCAGCGCGAACGTCGCCGGCAGCATCCGGATCGTGCCGCGCGCGATCGCGATGCGTTGCGTTTCCTCTTTGCCGCCGACGTCGACCATGTGTGCGTGGCCCGCGGCGTCGAAATGGGTGAGTCCTGACATGTCTTGCTCCAGTGGAACGGGGTGCGCGCGCGAGCACGTCCCTCGATCCGGCTTCGCGATCGGCCGGGGGCGCCGAATCCCGTATCCGCACCCCGATCCGATCCAACGTTTCAACGGGCGCCTATCATAGCAGTGGCCTTCGCGGCGCCGAGCGCGCAGATGGCGCATTTGCCGCGCGGGACAGTCGCGATGTCGCCGGTACAATGACCCGAATATTCAGACCAAACGCCGCGATGCGCGCCCGGCGCGCGGGACGGCGTCGCTTTCATCCTGCCATGCGTGTCAAACAGTTGCTTGCCGTGTTGCTGTCGGCGGCGCTCGTGCTGCCGCCGAGCGGCCATGCACAGCGCACGTCCGCGCTGCCGCTCGAGCCGGCGGCAGGCGCGTCACCGTCGATTTCCACGGTGCCGTCTGGCATCGCGACCGGCGTATTCGGCACCTACGGCGGCGCGGAGAGCCGGTTTTCCGGCGCCGACGGCGCGTCCGCGCCGGTCGCGAGCCTGCGCGCACCGCTGCGCGCGCTGGAGCTGCCCGACCTCGGCGACGGCTCCGGCGGTTCGCTCACGCCGCGGGCCGAACGGCGTCTCGGCGAGCGTGTGATGCGCGAGGTGAGGCGCGATCCGGACTATCTCGACGACTGGCTCGCGCGCGACTACCTGAACGCGATCGCGAAGCGGCTCGCAGCCGCGGCGGCCGCGCGCTACATCGGCGGCTACATGCCGGACTTCGAACTGTTCCCGGTGCGCGATCCGCAGATCAACGCGTTCTCGATGCCGGGCGGCTTCATCGGCATCAACAGCGGGCTGGTCGTCACGACGCAGACGGAATCCGAACTCGCGTCGGTGGTCGGTCACGAGATGGGCCACGTGCTGCAGCGGCACATCGCGCGGATGATCGGCGCGAACGAGAAGACCGGCTACACGGCGCTCGCGACGATGCTGCTCGGCGTGCTGGCGGGCGTGCTCGCGCGCAGCGGCGATCTCGGCAGCGCGATCGCGATGGGCGGGCAGGCGTACGCGGTCGACAACCAGTTGCGCTTCTCGCGGTCGGCGGAGCGCGAGGCCGATCGCGTCGGGTTCCAGCTGCTCGCCGGCGCCGGCTACGACCCGTACGGAATGCCGGGCTTCTTCGAACGGCTCGAGCGCGCGTCGATGGGCGACGCGGGCGTGCCGGCCTATGCGCGTACGCACCCGCTGACGGGCGAACGGATCGCCGACATGGAAGATCGCGCACGCCGCGCGCCATACCGGCAGCCGCGCCAGTCGGCCGAATACGGCTTCGTGCGCGCACGGCTGCGCATCCTGCAGAATCGCGCGCCGAACGACATCGCGGCCGAGACGCGCAGGATGCAGCTCGAGCTCGACGATCGCACGGCGCCGAACGTCGCGGCGAACGAATACGGGATCGCGCTCGCGAACATGCTGCTCGGCCAGTACGACGCGGCCGACAAGGCGCTCGTGTCGGCCCGTGCCGCATTCGACGCGCGCGAGCGGCGCGCGGACAATCCCGAGACGAGTTCGCCGAGCCTCGACGTGCTCGCCGCCGACATCGCGCGCCGCGCGGGCCGGACCGACGACGCGGTGCGGCTCGCGGCGCTCGCGCAGCGGCGCTGGCCGGCGTCGCACGCGGCGATCGTCGCGCACCTGCAGGCGCTGATCGCCGCGCGCCGCTTCGCCGAAGCACAGACGCTCGCGCGCACGGAGGCGCAGGCGGACCCCGAGCAGCCGGACTGGTGGGACTATCTCGCGAAGGCGAGCGACGGCCGGGGCGACGTGCTCGCGCGGCGCCGCGCGCTCGCGGAGAAGCTGGCGCTCGACGGCGCGTGGCCGTCGGCGATACGCCAGCTGAAGGAGGCGCGCGACGCGAAGGACGTGTCGTTCTACGACCAGTCGATCATCGGCGCGCGGCTGCTGGAATTCGAGGCGCGCTACAAGGAAGAGCGCGAGGACGAGAAGAACGGCCGCGGATAACGGCCGTCAGGCGGGCAGGGTGGGTTGCGCGTCAGCTTTCGACGCTGCCGTCGCGGCCATCTGGCGAGCTGCGGCGCGCCCGCTGCGCGGGACTCGCGACGAAGCCGAACGTCGCGGGCACGTCGGCGCAGGCGAGATTGCCGAGCGACAGCGTGCACCCGTCGCGCCAGCGCAGCACGGGCGGCGTCGCGTCGAAGTCCGCGTGATCGGCGAACAGGCCGAGGTCATGGTCGTGCAGCGCCGCGACGCGCGGCGGCGAGCCGGCCGCGCGAAACAGCACGCCGCCCGCGTCGTCGAGCCACGCGGCGTCCGGTTCGAATGGCGCGCCGGTCTGGTCGGCCAGCGCGAGTTGCCCGTCGCGTTCGGCCAGGCGCACGACCCACGGCGTATAGGCGAGCTCGACGTACACGCGCTGCGGCCCGTTCTGGAAGAACCACTGGCCGTGCGCGTCGCAGGCGTAGTTGCGCCCGATGAACGCGTTCAGCGCCGCATGCCGGACCGGCGAGCCGAGCGCTCCCGCGGCCTGCGCGGCGTCGTCTCGCAGCCGCCATTCGCCGCGCCGGTCAAGCAGCAGCCAGCCGGTGCAGTGCGGCACGTTCGGCCACTTGGCGAGGGCCTGCCTGACGATGTCATCCATGGTCGACGAATTTCGAGCAATAGCCGAACACCCGCGCCGACAGCCAGTCGAGGCGGCCGGGGAACGGCCCGGTCATGAATCCCGCGTGGCCGCCGTCCGTGGGCTGGTCGAGCTCGACGGCCGGCGACACGTCGGCGGCGCTCGGCAGCGCGGATTCGGGCAGGAACGGATCGTTGCGGGCGTTGAGGATCAGCGTCGGCACGTCGATCGCGGGCAGCAGCGGGCGCGTCGTGGCCTGGGTCCAGTAGTCGTCGGCGTCCGCGAAGCCGTGCAGCGGCGCGGTCACGACTTCGTCGAAGTCGCGCATCGTCACGGCCCGCAGCATCGCGTCGCGGTCGAACAGCCCCGGATACTGGTCGAGCTTCGCGAGCGCCTTGCGTTTCAGCGTCTTCAGGAAGCTGCGCGTATAGACCATCGCGAAGCCCTGCGATAGCGCGCGACCGCCCGCGTGCACGTCGATCGGCGTCGAGATCGCGGCGGCCGCGTGCACGATCGACGTGTCGCTGCGGTGCTCGCCGAGCCAGCGCAGCAGCACGTTGCCGCCGAGCGATACGCCGGCCGCGACGACCGGCCCGCGATGCTGCGCGGCGAGCCGGCGCAGGATCCAGTCGACCTCGGCGCTGTCGGCGAGATGGTAGAAGCGCGGCTGCCGGTTGAGCTCGCCGCTGCAGCTGCGAAAGTGCGGGACGACGGCGTGCCAGCCCTTCGCGCGCGCGGCGGCCATCATCGCCAGCGCGTAATGCGAGCCGGAACTGCCTTCGAGGCCGTGGAACAGCACGAACAGCGGTGCGTCGGGCGCCGGCGCGGCACTGTCGAGATGCGCGACCCAGTCGAGATCGATGAAATCGTGGTCGGGGGTTTCCCATCGCTCTCGTCGGTACGCGACCGCCGGACGCCGTGCGAACAGCGCGGGCACGATGGTTTGGGCATGGCTGTTCGGCAGCCAGCGCGGTGCGCGATAGCGCAATGAATCGTCGTCGGGGGCCGGGGCCCCGGTCAGCGGCGAGGTGGGCGGAGAAGCCGTACTCATGATCGCCCCGCTAATGCGTTGCTTCGTTCTTCGTCAGTGCAGCGGACCCTGCCCGTGACGGATCTTCGCGGCGAATTGTCCGGCCGCTTGTTCGGGAATCGGGCTCGCGTGAATATGCGCGATGCGCCACTCGCCGCGTTCGTGAATCATCACGTACGTGGCGAAAACCATGTCCGGTTCGGCCGTCAGGTCGGCCTGCTGATGCGCTTCGGCGATCGTGTAGACGACGGTGCCGAGACTATCGTATACGCGGATGTCGAGCGGTTCGATCGTCACGGGACGCGTCGCGAGGCGGTTCGCCAGCCCGCTGCGGATCTGGTCGAGGCCGTGCAGATGCTCGCCGTCGGCCCAGACGCAGCTGGCGAAGTCCTCGTCGATCCACAACCCCAGCAGCGCGTCGAGATTGGCATCGGCGACGGCCTGGTAGTAAGCGTTCAGCGTATCGGCAGCGGCTTCGAAAAGGCGGGCAAAACGTGGCATCGGGGTTATCTCTCGCGCGCGTCGCGCGCCGTATTCAGCACGGCGGCCCGGATGGAGCCGCCGTACACCGGTGAATCGGATTGCCCGGCGCGTCGTGCGACGCTGCCGGCCAGGGTCAGCGCTGCCCGACGAGCATGCCGCGCAAATCGCCGAATACCTGCTCGGGACCGAGTTGGCGCAGGCAGTTCAGATGGCCGAGCGGGCACTCGCGTTCGAAGCAGGGACTGCATTCGAGATGCAGCCATTGTACCTTCGCCAGCTCCGACAGCGGAGGGGTGTGGCGCGGATCCGTCGAGCCGTACAGCGCGACGAGCGGCCGGCGCAAGGCGGCCGCGACGTGCATCAGCCCCGAATCGTTGGTCACGACCGCGTTCGCGCGCGCGATCAGCGCGCACGCCTCGGACAGCGACGTCTGCCCGCACAGGTTGCGCACGTTCGGCGCGTGGTCGGCGATCGCCTGCGCGGCGGCGGCGTCCTTCTGCGAGCCGAGCGCGACGATCTGCGTGTACGGGAACGACTGGTGGACGATCGTCGCGAGCGTTGCGAAGTGCTCGGGCGGCCAGCGCTTGGCCGGGCCGTATTCCGCGCCGGGGCAGAACACGACGAGCGGCTTGCGCGTATCGAGATTGAAACGTGCGGACACGCGCGCAGTCTCGTTCAGGTCGGCGTCGAGGTGCGGCGCGGGCAGCGTCTTCATCGACTCGGGCAGCTTCGCGCCCGGCGCATACGCAAGCGCCGCGTAGTGGGTCGTCATCGGTGGACGCTCGGCCGACTTGTCGGGGTTCGCGTGCCGCACGTTCAGCAGGCCGTAGCGGTGCTCGCCCGTGTAGCCGATCCGCAGCGGGATGTTCGCGAGCCACGGGATCACCGCGGACTTCAGCGAATTCGGCAGCACGTACGCCGCGTCGTAGCCGACGTCACGCAGGTCGGTCGCGAGCTGCCAGCGGCGCAGCAGCTGCAGCTTGCCGTGCGCGAGGTCGGTCGCGTAGACATCGTGGATCTCGGGCATCCGCTCGAGCACGGGCGCGACCCAGGTGGGCGCGACGGCATCGATCGCGATGCGGGGATGGAGCTTTTTCAGCAGCGCAAAAAGCGGCTGCGCCATCAATGCGTCACCGATCCAGTTCGGTGCGATAACCAGCGCTCGACGCATCAGGTCGACTTCCGATGTCGTAATGAAGCACGGCGCGCATGCACCGCGTTCGGGTTGTCAGAACAGGAAAAGGGCGGCGCGCCGGAGTTCCGGCTGCGCCGCCTCGCGTGCGGCGGGCCCGCGGGCCCGGCCCGGGCTCAGTGGCCCTTGACCACCTCGCCGTCGCGCAGCTTGTAGCGCGTGCCGCAATACGGGCAGCGCGCCTCGCCGTGCGACACGTCGATGAAGACGCGCGGGTGCGCGCTCCAGCGCGCCATGGCCGGGTTCGGGCAGTAGGCGGGGAGATCCTTGGCCGTCAGCTCGACCAGCGGCATTTCCTTGATTTCACTCATGAGACTTTCTCTTATCACTCTTTTGTGGGGCGGTCGGTGGCGCAGCGCACTCAGACCTTCGTCAGCCAGTGCGCGTACTTCGCGTTCTTGCCCGACACGATATCGAAAAATGCCGACTGGAGCTTTTCCGTGACCGGGCCGCGCGCGCCGCTGCCGATCGTACGGTTGTCGAGCTCGCGGATCGGCGTGACTTCGGCGGCCGTGCCCGTGAAGAACGCTTCGTCGGCCGTGTAGACCTCGTCGCGCGTGATGCGCTTCTCGATCACCTCGATGCCGGCGTCCTTCGCGAGCGTGATGATCGTGTCGCGCGTGATGCCGTCGAGGCACGACGACAGGTCCGGCGTGTACAGCTTGCCGTTGTTCACCAGGAAGAAGTTCTCGCCGGAGCCTTCCGACACGTAGCCGTCGACGTCGAGCAGCAGCGCTTCGTCGTAGCCGTCGGCGGTCGCTTCCTGGTTCGCGAGGATCGAGTTCACGTACCAGCCCGACGCCTTCGCGCGCACCATGGACACGTTCACGTGGTGGCGCGTGAACGACGACGTCTTCACGCGGATGCCCTTCGCGAGGCCGTCCTCGCCGAGGTACGCGCCCCACGGCCAGGCGGCGATCGCGACGTGGATCGTGTTGCCCTTCGCCGACACGCCGAGCTTTTCCGAGCCGACCCAGATGATCGGGCGCAGGTAGCACGACTCGAGCTTGTTCTCGCGCACGACTTCGAGCTGCGCGGCTTCGAGCGTTTCGCGGTCGAACGGCACGTCCATCTGGAAGATCTTCGCCGAATTCAGCAGACGTTTGGTGTGCTCGCGCAGACGGAAGATCGCGGTGCTGCCGTCGGCCGTCTTGTACGCACGCACGCCCTCGAAGACGCCCATGCCGTAGTGCAGCGTATGGGTCAGGACGTGGATCTTGGCGTCGCGCCAGTCGATCAGCTTGCCGTCCATCCAGATCTTGCCGTCGCGGTCGGCCATTGACATAGGATTCTCCTGGGAAGCAGTTGTGCAGCGGGTTGTGTGCAGCATTGAGCCGGAAAGACGCTTATTTTAGCGTCATTTGAAGGCGATCCGGTCGGTCGGCACGGGGCCGGCGCTATAATCGCCCGGTACCGATTCCAATAACGACGGGTCGTACCGGCAGGAGGCGCCGGCGGCCCGACGAACCGCCCGCCGCGGCCCGCTTCCCATGCTCGCTCGATTCTCCGCCACCGACCGCTTCGCGCTGATCCAGGGCGCGCGCGACTATTCCCCGACACTGATGGCGATCCTGTCCTGGGGGCTCGTCACCGGGGTCGCGATGAGCAAGTCGGTGATGACGCTCGGGCAGGCGAGCGCGATGTCGATCTTCGTCTACGCGGGCTCGTCGCAGCTCGCGGTGCTGCCGCTCCTCGTCGCGAAGCTGCCGATCTGGACGATCCTGCTCACGGCCACGATGGTCAACATGCGCTTCGTGATCTTCAGCGCCGGGCTTGCGCCCCATTTTTCCTACCTGCCGCTGTGGCGGCGCCTCGCGATCGGCTATTTCAACGGCGACGTGATCTACCTGCTGTTCCAGAAACAGGGTTTCGCATACGGTCACGTGCCGGGCAAGGAGGCGTATTTCTGGGGGATGGCGCTCGCGAGCTGGGCGTCGTGGCAGGTGTCGTCGCTCGCCGGCATCCTGCTCGCGAGCTTCTTTCCCGCGAGCTGGGGGCTGGAGCTGGCCGGCACGCTCGCACTGCTCCCGATCATGGTGTCGGCGGTCGCGAACCGCTCGACGCTCGCGGCCGTCGCGGTCGCGGGCATCGTGTCGCTGATCGCGTTCGACCTGCCGTACCGGCTCGCGCTGCCGATCGCGGTACTGGCCGCGCTCGCGGCCGGGTGCACGGCTGATTTCTTCGTCGAACGCGCCGACTGGCGCCGCATCCGCACCGAAACCGTGCACGAAAAGGAAATCGAATGAGCGCGACGGAAATCTGGATCGTGATCGTCGGGATGACGATCGTCACGGCCGTCACGCGCGCGCTGTTCCTGATCGGCGGCGAACGCACCGTGCTGCCCGAGCGCGCGCAGCGCGCGCTGCGCTACGCGCCGGCCGCCGCACTCGTCGCGGTCGTGCTGCCCGACGTGCTCGAAACGCCGGCCGGGCTGTCGTTCGCGCTGTCCAACCATCCGTTTTACGCGGCACTTGCCGGTCTCGGGTGGTTCTTGTGGCGGCGCAGCATGCTCGGCACGATCATCGTCGGGATGCTCGTCTTCACCGCGCTGCGGCTGATCTTCTGATGAATCGTCGTGGTCGCCCGCCGGGCGTCGGCCGCTGGCGAGCTCGTATTGCTGCGTTGCGGAAATGTGTCGACGGCCGCGCGCGATCCCAAATAGGCGGAATTCGCCGCCGCACGGGTCAGTCTGCCGGATGGATCGGCTAGAATGCCCGTTCGAGATTTTTTACCCGTGCGCGTCATGCGAACCGCCAGCCACGGCCGCATCCGGCGCCCTTTCGCGGCAGCCCGCGCACATCCAGCGTGAACCCCCTTTCCCCATCCACTACTTCAATCTGTTCAACATGAGCCAAGTCAAGCGTCTTACCGACCTGATCGCCGCCGGCCAGCTCGCCGGCAAGCGGGTGTTCATCCGCGCCGACCTGAACGTCCCGCAGGACGATCACGGCAACATCACCGAAGACACGCGCGTGCGCGCGTCCGTGCCGGCCATCCAGGCCGCGCTCGACGCCGGCGCGGCCGTGATGGTCACGTCGCACCTCGGTCGTCCGACCGAAGGCGAGTCCAAGCCGGAAGACTCGCTCGCGCCGGTCGCGAAGCGTCTCGCCGAACTGCTCGGCCGTGACGTGCCGCTCGTCTCGAACTGGGTCGAGAACGGCGTGAACGTCGCGCCGGGCCAGGTCGTGCTGCTCGAGAACTGCCGCGTGAACAAGGGCGAGAAGAAGAATTCGGACGAGCTCGCGCAGAAGATGGCGAAGCTCTGCGACGTCTACGTGAACGACGCGTTCGGCACCGCGCACCGCGCGGAAGCGACCACCCACGGGATCGCGAAGTACGCGCCGGTCGCGTGCGCGGGCCCGCTGCTGGCCGCCGAACTCGACGCGCTCGGCAAGGCGCTCGGCAACCCGGCTCGCCCGCTGGTCGCAATCGTCGCCGGTTCGAAGGTGTCGACCAAGCTGACGATTCTCAAGTCGCTCGCCGGCAAGGTCGATCAGCTGATCGTCGGCGGCGGCATCGCGAACACGTTCATGCTCGCGGCCGGCCTGTCGATCGGCAAGTCGCTCGCGGAAGCCGATCTCGTCGCCGAGGCGAAGGCGATCATCGACGAGGCGCGCGAGCGCGGCGCGTCGGTGCCGATCCCGACCGACGTCGTGACGGCCAAGGAATTCTCGCCGACGGCCGCGGCCACGGTGAAGCAGGTCGCCGACATCGAAGCGGACGACATGATCCTCGACATCGGCCCGGATACGGCCAAGGCGCTCGCCAGCCAGCTCGAGAAGGCCGGCACGATCGTCTGGAACGGCCCGGTCGGCGTGTTCGAGTTCGACCAGTTCGGCAACGGCACCAAGACGCTCGCCGAAGCGATCGCCAAATCGTCCGCGTTCTCGATCGCGGGCGGCGGCGACACGCTCGCGGCCATCGCGAAGTACGGCATCCATGACCAGGTCAGCTACATCTCGACGGGCGGCGGCGCCTTCCTCGAGTTCCTCGAGGGGAAGAAGCTGCCGGCAGTGGAAGTGCTCGAAACGCGGGCGGCCTGAGCGTGGCGGCGCGCGCAGGGGTGACGAGGGCCGCGCGCTCCGCGAAGGCGGAGCAGCCGGCCGGCGCGGGCAAGCGCAAACGCGCGCCCGCGCGGGCGAACTCGACCCCGCGCGCACCGGCGGCCGCCGGCGACGCGGTCGTGCAGCACCACGAGATTCAGAACAAAGCGATGCCGGGCGCAAGCACCGGCACGCCCCCCGGAACGGCCGCCGCTGGGCCCGCCGATTCCGGCTCTCGCAGCGTTTCACCCAGCGCATCCACCTTGATCCAGATGAGGAGTTTCATGCAGCGCGCCACCAAGATAGTCGCCACGATCGGCCCGGCTTCCAGTTCGCCGGAGATTCTGCTGCAGATGATGCAGGCGGGCCTCGACGTCGTGCGGCTCAACTTTTCGCACGGCACGGCCGACGATCACCGCCAGCGCGCCGAGATGGTGCGCGAGGCCGCCCGCAAGGTCGGCCGCGAGATCGCGATCATGGCCGACCTCCAGGGCCCGAAGATCCGCGTCGGCAAGTTCGAGAACGGCAAGACGACCCTCGTGCCGGGCCAGGCCTTCATCCTCGACGCGGGCTGCGAACTTGGCAACGACGAGCGCGTCGGCCTCGACTACAAGGAACTGCCGCGCGACCTGAAGCCGGGCGACCTGCTGCTGCTGAACGACGGCCTGATCGTGCTGACCGTCGAGCGCGTGCTCGGCGACGAGATCCACACGATCGTCAAGGTGGGCGGCGAGCTGTCGAACAACAAGGGGATCAACCGCCAGGGCGGCGGTCTGTCGGCGCCCGCGCTGACCGCGAAGGATATGGAAGACATCCGCACGGCGATGTCGCTCGGCGCGGATCTGGTCGCGGTGTCGTTCCCGAAGAATGCGACGGACATGGAAATGGCGCGCCAGCTCGCGAACATCGCGGGCGCGCCGTACGGCATCAAGCCGAAGATGATCGCGAAGATCGAGCGCGCGGAGGCCATTCCGGCGCTGCAGAGCATTCTCGACGCGTCCGACGGCATCATGGTCGCGCGTGGCGACCTCGCGGTGGAAGTCGGTAACGCGGCCGTGCCGGCGCTGCAGAAGCGGATGATCCGGATGGCGCGCGAGTCGAACAAGCTCGTGATCACCGCGACGCAGATGATGGAATCGATGATCCACGCGCCGGTGCCGACCCGCGCGGAAGTGTCGGACGTCGCGAACGCGGTGCTCGACGGCACCGACGCGGTGATGCTGTCGGCCGAGACGGCCGCCGGCAAGTACCCGGTCGTCACGATCGAGACGATGGCGGCCGTGTGCGTCGAGGCGGAAAAGTCCGAGCACGTCGAGCTGGACAAGGATTTCCTCGACCGCACGTTTACGCGGATCGACCAGTCGATCGCGATGGGCGCGCTGTTCACCGCGTATCACCTCGGTGCGAAGGCAATCGTCGCGCTGACCGAATCGGGCGCGACCGCGCTGTGGATGTCGCGTCACTACACGCACGTGCCGATTTTCGCGCTGACGCCGCGCGTCGGCAGCGAGCGCACGATGGCGCTGTACCGCAACGTGACGCCGCTGCACGTCGACTTCAACAGCGACCGCGATTCGGCGCTGCAGGCGGCGCTCGAGATCGTCGTCAAGCAGGGCTACGTGCAGCACGGCGACATGGTCGTGCTGACCGTCGGCGAGCCGATGGGGCAGGCGGGCGGCACCAACACGCTGAAGATTGTGCGGGTCGGCGAGCATTATTGAGCGCCGGCATGCGCCGGGCCGGCCCGGCGGCCGGTCCACCGGCCGCCCGAGCCGATCGGGCACCGTTTTTTTGACGAAAGCCGCGCGGGGTCTGATGCCCCGCGCGGCTTTTTTTCTGTTTTTTGGCCGGATTGTGCCGTGCGAAGGTAACAAATTGCGAGTACGCGCTACCGGCCGGTCGGAATCGGAGGCGCTTCGCGATAAAATGCGGCTATTCGACGCTCAGCCGCGCCGTGCCGCCCCGGTTTCGACGGGGCCGAGCGCCGCGCCGGCGTCAGGGCGCACCGGTTTTCATTCCAAGGAGTTCCACAATGCCTCTCGTATCAATGCGTCAATTGCTGGACCACGCGGCAGAGCACGGTTACGGCCTGCCGGCCTTCAACGTGAACAACCTGGAGCAGGTCCAGGCGATCATGGCGGCGGCGGATCAGGTCGGCGCGCCCGTGATCATGCAGGCATCGGCCGGCGCGCGTAAGTACGCGGGCGAGCCGTTCCTGCGCCACCTGATCGAAGCGGCGGTCGAGTCGTATCCGCACATCCCGGTCGTGATGCACCAGGACCACGGCCAGTCGCCGGCCGTGTGCATGGGCGCGATCCGCAGCGGTTTCACCAGCGTGATGATGGACGGTTCGCTCGAAGCCGACGGCAAGACGGTCGCCTCGTACGAATACAACGTCGAGGTGTCGCGCAAGGTCGTCGAGATGGCGCACTCGATCGGCGTGACGGTCGAAGCCGAACTCGGCGTGCTCGGCTCGCTCGAGACGATGAAGGGCGACAAGGAAGACGGCCACGGCGCCGAAGGCACGATGACCCGCGAGCAACTGCTGACCGATCCGGAGCAGGCCGCCGACTTCGTGAAGCTCACGCAGTGCGACGCGCTCGCGATCGCGATCGGTACGTCGCACGGCGCGTACAAGTTCTCGAAGAAGCCGACGGGCGACATCCTGTCGATTCAGCGCATCAAGGAAATCCACGCACGCATCCCGAACACGCACCTGGTGATGCACGGTTCGTCGTCGGTGCCGCAGGAACTGCTGGCCGAGATCCGCGAATTCGGCGGCGACATGAAGGAAACCTACGGCGTGCCGGTCGAGGAAATCCAGGAAGGCATCAAGCACGGCGTGCGCAAGATCAACATCGACACCGACCTGCGTCTCGCGATCACCGGCGCGATCCGCCGCTACCTGTTCGAGAACCCGGGCAAGTTCGATCCGCGCGACTACCTGAAGCCCGCGCGCGAAGCGGCGAAGCAGGTGTGCGTCGACCGCTACCTCGCGTTCGGCTGCGAAGGCCAGGCCGCGAAGATCAAGCCGGTGTCGCTCGACAAGATCGCCGAACAGTACAAGTCCGGCGCGCTTGCGCAGGTCGTGCGCTGAGACTGTAGTACGATTGCCCCGCCCGGTCTTGCCGCCGGGCCGGGGCTGGCCGCCCGGGCGCCGGATTCGATCCGGCCCTCGGGACGGCCGTTCCGTCCGGCCGAACAAGGGCCGGCCGGCAGCCGGCGGGCCTGATCGCCCGCCGGTTCGCCGACGCATTGCAAGACCGCCGTTCCCGCCTGCCGCGGGGAACGGCGTTTCCCTTTTTGTTTGGCTCCTTATCTGCGAAAAGACGATGTCTACCCTTTACGAATCCACGCTCCGCTCGCTGCCGCTCCTCGGTCGCGGCAAGGTCCGCGACAACTACGCGGTCGGCAACGACAAGCTCCTGATCGTCACGACCGATCGCCTGTCGGCATTCGACGTGATCATGGGCGAGCCGATTCCGAACAAGGGCCGCGTGCTGAACCAGATGGCGAACTTCTGGTTCGACAAGCTCGCGCACATCGTGCCGAACCACCTGACGGGCGATGCGCCGGAAGCGGTCGTCTCGGCCGACGAGGTCGAGCAGGTCAAGGGTCGCGGCGTGGTCGTCAAGCGCCTCGAGCCGATCATGATCGAGGCGGTCGTGCGCGGCTACCTGGCCGGCAGCGGCTGGAAGGAATACCAGGAGTCGGGCGCCGTGTGCGGCGTGAAGCTGCCGGAAGGCCTGCAGAACGCGCAGAAGCTGCCCGAGCCGATCTTCACGCCGGCCGCGAAGGCCGAGCTCGGCGAGCACGACGAGAACATCACGTTCGAGGAAACCGAGCGCCGCATCGGCACCGAGCTGGCCGCGACGATCCGCGACATCTCGATCCGCCTGTACAAGGAAGCAGCCGACTACGCGGCGACGCGCGGCATCATCATCGCCGACACGAAGTTCGAATTCGGCCTCGACAATCACGGCAAGCTGTACCTGATGGACGAAGTGCTGACGGCCGATTCGTCGCGCTTCTGGCCGGCCGACCAGTACCAGGTCGGCACCAACCCGCCGTCGTTCGACAAGCAGTTCGTGCGCGACTGGCTCGAGGCGCAGCCGTGGGGCAAGACCGCGCCGGCACCGGCACTGCCGGCCGACGTCGTCGAGAAGACGGCCGCGAAGTACCAGGAAGCGCTCGAGCGCATCACCGGCCAGCCGCTCGCCTGAAGGAAGGAACGCACGAAATGAGTGAAGTCCAGACTGCCCACACGCACAGCGCGCCGCTCGTCGGCGTGCTGATGGGTTCGAGTTCCGACTGGGACGTGATGAAGAACGCGGTCGCGATCCTGCAGGAATTCGGCGTGCCGTACGAAGCGAAGGTCGTGTCCGCGCACCGGATGCCCGACGAGATGTTCGACTACGCGGAGAAGGCGCGCGAGCGCGGGCTGCGCGCGATCATCGCGGGCGCCGGCGGTGCCGCGCACCTGCCCGGCATGCTGGCCGCGAAAACCACGGTGCCGGTGCTCGGCGTACCGGTCGCGAGCAAGTACCTGAAGGGCGTCGATTCGCTGCACTCGATCGTGCAGATGCCGAAGGGCGTGCCGGTCGCGACGTTCGCGATCGGCGAGGCCGGCGCCGCGAACGCCGCGCTGTTCGCGGTGTCGATACTGTCCGGCACGTCGGTCGACTACGCGAACCGCCTCGCCGCGTTCCGCGTGCGCCAGAACGAAGCCGCGCACGCGATGGTGCTGCCGCCGCTCGCATGACGGCGCACCGGCGGCCGCACTGCCGTTTCAGCGGCCGCCTGATCCTCATCACTGCGGCGGGCAGCGCCCGCCGCGACCGACCACTGACATGACCGCAACTCCTGATTCCGTTTCCCCGATCCTGCCCGGCGCGTGGCTGGGCATGGTCGGCGGCGGCCAGCTCGGCCGCATGTTCTGCTTTGCCGCCCAGTCGATGGGCTATCGCGTCGCCGTGCTCGATCCCGATCCGACGAGCCCCGCCGGCGCGGTCGCCGACCGTCACCTGCGCGCGGCCTACGACGACGAAGCCGCGCTCGCCGAACTGGCCGGGCTGTGCGATGCCGTGTCGACGGAATTCGAGAACGTGCCGGCCGCGAGCCTCGATTTCCTCGCGCGCACGACGTTCGTCGCACCGGCCGGCCGCTGCGTCGCGGTCGCGCAGGACCGGATCGCGGAGAAGCGTTTCATCGAGGCGTCGGGCGTGCCGGTCGCACCGCACGTCGTGATCGAATCGGCGGCGGCGCTCGCCGCGCTCGACGATGCCGCGCTCGACGCGGTGCTGCCGGGCATCCTGAAGACGGCGCGCCTCGGTTACGACGGCAAGGGCCAGGTGCGCGTGAACACCGCGCGGGAAGCGCGCGACGCGCATGCGTCGCTCGGCGGCGTGCCGTGCGTGCTCGAAAAGCGCCTGCCGCTGAAATACGAAGTGTCCGCGCTGATCGCGCGCGGCGCGGACGGCCGCTCGGCCGCATTCCCGCTCGCGCAGAACGTGCATCACAACGGCATCCTCGCGCTGACCGTCGTGCCGGCGCCGGCCGCCGATGCCGCGCGCGTCGAGGAGGCGCAGCAGGCAGCCGTCCGGATCGCCGATACGCTCGGCTACGTCGGTGTGCTCTGCGTCGAATTCTTCGTGCTGGAAGACGGCTCGTTCGTCGCGAACGAAATGGCGCCGCGCCCGCACAACTCTGGTCACTACACGGTCGATGCGTGCGCAACGAGCCAGTTCGAGCAGCAGGTGCGCGCGATGACGCGCATGCCGCTCGGCAATCCGCGCCAGCATTCGCCGGCCGCGATGCTGAACATCCTCGGCGACGTGTGGTTCCCGAACGGCGCCGCGGCCGAGGCCGTCACGCCGCCGTGGGACACGGTCGCCGCGATGCCGGCTGCGCACCTGCACCTGTACGGCAAGGAAGAAGCGCGCGTCGGCCGCAAGATGGGCCACGTGAACTTCACGGCCGAGACGCGCGACGATGCCGTTGCCGCCGCCACCGCGTGCGCGCAGCTGCTGCGCGTGCCGCTCGACTGAGGCGCCAGCCGATGTCCATCGATCTCCCGAACTCCGTGACGCCCGCTCAGATCGACGCGGCTGCCGCGCTGCTCGACGCGGGGCAACTCGTCGCGTTCCCGACCGAAACCGTGTACGGGCTCGGCGGCGACGCGGCGAATCCCGAGGCCGTCGCGCGCATTTACGCGGCGAAGGGGCGTCCGGCGAACCATCCGGTGATCGTGCACCTGCCGCCCGGCGGCGATCCCGGTTACTGGGTCGAAGACCTGCCGGCCGATGCGCGGGCGCTGATCGATGAATTCTGGCCAGGCCCGCTGACGCTGATCCTGAAGCGCCATGCGCGCATTCCGGACGCCGTGAGCGGTGGTCAGGATTCGGTCGGCCTGCGCTGTCCGTCGCATCCGGTCGCGCAGGCGCTGCTGGCCGCGTTCAGCGCGCGGCGCGGCGGCCACGGCGGCGTCGCCGCGCCGTCCGCGAACCGCTTCGGTCACGTGAGCCCGACCACCGCCCAACACGTGCGCGACGAATTCGGCGACACCGTGCACGTGCTCGATGGCGGCCCGTCCGAAGTCGGCATCGAATCGACGATCCTCGACCTGTCGCGTGGCTTCCCGGCGCTGCTGCGCCCCGGCCACGTGACGCCGCAGCAGATCGCCGACGTGCTCGGCCGCGCGCCGCGCCTGCCCGACGGCAGCGACGCGACCGCGCCGCGCGCGTCGGGCACGCTGAAGGCGCATTACGCGCCGCGCACGCCGCTCGCGCTGCTGCCGTTCGATGCGCTCGAGCCGCTGCTCGCGGCGGCGCAGACCGATGGCGAACGTGTCGCGCTGGTCGCACGCGCGTCGCGCGCGGGACGCTGGGCGCAGGCCGACGGCGTGCATTTCGTCGCGGCGCCGGAAGATCCGCAGGCGTATGCGCGCGACCTGTACGGCATGCTGCGCGCGCTGGACCGCGCGCAGGTCGCTCGCATCCTCGTTGAGAAACTGCCCGAGACCGTTGAATGGATCGCGGTCAACGATCGTCTCGGTCGTGCGGCCGCCGCATTCGAAGCGCGCGACTGACGCAGTCGTTCGTATCCGCTCATGAAATGAAAAACGCCCGACCGGCGAACCGGTCGGGCGTTTTCGCTTGCGCGCGTGGCGCCCGGCTTACTTGCCGACGCCCGAGGCCGCGATCTGCTGTTCGACGTACTGCGCGAACAGCGCGTGCAGGCGCGTCGTCGGGTGGACCGTGTCGGCGAACATGTAGGTCTGGTCCGCGTTGGCGGTCGTGTAGGTCTGCGGCGAGCAGAACAGCGACGAGCCGAAGGCGGTCGCGTCCGCGACGCCGTACTGGGTCGCCGCCGCGACCATCGCCTTCAGGTTGCATGCGGTGTCGGTGTTCGACACGCTGAAGCCGTTCGCCTGGTAGTTGGCCGCGATGCCGTCCTGCCACTTGAACGCATCGACCACCGCGTACTTCGTCGTGTCGACCTTCAGCGCGGCGAGCGTGCCGACCAGCGTCTGGTTGAACAGCCCCGACAGTTGCGTGAACGCGGCTTGCGTCTGCGGGCCGCCTTGCAGCGCGAGCGGCGTGCCGCCGATGTCCGGCACCGTCGCGACGAACACGTGCGACGCGCCGGCCGCGACGATCTGCTGGACGATGCCGCCGAGCTGCTGCGCGGCGAGGCCGATCGCCTGCGCGGCCGCGAGCTGCGCGGCCGGCGTGTTGCCCTGCGCCTGCGCGACCTGTGCCTGATAGAAGATGTCGTTGGCGCCGCCGTTGATCAGCACGATCTGGCCGGCGTTGAAGCTGCCGTGCTGCGTCAGGTATTGCTTGACCTGGTCGGCGATCGGGGTCGTCGTGGCCTGCGCGTAGTCGGCGTTCGGCACGCTCGAGGCGGCGTGGCCGATACCCGGTTGCAGCGTCACGCGCGAGCCGCCCTGCGCGTAGCCGAGGCCTCCCGTGGCCTGCAGCGGAATGCCGAAGCCGCCCTGGTTCGCGGGCTGCAGCGTGTCGCCGTAGTACTGCGCGACGTCCTGCGTCCACACCTGGCCGGGGTTGGTCGTGAAGCGGCCGCCGCCGAAGCCGAGCTTGATCTGCGAGTAGGTGCCGGCGTCCGACAGGCTGTCGCCGAACGACACGACCTGCATCTTCACGCCGGACGGCGGCGTGTTCGACGCGCTGCTGTTGTTGTCGTCGCCGCCGCCGCACGCGGCGAGCAGGGCGAGCGCGGCGCCCGCGATCGCGACCTGCGCGGTGCGCAGCAGGCGTTGACGGGTGCGCGACGGGAATTGTCGTTGTGACTGCATCGTTCGATCTCCTCGTAGATATGGCCCGATGTGTTTCTCATCTGCCGCGCGCCGGCTCGGATCCGGGCTGCGCGGCGGCCGTTGGCTGAAACGGTTATTGGTCGCGCACGGCCGCAAGCGGCACGGTGCGCGGATCGCGATTCGCGGCCTCGGCGATCTGCGCATGATAAGCGCTCGCCCATTCGGGCGGGCCGAAAATCGCGCGCAGCTTGTTGCGCCATCCGTGGACGCGCAACGCGTCGGCCGCCATCGACACCCACTCGTGAAACGTCGCGACGAGCGGATTGTTCGAGCCGAGCGGCTCGACGATTCCGTATTGCGGCGGATCGTCGGGCGACTCCTCGACGTAGCTGCCGAACAGGCGGTCCCAGATCACGAGCACACCTGCGTAATTGCGGTCGATGTAGCGCGGGTTGCGTGCATGGTGCGCGCGATGGATCGACGGCGTGTTGAACACGTATTCGAGCCAGCCGAGCTTGCCGATCGCCTGCGTGTGCACGAAGAACTGGAACGCGAGGTTGATCAGCACGATGCCGACGATCTGCTGCGGCGGAAAGCCGAGGAACGCGAGCGGCAGCCAGAACGCCCACATGCCCGCGACGGGATACATCAGGCTCTGCCGGAACGCGGTCGAGAAATTCATCCGCTCGGACGAGTGATGCACGACGTGCGCGGCCCACAGCCAGCGCACGCGATGGCTCGCGCGATGGAACACGTAGTAGAGGAAGTCCTGGCCGACGAACAGCACGGCGAACGACAGCCAGCCGTCGTGCCACGTGAACAGCCGGAAATGTGCGTAGCAGTACGCATAAACGGGGATCACGAACAGCCACGCGAGCTTGTCGGCGCCCTGGTGCATCAGTGCGAGCGCCGCGTTGCACAGCGTGTCGCGCCATGCATAGACATGGTCCTGCGCACGCGTGCGGGCGAGGTGCCAGGCTTCCCACGCGATGCAGAGCAGGAAGACGGGCGCCAGCGCGAGCAGAAGCAATTCGACGTCGAATCGCATGGACGTGTCTCCTCCTTTCCCCTGCAAGCCGTGAAGCTGGGCGTACGGCCCGTTGTAGATATCGGTCAGGCCAACAGCCTACGCAATCGCCACGCGCTAGGCGAG
This sequence comes from Burkholderia sp. BCC1640, assembly GCF_902833125.1. Lineage (NCBI taxonomy): Bacteria > Pseudomonadati > Pseudomonadota > Betaproteobacteria > Burkholderiales > Burkholderiaceae > Burkholderia > Burkholderia sp. BCC1640. Next base: position 79,319 of record NZ_CADFEF010000028.1, on the reverse strand, counting down.
GGGGGAGCGTAGAGGGTTCCCTCAGAGGACAGGGTTTCTACGGAAGTCATGCGCAACGGGGCTACGCGGTGCGGCCCCGTTTTTTGGGCACGGCTGGCGGGCCGTGTGCGGCGCGCCGCGGCCGAGGTCGTTTCAAACCGCACGGGGCGAAATCGCCGGCGGCGGGGCGCCCGACGCACGGTGTCTCCCTGCGATCGACGCAAGCCGACAGCCGGACATGCGTGCGCCGCGCCGCGTCGTGGCGCGTGCTTCGTCAGTGCGCGCCCGCGTAGATCCATTCGAGCAGCGTGTCGTGCGCGGCGCGCGCGGCTTCCGCGTGATCATCGTTGATGAAGCTGACGACGATGTAGCTCTGGCCGTCGGCGCCCGCGACGTAGCCCGCGATAGCGCGCACGTCGCGCAGCGTGCCGGTCTTGATGTGCGCGTTGCCGAGCACGCCGGCGTTGGTCAGGCGGTTCTTCATCGTGCCGTCGATGCCGGCGATCGGCAGCGAATCGATGAACGCCTGCGCGACGGGGCTCGCGTTCGCGGCCTGCAGCAGCGCGGCGAGCGACTGCGCGCTCACGTGCTCCTCGCGCGACAGGCCCGAGCCGTTCTCGAGATCGAGGTCGGGCATCGCGATTCCGCTCTTCTGCAGGAACGCGTGAATCGCGCGGCTCGACTGCTCGGGGCTCGCGGGCGGCTTGCCGGCGGCCGCGCCGATCGTCAGGAACAGGTTGCGCGCCATCACGTTGTTGCTGAACTTGTTGATGTCGTAGACGATGCTGCCGAGCACGGGGCTGTGATGGACGGCGAGCGGGCGCGCGGCGGTCGGCACCTTGCCTTCGCTGACGGGGCCCGCGATCGTGCCGCCGTCCTGCTGCCACAGCGCGAGGAAGCCGCGCGCGAAGAATGTCGTGTGATCGAGGATCGCGAGGTTGGTCGTGTGCGCGCCGCAGCGCAGCGGATAGTCGCCGGCGAACGACGCGGTCATGATCCCGCCGCCGGCCGACAGCGTCGGACGCGCGGCCGCCGCCGCCGCGCCGCACGACCCGGTGCCTTCGTACAGCTGGTTGTCGATCGACAGGTTCGCGAGCGGCGGCAGCACGTCGACGGCGATCTTGCCGTCGTCGCCCGGCGTGACCGTGAACGACACGGCCTTGAACGCATACAGCAGCGGATCGGGGCCGACGTTGTACGGTGCGCTCGCGTCGTCGTCGAACGACGGCAGGTCGCGCGTCGACGCGGCGAAATAGCTCTTGTCGAGCACGAGCCCGCCGACCACGCGCTTCACGCCGGCCTTGCGGATCTTGTCGACGAGGTCGATCAGTTCCTCCGGTACGAGCTTCGGATCGCCGGTGCCCTTGATGTACAGGTTGCCCTGCAGCGTGCCGTCCGGATCGACCGGGCCGTCCGCATACGCGGTGGTGCGCCAGCGGTAGTCGGGGCCGAGGATCGACAGGCCCGAGAAGGTCGTGACGAGCTTCATCGTCGACGCCGGCATCATCGGTCGGTTCGCATTCCATGCGATCAGCGGCTCGGGGTCGCCGACGCGCTCGACGACGACGCTCATCGCAGACGCCGGCACCTTCGCGCGCTGCAGCGCGACGAGCACGGACGCTGGCAGGCCGGCCGCCCGCGCGGCGGGCGACACGACGGCAGTCTTGCGCGCTTCCTTGTGGAGCTTCTTGCGGGCCTGCGCGGACGGTGCGAACGCAAGGGCCGTGCAGGTGGCGACGACGGCGGCCGCGCGCAGGAACGGGCGGGCGCGGGGGGCGAACCGGGCGGAAAGATCGGAAATCGGCATGGGCGAATACGGGAAAAGCACGGGATTCGGGCAGGGCGCGCGCGGCGCCGGAGCGCACATTGTAGAGACAAGTGCGCACACGCCCCTTGCAATCCGCCTTTCTGTTGCATTGCACGGGGCGCACGCGATTCGCGGCGCTACAATGGTCGCCATGTTTCACTCGCCCGATGGGTTCCAGCTCCGATGCGGATTCTGCTTGTTGAAGACGATCGAATGATTGCCGAGGGCGTACGCAAGGCGTTGCGCGCCGACGGCTTCGCGGTCGACTGGGTGCAGGACGGCGACGCCGCGCTCACGGCGCTCGGCGGCGAGACGTACGACCTGCTGCTGCTCGACCTCGGCCTGCCGAAGCGCGACGGCATCGACGTGTTGCGCACCTTGCGCGCGCGCGGGCTGTCGTTGCCGGTGCTGATCGTCACCGCGCGCGATGCGGTGGCCGATCGCGTGAAGGGGCTCGACGCGGGCGCCGACGACTACCTCGTCAAGCCGTTCGACCTCGACGAACTGGGCGCGCGGATGCGCGCGCTGATCCGCCGCCAGGCGGGGCGCAGCGAGTCGCTGATCCGTCACGGCGCGCTGACGCTCGATCCTGCGTCGCATCAGGTGACGCTCGACGGCGCGCCCGTCGCGCTGTCCGCGCGCGAGTTCGCGCTGCTCGAGGCGCTGCTCGCGCGGCCCGGCGCGGTGCTGTCGAAGAGCCAGCTCGAGGAAAAGATGTACGGCTGGGGCGAGGAGATCGGCAGCAACACGGTCGAGGTCTACATCCACGCGCTGCGCAAGAAGCTCGGCTCGGACCTGATCCGCAACGTGCGCGGGCTCGGCTACATGGTCGTCAAGGAAAGCTGACGCGTGAGGTCGATTCGTCATCAATTGCTGATCTGGCTGCTCGCGATCGTCGTCGCGGGCGTGGGCGCCGCGGGCTGGCTCATCTATCGGCAGGCGCTCGCCGAGGCGAACGAGCTGTTCGACTACCAGCTGCAGGAAATCGCCGCGGCGCTGCCGTCCGAGCCGTTCTCGCAGGTGTTCGGTTCGCGCACCAACGGCGACGAAGGCATCGTGATCCAGATCTGGAACCGCAACGGTGTGCTGATGTACTTCTCGCATCCGCGTGCGCCGATCGCGCCGCGCGCGGAGCTCGGCTTCTCGACCGAGCGCACCGATCGCGGCGAATGGCGCGTGTACGGCGCGATCGTCGGCGACAACGTCGTGCAGCTCGCGCAGCCGCTGTCGGTGCGTAACCGGCTCGCCGCGAACGTGGCGCTGCGCACGCTGTGGCCGCTGATCGTGCTGCTGCCGTTCCTCGGCGCGGCGGTCTGGGTGATCGTCGGGCGCGGGCTCGCGCCGCTCGGCCGCGTGACGCGCGCGGTCGAGGCGCGCCGGCCCGAAGCGCTCGATCCGTTGCCCGATGCGCGTCTGCCGCTCGAGGTGCAGCCGCTCGTGCGTGCGCTGAACGGGCTGCTCGCGCGGCTGTCGGCGGCGCTCGACACGCAGAAGGCCTTCGTCGCCGATGCCGCGCACGAACTGCGCACGCCGCTCGCGGCCGTGCAGATCCAGGCGCAGCTCGTCGCGCGCGCGAAGGACGACACGTCGCGCCGCGAGGCGGTCGCCGATCTGCAGGCCGGCGTCACGCGCGCGACGCGCCTCGCCGAGCAGTTGCTCGCGCTGGCGCGCGCCGAACCGGACGGCGCGACGATGCGCGAGCCGGTCGACCTGCAGGCGCTGCTCGTCGAATGCGTGGCCGCGCATGCACCGCTCGCGCAACGGCACAGCATCGATCTCGGCTTCGAGGAAAGCAGCGCGGCGACCGTCGTCGCGGATGTCGGCGCGCTGCGCGTGATGTTCGGCAACCTGCTCGACAACGCGGTGAAGTACACGCCGGACGGCGGCCGCATCGACGTGTCGCTGACTCGCGACGCGGCCGGCCGCGTGTGCGTGCAGATCGGCGACAGCGGCCCCGGCATCCCGGCCGACGAGCGCGAGCGCGTGTTCGACCGCTTCTACCGCGACAGCTCCGCGCGGGCGCGCGCCGACGTGTCGGGCAGCGGGCTCGGGCTGGCGATCGTCAAGCGCGTCGCGGCGCAGCAGGGCGCGACGGTGACGCTCGGCGACGCGGCCGCGGGCGGCCTGCTCGTGAGCGTCGTGTTCCGCGACGCCGAGATGCCGGCGCAGGTGCCGCAGGCATCCGAATCCGTATGACGAACGGCGTCGGCGGTGGCCTAAGCCCCGTTTAAGGTCGATTAAGCCTCCTTTAAGTCAGGGTCGTTACGCTGCGTCCTAACAAAGAGGAGGTCCTACGATGAACACCCGATTCCTTGCGCGCGGCGCCGTCGCGGTCGCCGTGGCGGCTGCCCTGTCCGCCGGCTATGTCGCAGGCACCCGCCGCGCCGATCCGCAGATCATCACGCCCGCGCAGGCCGCCGCGCTGATGCCGGCCGAGGCCGCGGCGAAGACCGGCATTCCCGATTTCTCCGGGCTGGTCGAAACCTACGGCCCGGCGGTCGTGAACATCAGCGCGAAGCACGTCGTGAAGCAGGTGTCGCGGCGCGTGCCGCAGCCGCAGCTGCCGATGGATCCGAGCGATCCGTTCTACCAGTTCTTCAAGCACTTCTACGGCCAGATGCCGGGCATGGGCGGCGACACGCAGCCGGACGACCAGCCGAGCGCGAGCCTCGGTTCGGGATTCATCGTCAGCGCGGACGGGTACATCCTCACCAACGCGCACGTGATCGACGGCGCGAACGTCGTCACGGTCAAGCTGACCGACAAGCGCGAGTACAAGGCGAAGGTCGTCGGCGCCGACAAGCAGTCCGACGTCGCCGTGCTGAAGATCGACGCGAGCGGCCTGCCGACCGTGAAGATCGGCGATCCGGCACAGAGCAAGGTCGGCCAGTGGGTCGTCGCGATCGGTTCGCCGTACGGCTTCGACAACACGGTCACGTCCGGCATCATCAGCGCGAAATCGCGCTCGCTGCCCGACGAGAACTACACGCCGTTCATCCAGACCGACGTGCCGGTGAACCCCGGCAACTCGGGCGGCCCGCTGTTCAACCTGCAGGGCGAGGTGATCGGCATCAACTCGATGATCTACTCGCAGACGGGCGGCTTCCAGGGCCTGTCGTTCGCGATCCCGATCAACGAGGCGATCAAGGTCAAGGACGAGCTCGTGAAGACGGGCCACGTGAGCCGCGGCCGCCTCGGCGTCGCCGTGCAGGGGCTGAACCAGACGCTCGCGAGCTCGTTCGGGCTGCAGAAGCCGGACGGCGCGCTCGTCAGCTCGGTCGACCCGAACGGCCCGGCCGCGAAAGCGGGCTTGCAGCCGGGCGACGTGATCCTCGCGGTCAACGGCTCGCCGGTTGCCGACTCCACGTCGCTGCCCGCGCAGATCGCGAACCTGAAGCCGGGCTCGAAGGCCGATCTTCAGGTGTGGCGCGACAAGTCGAAGAAGTCGATCAGCGTGACGCTCGGCGCGATGTCCGACGCGAAGCTGGCCTCGAACGACGGCGGCCCCGTCGAGCAGGGGCGCCTCGGCGTCGCGGTGCGTCCGCTCACGCCGCAGGAGCGCAGCGCCACCAGCCTGTCGCACGGGCTGATCGTGCAGCAGGCCGGCGGCCCGGCAGCCAGCGCGGGCATCCAGCCCGGCGATGTGATCCTCGCGGTGAACGGCCGCCCGGTCACGAGCCCCGAGCAGTTGCGCGACGCCGTCAAGGGAGCGGGCAACAGTCTTGCTCTCCTGATCCAGCGCGATAATGCACAGATCTTCGTGCCGGTCGACCTGAGCTGACCGGCGGCCGCTGCGGGCCGGCTTCGCCGGCCTTGGCGGGCGCTGCCGGCGTTCGGCCCGTGGTGCTGTGTTCCGACCCGAAAAGGAGGGAGCCATGCAATATCTACGCAACGTGTCCCGATTTGCCGCCGCCGCGGCGCTGGCCGCCGGCTTCGCCGTCACCGCGCCCGGCGCGTACGCACAATCGGACGGCTTGCCCGCGGCGAGCCAGCAGGGCGATGTCAGCTACGTGTCGGGTGGCATCGGCAAGGATCAATCGACGGCATTCGAGCAGAGCGAAGCGGCGTGGCCGCTCGCACTGCGCTTCACCGGCAAGGGTGGCGAATTCCTGGCCGACGTCCATGTGCGGATCGTCGACGGCAAGGGCACCGAGCTGCTGACGACGGACGCGCGCGGACCGTACATGCTCGTGAAGCTGCCGCCTGGGCGGTACACCGTGCACGCGTCGTACCAGGGCAGCGACGAATCGCGCGCGGTCACGGTCGGTGCGAAGGGCGGGGCGAAGGCCGCATTCCAGTGGAGTGCGCAGTAGCGTATCGCGCGGGCGCGGCCAGGCCGCGCAATCGGAAGCGGTTTCGCCCATAATGAGAGCCACGGCACCTGTGCCGTGGCTTTTTCGTTTCCTGCGCCCGGCTTGCCCGCCGGGGCCGCCGTCCGGAGGAGAAACGATGTCCGATGCTGCCGACCTTCGCCTCGAAATCGTGCCGAACCGCCATCGCGTGCGCGTGATCCATCGCGGCATCACGTATGCCGATTCGCACGGCGCGCTGACCGTGCGCGAAACGGGCCTGCCGGACATCCATTACCTGCCGCGCGGCGACGTCAACATGCACCGGCTCGTGAAGTCGAGCGTCACGACGGATTGTCCGCTGAGGGGCCGTGCCGTGTATTTCAACCTGCAGACGGAAGGCGGCGTGATCGAGAACGCCGCATGGAGTTACGAGGCACCGGGGGAGACCGCGTCCGCGCTGGCGCACTACGTCGCCTTCGATGTCGCGCGGGTCGACAGTCTCATCGAGACGTCCTGATGCGGCGCGCGTTCATCGGGGAGGCATCATGGAACTGAACGACACGTTACGCGTACCGCTCGCGCCGGCCGTCGTGCGGGAAGCCCTCGAGGATCTCGCGTTGCTGCGGGCGAGCTTCGACCATTGCGAATCCTTCGTGAAGCACGCGCACGGCGAATTCGCGCTGACCATCACCGTGCCGCTCGGCCCGCTGCGTGCGCGCTACGACGTGCGTGCGCATTTGGCGAGCGAGCAGGACGACGCGGAAGGCCAGCCGCGCCGCGTGCTCAACTTCAAGGCGCGGGCCGACGGCCTCGGCGCGCTGCGCGGGCAGGTCGAGCTGGTTCTGCGGCCGGACGATGACGACGCGGCCGCGACGCGCATCGAATACGTCGTGTGGGCGACGGCGAGCGGGCCGCTCGCCGAACTACCGGCACGGCAGATCGAGAATGCGCTGCACGCGTGGACCGACGATTTCTTCCGGGAATTCTGCGCGGTCGTGCAGGCGAAGCACGGTCTCGTGCCGAACCGCGCGCGTTCGAGCCCGCAGCGTCGCCAGCATGTGTTCCTGCGGCCCGCGTCGCTGATGGCCGCGGCGAAGCGTCCGCTGCCGCCGCACCTCGGCGGCGCGCTGAGCGGCCGCGTCGCGAGCGCCGTGCATCATCGCGAATCCGGCCCGCTGCCCGTCTGGGCGTGGGCGGCGATCGTCGTGTTCGTCGCGCTGCTGCTGTATGCGGCGCGCTGGATCAACGGCGTCTGAGCGGCCGGCGCCCACCGCGATACCGGGTCGAGCGCCGGCGGCGCGGCGGCCATTAGCGCCGCGCATCGGGCGCGGCGCCGCGAAATTCCCTCCGATAGGCCGACGGCGACGTGCCGAGCGCGCCCGCGAAATGCTGACGCAGCGACACGCTCGAGCCGTAACCGGCCGCCTGTGCGACTGCGTCGATCGATTGTCCCGTGGTTTCCAGCAGATGCTGCGCGCGCGTGAGCCGCTCGGCCTGCAGCCACGCGGTGACGGTCGTGCCCGTCGCCTGGCGGAAGTGGCGCGTGAACGTGCGCCGGCTCATCAGCACGCGTTCGGCGAGCGAATCCACGCTGTGCGCGATGTCCAGATGCGCGCGCACCCAGTCGAGCAGACCCGCGAGCCGCGCGTCGCGCGGATGCGCGGCGACCGGCTGCGGCACGTATTGGGCCTGCCCGCCCTGGCGGTGCGGCGGGATCACGAGACGGCGCGCGATTCGGTTCGCGGCGTCCGAGCCGAAGCGCCGCCGCACGACGTGCAGGCAGCAGTCGAGCCCCGCTGCCGTGCCGGCCGACGTCATCAGGTTGCCGTCGTCGACGTACAGCACGTCGGGGTCGAGCTTCACACGCGGAAAGCGCTGCGCGAAGTCGTCGGCCCACGCCCAGTGCGTCGTGGCCGGGCGCCCGTCGAGCAGCCCGGCTGCGGCGAGCACGTACGCGCCGAGGCACAGGCCGACGACCTGCGCGCCGCGCGCGGCGGCCGCGCGGACCGCATCGACCAGCACGTCAGGCGGTGCTTCGTCGGGGTCGCGCCATGCCGGGACGATGACGATGTCCGCGTCGTCGAGCGCCTCGAGCTCGTACGGCGCGGTGATCGTGAAGCCGCCCGTCGTCGATAGCGGGCCGCGCTCGGCCGAGCACACGCGGAACTCGAACGCGGGCATCGCGGCCGCATCGCGTTCCTTGCCGAACACGACGGACGGCACCGACAGGTGAAACGGGCTGATGCCGTCGTACGCGATCACGGCGACGACGGTCGGGGCGGGGGCAACGGACGACGCGGCGGCGCACATGACGGGCTCCGGAATGGCGATGGCCCGATTTTATCGAAGAATGGCTATCGGGCCACTGTCCGTCAGCGCGATGCGATCCGACAATGCATCGCATCGCGCTGCTGGCCGCCCCGTTCCGGAGCGGGGCGGCGCCGCCGAAACCGGAGCCTGCCATGTCGAATGCTCAATTGCCTTCCGCTTCCCGCCGTGCGCTGATCGTGATCGATGTCCAGAACGAATACGTGACGGGCAACCTGCCGATCGAATATCCGCCCGTCGACGCATCGCTGGCGAACATCGGCCGCGCGATCGACGCCGCGCACGCGGCCGGCGTGCCCGTGATCGTCGTCCAGCACGTCGCGCCGGCGGGAGCGCCGATCTTCGCGCCGGGCACGGACGGCGTCGCGCTGCATCCGGTCGTCGCCGACCGGCCGTATGCGCACCTGATCGTGAAGTCGCAGGCGAGTTCGTTCGCCGGCACCGATCTCGCCGCATGGCTCGACGCGCGCGGCATCGACACGCTCGCGGTCGCCGGCTACATGACGCACAACTGCAATGCGTCGACGGTCTATCACGCGGCGCACGCGGGGCTCGCCGTCGAGTATCTGGCGGACGCGACCGGCGCGTTGCCGTACGAGAACGAAGCGGGTGCGGCGAGCGCCGAAGAGATTCACCGCGCGTACACGGTGGTGTTTCAGTCGAATTTCGCGGCCGTGATGTCGACCGATGCATGGATCGCGGGACTCGGCGGCGCGGCGATGCCGGCGCGCGATTCGGTGGCCGCGTCGAACCGGCGGGCCCGCGCGCAACGCGCGAAGGCGGCCTGAGCGAATCGGGGAGAGCAGGGGGGCGACCGGGCGGAGCGGCGCTGCCGCCCGCGCGTGGCCGGATCGACCGGCCGGTCGCGATGCCGCGGTGCGCGGCGCACCGGCGGAGGGGCCGCCGGTCAGTCGTTCGTCTTCAGCATCGCCGGGCTGTAACGCATCATGTCGAAGCAGCCGTCGACGAGCTGTTCCGCATGCTGCTCGGCGTCGATCTCGTCGGGCAGCATCAGCATGTCACGCACGAAACCGCTGACAAGCGTGTGCAGCATCAGCGTCGCACGCCATGTGTCGAGCCGCTCGGGCAGCAGCTTGAGCCGCACGGCGCCCGCGAGATCGGCATCGATCGCGTGCAGCGCTTCGCTCATCCCCGCGCGGTTGCGCTGCAGCAGCGGCTCCATGTCCGCGACGTACTCGCACTTCATGAACAGGATGCTGAACACGCGCCGCAACTGCGAGTCGCGCTGCACGCCGAGCAGGCACCAGATCACGATCCTGCGGATTTTCTCCAGCGGATTGCCGCCGGGCGCATCGAGCGGCATCCGCTTGAGCTCGTCGATCGGCAGGAACACGCGGTCGAACATCGCGTCGAACAGCTCGCTCTTGTTCGCGAAATGCCAGTAGATCGCGCCGCGCGTCACGCCGGCGTGCTGGGCGATGTCCGCGAGCGACGTGTGTGACACGCCCTTCTCGAAGAACACGTGTTCGGCGGCGTCGAGAATGCGGTTGCGCGTCTCGAGCGCCTCCTCCTTGGTGCGTCTGACCATGTGCAGGCCTGAATGAATCGATCGTAGATGAATATAGGGTCCGTAACCCTCGTCGTCGCTGTGCGGACGGGCTATGCTTGCGACTGGTAATAATTCGTAAGACCTAGCGGTTGGCGAGGGGCGAGCGGGCTTTTTACATACATTCGTGAATGTATATACAATACCACCCTACGATCGAATGACCAAAGTGGCAATCAGTTAATATCCCACTCTGCTGATTCCCGCCAAAGTACCAGTCCGCAGTTCGCGGCATCTCGTCGGCATGGAGGTCTCGTGCCGACTTGCTGTATCTAGCAGTCCAGTAATTCAGGTGTTCGATCTGCGCCGCGAGGCGCATCCGTGTTGCGCTCCCGTCGGGTGCTGCACTTATTCCATTGGTTACACACAGAGGTCGCTCCATGCGCGTCGAACGGGTTCCATACCGCTTGATCACTGTCGCGGCAGCCGCGGTTTTCCTGGCTGCATGCGGAAAAAAAGAATCGGCACCGCCGCCGCAAACGCCGGAAGTCGGCGTCGTCACCGTCCAGCCGCAAGCCGTGCCCATCTTCAGCGAACTGCCGGGCCGTACCAGCGCATTCCTCGTCGCGCAGGTGCGCGCACGGGTCGACGGCATCGTGCTGCGCCGTGAATTCACCGAAGGCACCGACGTCAAGGCTGGCCAACGTCTCTACAAGATCGATCCGGCGCCGTACATCGCGGCATTGAACAGCGCGAAGGCGACGCTCGCGAAGGCGCAGGCGAACCTCGTCACGCAGAACGCACTGGTCGCGCGCTACAAGGTGCTCGTGGCCGCGAACGCGGTCAGCAAGCAGGACTACGACAACGCGGTGGCCACCCAGGGGCAGGCCGCGGCGGACGTCGCGGCCGGCAAGGCGGCGGTCGATACCGCGCAGATCAACCTCGGCTACACGGACGTGGTCTCGCCGATCACGGGCCGCGTCGGCATTTCGCAAGTGACGCCGGGCGCCTACGTGCAGGCGAGCCAGGCGACGCTGATGTCGACGGTGCAGCAGCTCGACCCCGTGTACGTGGACCTCACGCAATCGAGCCTCGACGGGTTGAAGCTGCGCCAGGACGTGCAGAGCGGCCGCCTGAAGACGAGCGGTCCGGGCGCGGCGAAGGTGTCGCTGATCCTCGAGGACGGCAAGACGTATTCGGAAGCCGGCAAGCTGCAGTTCTCCGACGTGACGGTCGACCAGGCAACCGGCTCGGTGACGATCCGCGCGGTCTTCCCGAACCCGGGCCGCGTGCTGCTGCCGGGGATGTTCGTGCGCGCGCGGATCGAGGAAGGCGTGAACGAGAACGCGTTCCTGGTGCCGCAGATCGGCGTCACGCATGACCAGAAGGGGCAGGCGATCGCGATGGTGGTGAACGCGAGCAACAAGGTCGAGCCGCGTCAGTTGAAGACGTCGGGCATGCGCGGCCAGGACTGGATCGTCGAAGGCGGTCTGCAGGCGGGCGACCACGTGATCGTGCAGGGCGTCGAGAAGGTGCGTCCGGGCGCGACCGTGAAGTCGGTGGAGGCACAACTCGCACCGGCGGCCGGCGCCGCATCGGGTGTCGCCGCTGCCACCGCTGCGCCGGCTGCCGCCGGTTCCGGCGCCGCCGCCGCGTCCGGTGCCGCCGCATCGGGCGCCGCGCCGGCGAGTGCTGCCGCTGCTTCGAGCGCGCAATAACAGGGAGCCTGTTTCATGGCAAAGTTTTTTATCGATCGCCCGATCTTCGCGTGGGTGATCGCCATCATCCTGATGCTGGCCGGGGTCGCGGCGATCTTCACGCTGCCGATCGCGCAGTATCCGACGATCGCGCCGCCATCGATCCAGATCACCGCGAACTACCCGGGCGCTTCCGCGAAGACGGTGGAAGACACGGTGACGCAGGTGATCGAGCAGCAGATGAGCGGTCTCGACAACTTCCTGTACATGTCGTCGACCAGTGACGACTCGGGCAACGCGACGATCACGCTGACGTTCGCGCCGGGCACCAACGCCGACATCGCGCAGGTCCAGGTGCAGAACAAGCTGTCGCTCGCGACGCCGGTTCTGCCGCAGGTCGTGCAGCAGCTCGGCCTGTCGGTGACGAAGTCGAGCAGCAGCTTCCTGCTGGTGCTCGCCTTCAACTCCGAAGACGGCAGCATGAACAAGTACGACCTCGCGAACTTCGTGGCGTCGCACGTGAAGGATCCGATCAGCCGGCTGAACGGCGTCGGCACCGTCACGCTGTTCGGCTCGCAGTACGCGATGCGGATCTGGCTCGACCCGACCCGCCTGACGAACTACGGCCTCACGCCGGTCGACGTGAGCTCGGCGATCACCGCGCAGAACGTGCAGATCGCGGGCGGCCAGATCGGCGGCACGCCGGCCAAGCCGGGCACCATGCTGCAGGCGACGATCACCGAATCGACGCTGCTGCAGACGCCCGAGCAGTTCGGCAACATCCTGCTGAAGGTCAACCAGGACGGCTCGCAGGTTCGCCTGAAGGACGTCGCGCAGATCGGCCTCGGCGGCGAAAACTACAACTTCGACACGAAGTACAACGGTCAGCCGACCGCGGCACTCGGTATCCAGCTCGCGACCAACGCGAACGCGCTCGCGACCGCGAAAGCCGTGCGCGCGAAGATCGACGAGCTCGCACCGTTCTTCCCGCACGGCCTCGTCGTGAAGTATCCGTACGACACGACCCCGTTCGTGAAGCTGTCGATCGAGGAAGTGGTCAAGACGCTGCTCGAAGGTATCGTGCTCGTGTTCCTCGTGATGTATCTGTTCCTGCAGAACCTGCGGGCGACGATCATCCCGACGATCGCGGTGCCGGTGGTGTTGCTCGGTACGTTCGCGATCATGTCGCTGGTGGGCTTCTCGATCAACACGCTGTCGATGTTCGGCCTCGTGCTCGCGATCGGCCTGCTGGTCGACGATGCGATCGTGGTGGTCGAGAACGTCGAGCGCGTGATGGCGGAAGAGGGCCTGTCACCGAAGGAGGCGACCCGCAAGGCGATGGGCCAGATCACCGGCGCACTCGTCGGCGTGGCGCTCGTGCTGTCGGCGGTGTTCGTGCCGGTCGCGTTCTCCGGCGGTTCGGTCGGCGCGATCTATCGTCAGTTCTCGCTGACGATCGTGTCGGCGATGGTGCTGTCGGTGCTGGTCGCGTTGATTCTGACGCCCGCACTGTGCGCGACGATCCTCAAGCCGATCCCGCAAGGGCATCACGAAGAGAAGAAGGGCTTCTTCGGCTGGTTCAACCGCACGTTCAACAACAGCCGCGACAAGTACCACGTCGGCGTGCACCACGTAATCAAGCGTTCGGGCCGCTGGCTCATCATCTACCTGGTCGTGATCGTCGCGGTCGGCCTGCTGTTCGTGCGCCTGCCGAAGTCGTTCCTGCCGGATGAAGACCAGGGCCTGATGTTCGTGATCGTGCAGACGCCGTCGGGCTCGACGCAGGAAACGACCGCGAAGACGCTCGCGAACATTTCCGACTACCTGCTGAAGGACGAGAAGGAAATCGTCGAATCGGCGTTCACGGTCAACGGCTTCAGCTTCGCGGGCCGTGGCCAGAACTCCGGTCTGGTGTTCGTGCGCCTGAAGGACTACTCGCAGCGCCAGCACGCGAACCAGAAGGTCCAGGCGCTGATCGGGCGGATGTTCGGTCGCTACGCCGGCTACAAGGACGCGATCGTGATCCCGTTCAACCCGCCGTCGATTCCCGAACTCGGTACGGCCGCGGGCTTCGACTTCGAGCTGACGGACAATGCCGGTCTCGGCCACGACGCGCTGATGGCCGCGCGTAACCAACTGCTCGGGATGGCCTCGAAGGATCCGACGCTGCAGGGCGTGCGCCCGAACGGCCTGAACGACACGCCGCAGTACAAGGTCGACATCGACCGCGAGAAGGCGAATGCGCTCGGCGTGACGGCGGAGGCGATCGACCAGACGTTCTCGATCGCGTGGGCGTCGAAGTACGTGAACAACTTCCTCGACACCGACGGCCGGATCAAGAAGGTGTACGTGCAGGCCGACGCGCCGTTCCGGATGACGCCGGAGGACATGAACATCTGGTACGTGCGCAACGGGTCGGGCGGGATGGTGCCGTTCAGCGCGTTCGCAACCGGCCACTGGACGTACGGTTCGCCGAAGCTCGAGCGCTACAACGGCGTCTCGGCGATGGAAATCCAGGGTCAGGCCGCGCCGGGCAAGTCGACCGGCCAGGCGATGACCGCGATGGAAGGGCTCGCGAAGAAGCTGCCGGTCGGTATCGGCTATTCGTGGACCGGCCTGTCGTTCCAGGAAATCCAGTCGGGTTCGCAGGCGCCGATCCTGTATGCGATCTCGATCCTCGTCGTGTTCCTCTGTCTCGCGGCGCTGTATGAAAGCTGGTCGATCCCGTTCTCGGTGATCATGGTGGTGCCGCTCGGCGTGATCGGCGCACTGCTCGCGGCGACGATGCGCGGCCTCGAGAACGACGTGTTCTTCCAGGTCGGCCTGCTGACCACCGTGGGCTTGTCCGCGAAGAACGCGATCCTGATCGTGGAGTTCGCGCGCGAACTGCAGATGACGGAGAAGATGGGGCCGATCGAGGCCGCGCTGGAAGCAGCGCGCCTGCGGCTGCGCCCGATCCTGATGACGTCGCTCGCGTTCATTCTCGGCGTGATGCCGCTCGCGATCAGCAACGGCGCGGGTTCGGCGAGCCAGCACGCGATCGGTACGGGCGTGATCGGCGGGATGATCACGGCGACGTTCCTCGCGATCTTCATGATCCCGATGTTCTTCGTGAAGATCCGCGCGATCTTCAGCGGCGAGAAGGAAGACGTCGACCAGGCGCTGCGTCTGGCTCAGGAGCACTCGCACCACGAAGAGAAGCCGGGCAACGGCGACGAAGGCAACAAGGGACAGTGATGATGCAAAAACACGCTTTGACTGCAATCGCGGTCGCGCTCTTTGCCACGGGCTGCACGATGGCGCCGCATTACACGCGGCCCGACGCGCCCGTCGCGCAGGCGTACCCGGCCGGCGGCGTCTATGCGACGCAGCCGGGCGCTGCCGGCGCGCGCAGCGCGAACGGCCAGGCGGCGACCGCCATCGGCTGGCGCGAATTCTTCGTCGATCCGCGCCTGCAGCGGCTCATCGAGATCGCGCTGAAGAACAACCGCGACCTGCGCGTGTCGGTGCTGAACATCGAGGCGGCGCGCGCGCAGTACCAGATCACGCGCGCGGGCCTGTTCCCGACGCTCGACGGCACGGGCACGGGCAGCATCCAGCGCGTGCCGCAGGGCCTGTCGCAGACCGGGGCGCCGTATATCTCGCGCGCCTACAACGTCGGCGTTTCCGCGTCGTGGGAACTCGACCTGTTCGGTCGCGTGCAGAGCCTGAAGGACCAGGCGCTCGCGCAGTATCTGTCGACGTCGTATGCGCGGCAGGCGACCGAGATCTCGCTCGTGTCGCAGGTCGCGGACCAGTATCTGACGCTGCTGTCCACCGACGATCTGCTGCAGGTCACGGAAAACACGCTGAAGACGGCACAGGCGTCGTACGACCTGACGAAGCTGCAGTTCGACAACGGCACGGGCTCCGAGCTCGAGCTGCGTCAGGCGCAGACGGTCGTCGAGACGGCGCTCGCGAACCAGCAGGCGCAGGCGCGTGCGCGTGCGCAGGCGCTGAACGGGCTGGTGCTGTTGATCGGCGAGCCGCTGCCGGACGACCTGCCGCCCGGCATGCCGCTCGACGCGCAGAACTTGCTGACGGACGTGCCGGCCGGCCTGCCTTCCGACCTGCTGACGCGTCGTCCGGACGTGATGCAGGCCGAGCAGACGCTGCTGGCCGCGAACGCGAACATCGGCGCGGCACGCGCGGCGTTCTTCCCGCGCATCTCGCTGACGGGCGCATTCGGCACCGGCAGCCCGACGCTCGGCGGCCTGTTCAAGGCCGGCACGGCGGCGTGGTCGTTCGCGCCGCAGATCACGATGCCGATCTTCGAAGGCGGGCAGAACATCGCGAACCTGAACCTCGCGAACGTGCAGAAGCGCATCGAGATCGCCAACTACGAGAAGGCGATCCAGTCGGCGTTCCGCGAAGTGTCGGACGGGCTGGCTGCACGCGGCACGTACGATCAGCAGATCGCCGCGCTCGAGCGCAACGAGCACGCGCAGCAGCGACGCTTCGACCTGTCGGACCTGCGCTACAAGAACGGTGTCGACAGCTATCTGTCGGTGCTGACCGCGCAGACCGACCTGTACTCGGCGCAGCAGTCGCTGATCAGCGCACGTCTGGCACGCTGGACGAACCTGGTTACGCTGTACCGCGCATTGGGCGGCGGCTGGATCCAGCGCGCCGGCGAGACGCCGCGCGCACCGGACGAAACGGTCGACTACGACAAAGCGGCCGCACCGGCGCCTGCGTCGGCAGCGGCGACGAACGGGTAAGCACGAAGGCGGGCAGGGGCGGGCGACTGCTCCGGTTCGCTGAAGTCGCGGTCTCCGGGATGCGACGACGCCACGGACGAAAGTCCGTGGCGTTTTTTTTCGGCCGGTTTGGGTAAGCAGCGACCGCGGATCGTCATCGCCGGCGCTACCGCTATCGTCGCCCAATCACTCGCCACAAAGAAAAACGCCACGGCAAGCCGTGGCGTTTTTCCTCTCCCGTATCGCGCCATGCTCCGGCGCATCCGGGTCGGATCGATCAGTGATGCGCGTCGGCCGGGCGTCCGTCGAAGTCGTGCCCTGCGCGGCGGATTTCGCAACGTGCATCCTTCTCGCCCTTCACGCCGTTGAACACGATGTTCAGGATCACGGCGGAGGCGGACGCAAGCAGGATGCCGCTGTGCAGGATCGGTGCGAGCGCGGGCGGCAGCTTCGAGAAGAAGTGCGGTGACACGACCGGCACGAGGCCCATCCCGACGCTCACGGCGACGATGAACAGGTTGTGCGAGTTGTTCACGAAGTCGACCTTCGACAGCACCTTGATGCCGTTCGCGGCCACCATCCCGAACATCACGATGCCCGCGCCGCCGAGCACAAACGGCGGCACCGAGGCGACGACCTGCGCCATCTTCGGGAACAGGCCGAGCAGTACCAGGATCACGCCGCCCGTCGCGCAGACGTACCGGCTCTTCACGCCCGTCACGCCGATCAGGCCGACGTTTTGCGAGAACGACGTATGCGGAAACGAGTTGAAGATGCCGCCGATCAGCGTGCCGAGGCCGTCGACGCGCAGGCCGCGCACGAGGCGCTCCTGGTTGACCGGACGATCGACCATGTCGCCGACCGCGAGGAACATGCCGGTCGATTCGATGAACGTGACGAACATCACCGTGACCATCGTCGCGATCGACAGCGGGTCGAAGTGCGGCAGGCCGAAGTGGAACGGCATCACGAAGCCGACCCACGGTGCGTGCGCGACGCCGTCGGTATTCACGCGGCCGATCGCGAACGCGATCACGAAGCCGGCGACGATGCCGAGCAGCACCGAGATGTTCGCGAGGAAGCCGCGGCCGAACTTGTTGATCAGCAGGATCAGCGTGAGCACGAGCAGCGACAGGCCGAGGTAGACGGGGCTGCCGTATTCCGGATTGCCGACGCCGCCCGCCGCCCAGTTGATCCCGACTTCCATCAGCGACAGCCCGATCACCGCGATCACGGTGCCGACGACGACCGGCGGGAAGAACCGCAACAGCTTGCCGATCATCGGCGCGAGCACGATGCCGATGATGCCGGCCGCGATGGTCGAGCCGAAGATGTCGAGAATGCCGAGGCCGGGGTTGGTGCCGATCGCGATCATCGGGCCCACGGCCGCGAACGTGCAGCCCATGATGACGGGCAGGCGGATCCCGAAGATCCACAGGCCGAGCGTCTGGATCAGCGTGGCGATGCCGCACGAAAACAGATCGGCGCTGATCAGGAACGCGATCTGGTCTTTCGGCAGCTTCAGCGCGCCGCCGACGATAAGCGGCACGGCGACGGCGCCGGCGTACATGACGAGGACGTGCTGGAGACCAAGCGTTACAAGCTTGCCGGTCGGCAGCACCTCATCGCACGGATGGACCGTGTTCGATTGCATCTGTCTCACTCCATGATCTTGTTTTCGGGGTGATACGAAGTTATGCGGAATGGAACATCGCAACAAGAGCGCTGGGTTCTATTCCGTTCTTTGCTGGTTCGATATGCCATTTCGGCATGAAACAGGGTGTCGATCATCGGGAAACGCCGCTGGAGTGAGGTTCCCCGGTTTTATAGCCCTTCAAAATAGTGCAGGCCCCCATGTCAAATATCGGCGGCTTTATGGTGTGTATCGCGACCGCGGCATAGTGGAAAAAACGACCGGCGGAAAATCGCGCCGGGTTAACCCGCTGGCGGGCGTTTTGGCACGCTATGTGCGGCCGGGTGAAACCGGGCGTGCGCGGCTTCGTTTTATCGCGTCGCCAGCGCGTCAAAATCGCCGCGCAAATCGAGCCGCATGTCGCGATCCCGCTATCATCGATATCCGTTTATTCGAATACGCCAACCCGTCATGCGCCTGCTCGGAATCGACCTCGGTACCGGCTCCGTCAAACTCGTCACGCTCGATGCCGATGGCGTCGAGCGCGCGGTTGCGAGCGAACCCTATGCGTTGTCGTCGCCGCAACCCGGCTGGGCTGAAATTGCCCCTGACGTGTGGTGGCAGGCGCTCGTGCGCGCCGCTGCGCGACTGCCGGCCGATGAGCGTGCGCAGGTCGCGGCGATCGGCTTCTCCGGCCAGATGCATGGCGTCGTGCTGATCGATGCGGCCGGGCAGCCGGTGCGGCCCGCGCTGTTGTGGCCCGATACGCGTGCGGCGCGCGAAGCGGACGCGGCCGACTGGCCGGGCGCGCCGAATCCCGTCGCGCCCGGCATGGGGGGCCCCCTGTTGCGCTGGGTGGCCGCACACGAACCGCAGGCGTTGCGGGACGCACGCTGGGCCGTGCAGCCGAAGGACTGGCTGCGCGTCGCGCTGGGCGGCGAGGTCGCGGCCGATCCGAGCGACGCATGCGCGACCGCGCTCGCGACGCCGGACGGCGCGTGGGACACGGCGCTGATCGACACGCTCGGCTTGCCCGTCGACCGGTTCGCACCGGTGCGGGCGTCGGGTGCGCGCTGCGGCGTGCTCGATGCGAAGGCGGCGGCGGCACTCGGGCTGCCGGCCGGCGTGCCGCTCGCGACGGGGGCGGCTGATACCGCGTGCGCGGCGCTCGGCAGCGGGCTCGTCGCGGCCGGCGACGCGTTGCTGACCACCGGCAGCGGCGGCCAGATCGTCGTGCTCGCGGATGCGTTGCCGCCCGCACGGCGCGGGCTGCACCGTTATCGCACGGCGGCTGGCGGCGGCTATTACACGATGGCCGCGATGCAGAACGTCGGGCTCGCGCTGGAAGCCGTGCGCGGCTGGCTCGGCTATCCGCGCTGGCCGGATGCGTACGACGACGCGTTTGCGCAGCCGGCGTCGGCGCGGCTCTGCTTCCTGCCGTACCTGACGGGCGAGCGTTCGCCGTGGATGAATCCCGACGCGCGCGGCGGCTGGCTCGGTCTCGGCCTAGGCGACACGCGCGGCGCGATGATGCGCGCCGCGTTCGAGGGCGTCGCGTTCGCGTTGCGCGCGGGGCTCGATGCGATCCGCGATGCGAATCGGGCCGATCCGGTGACGACGTTGCGCCTCGCCGGTGGCGGCTCGGTCGATCCGCGCTGGCGCCAGTTGCTCGCGGATGCACTCGGCGCGTCGCTCGACGCGGTCGATTGCCCGAATGCCGCGACGCGCGGTGCCGCGCTGCTCGCGGGGGGCGCGATCGGACACTGGCGCGACGACGCGCTGCGTACGCTGGCGCCGACCGCGTCGCCGGTCGCCGCCCCGCACGACGAGCGCGCGCTGGCCGCACGCCATGCGCGTTTCGTCGATCTGTATGCGCGAACGGATGCGTGGTTCACGACCGGCGTTTAAACTCGGGCACGTGTCCTGTCGGGACAGCGGTGACGCGTCGCGGCAAGGCGGCGGCTATTTCCAGCACGCGACGGGCGGCGGGATCGGGGATCATGACGGGCACGCCACGGTATCGCCGTGTCACGCGGCGCGGCTCGACCTGATCACGCACGTGCTGCCGCTCGAGACGCTCCACGGCGCCGCCGACCCGATGAAGAAGGGCGAATCGATTCGCCAGATCGTGCTGTATTGAACGGAAGGGAACCCCATGCTCGAACTCGTTTCTTCGCATGCTTGCCACGGTGGCGAGCAACGCTTCTATCGCCACGATTCGAAGGCGATCGGCCTGCCGATGAAGTTCTCGGTGTACCTGCCGCCGCAGGCGGCGCACGGTCGCGTGCCGGCGCTGTTCTATCTCGCGGGGCTCACGTGCACCGAGGAGACGTTTGCGATCAAGGGCGGCGCGCAGCAGTACGCGGCGCAGCACGGCCTCGCGCTCGTGATGCCCGATACGAGCCCGCGCGGCGCGGGCGTGCCGGGCGAGGCCGATGCGTGGGATTTCGGCGTCGGCGCGGGCTTCTATGTCGACGCGACGCAAGCGCCGTGGTCGACGCATTACCGGATGGAGTCGTACGTGACGGGCGAGCTGCGCGAGCTCGTCGCGGCCGAGTTGCCGATCGACGGCGCGCGGCTCGGGATCTTCGGCCACTCGATGGGCGGGCACGGCGCGCTGACGCTCGCGCTGCGTCACCCCGACCTGTACCGGTCGGTGTCGGCGTTCGCGCCGATTGCCGCGCCGACGCGTTGCCCGTGGGGCGAAAAGGCGTTCTCGGGGTACCTCGGCGATGATCGCGAAGCGTGGAAGCAGCACGACGCGAGCGAACTCGTCGCGCGCGCCGATGCGCCGAAGTTCGCGGACGGCATCCTCGTCGACCAGGGCCTCGCCGACCAGTTCCTCGCGAACCAGCTGAACCCCGACGTCTTCGAAGCCGCGTGCGCGAAGGCCGGTCAGCCGCTGACGCTGCGCCGTCATGCGGGCTACGACCACGGTTACTACTTCATCTCGACGTTCATCGCCGATCACGTCGCGCATCATGCGCGGGTGTTGTCACGTTAGTGCGGCGAACCGGCCACGCTATCCCGCATCAGCGAGTGGCGTGGCGCTCCGACTTTCGCAGCAGGCGCAAGGCGAGCCATGTCGCCGGTATCACCACCGCAAGCGCTATCAGCAAATGCACGACGATGACGAGATCATCGCCCGCCTCGCCGTCCCAGAAACCGGGAACATGCGTGAAGAGCCAAACCCACGCGCGATCGGGCATTGGTAGTGCGAACGACGCGTGAGTGAGGCATAGCCTCGCAAGCGACACGGATGCCACGAGTACCCACGCGGTGACTGCGGCTCGGTACACGATTCGCTTCATTTGACGGTAATCGTGCCGTATGCCCGCACGGAGGAGCCGGCGATCGGAATGGGCTTCTGCGCGGTCAGCAAGTCTTTCAGTCGTGCGTAATCGATCGTCGATTCGATGGTCACGCATCCCCTGCTGATTCCCTGCACGCCTTTGGGGTGAAGGCGAAAACTTCCGCGTCTGACGTCGTCGCAAAGTACGTAATCGTCGATGTTGTCGTCGGCGGCGTAGAGCGCAAACCAGTCTCTCTTGTCGCTGAAGAGTTCTCGCAGCGGGCCCAGCATGCCGCCGGTTGGTCGATCGACGATGTAGTAGCGGCCTGGCGGAATGGCGCCTTCACCGACGAGGCACGACGACGAGCGGCGATTGCGGTGACGCGTGCTGCCCGAAAAGGCTGGAAAGGACATGGCGCCGCATTGCAGACGACTCATGTCCTGATCGTTCAGATCGAATGTGCATTCGAGCATGGCAGGTATGGCTCAGCCGGAGTGGGGGCTGAACATCCTGCCATGGTCAATGTGGCGCGCGCGATCGGATTGGTCCGAAAATATCGGGTGCGCCGACGTGCACGGTTGCGAGGCATGCCGAGAACCGGCTGAACGTCATGTGCGTCGCCGCAACAGGCTCGCGCCATACACGAGTGCGGACAGCGCGGTGATCCAGAAGCTCGTCGGCCAGTCGGTGTGATACGCGAGCGTGATCCCGGCCCACGCTTCGAACAGCGCGAACAGCGCGGCGAGCAGCACGCCGGTCGACAGCCGCGTCGACACGTTCTGCGCGGCCGCGGCCGGCCCGACCAGCAGCGTGAACACGAGCAGCACGCCGACGATCTGCGTCGCCGCAGCCACCGCGAGCGCGCACACCGCGAGGAACAGCATCGACACCGTGCGCAGCGACACGCCCTTGGCTTCGGCCAGTTCGGGCTGCAGCGACGCGAACAGCAGCGGCCGCGCGATCAGCGCGAGCGCGACGAGGCTCACCGCGCCGATGCCGGCCAGCACCGCGAGCGTGTCGTGGTTGACCGCGAGCACGTTGCCGAACAGCAGTGCGGTGACCTGCGTCGCGAACGACGTGTAGAAGTGCAGGAACAGCAGGCCGAACCCGAGCGCGCCCGACAGGATCACGCCGATCGCGACGTCGCGGCCCGCGAGCCGTTCGCCGAGCGCGCCCATGCCGATGCCAGCCGCGAGCGTGAAGCCGACCATCCCCCAGATCGGCGAAATGCCGAGCAGCACCGCGCCCGTCGCGCCGGTGAAGCCGACGTGCGACAGCGCGTGGCCGGCGAAGGTTTGTCCGCGCAGCACCAGGAAGTAGCCGACGATGCCCGCGAGCACCGCGACGATCCCCGACGCGGCGAACGCGTTGATCATGAAGTCGTATTCAAACATCGTGCGAATGCCCCGGATGAGCGTGTCCGTGGTGGTGGTGGTCGTGGCCGCCGCCGCCGTGCGAGTGGCCGTCGTCGTCCTCGTGTTCGTGATCGTGCTTTTCGATTTCGACGTCGCCCGACATCACGAAAATCTTGCCGTTCACGCGCATCACGTCGATCGGCGAGCCGTAGAGCCGCGACAGCACGGGCTTGGTGATGACCTCGTCGACGGTGCCGAGCGCCGCGACGCCGTTGCCGAGATACAGCACGCGGTCGAGCGCGTTCAGGAGCGGATTCAGTTCGTGCGCGGAAAACAGCACGGTGATGCCGAGTTCGCGCTGCACCTTGCGCACGAGTTCGACGACGCCTCGCTGGTGGTTCGGGTCGAGGCTGATCAGCGGTTCGTCGAGCAGCAGCAGCTTCGGGTTGCCGAGCAGGCACTGCGCCAGCAGCAGGCGCTGCCGCTCGCCGCCCGACAGCTCCGACAGCGGCCGGCGCGCGAGCGTCGGGCCGCCGACGAGGTCGAGCACGCGGTCGACGTCGCGCCGCGTCGCGGCGTTCGTGTGCGGCAGCCCCCAGCGGTGGCCGTCGGCGGCCATCGCGACGAAGTCGTAGCCGCGCATCCGGCGATTCGCGAGGCCGCTCCTGATCTGCGGCATGTAGCCGATCGACGCGTTGCCGCGTGCGACCGGCACGCCGCCGACCGACAGCGTGCCGCCCGCGACGGGCACGAGACCGAGCACTGCGCGCATCAGCGTCGTCTTGCCGGCGCCGTTCGGCCCGAGCACGCCGACGAATTCGCCGGGTTCGATCGAGAAACTCACGTCGCGAAGGATCGTGCGTCCGCCCAGTTCGAGCGTGACGCGATCAAGTGCGAGTGCGTGGGGAGTGTCGGTCATGGCGTTGCGTGAGTCATTTCTTGCTGGCGGACAACGCGGCGGCGAGCGCGTCGAGCTGGCCGGCCATCCATTGCTGGAAGGTCTTGCCGGCCGGCTGCGTCTCGGTGACGCTCACCCCCGGCACGCCGCTGTCGCGGGCGATCTTCAGCAGGCGCTTGGTCATCGGCGCTTCGGCCTGGCTGTTGTAGATCAGCACGCGCACCTGCTTCTTGCGCAGGTCGTTCTCGAACGCGGCGACGTCCTGCGCGCTGGCTTCGGTGTCGTTCATCGTCGCGAGCTGGAAGCGCTGGTTGCGCATGTCGAGGCCGATCGCGTCGGACATGTAGCCGAACACCGGCTCGGTGGCCGTCACCGGCACGCCCTTGTATTGCGTGCGCAGCGCGGCGACCTTGTCGTCGACGGGCTTCAGCGACGCGATGAACTTCTGCAGGTTCGCTTCGTAGTCGGCCTTGTTCGCCGGATCGGCGCGGCCCAGCTCGGCTGCGATCGCGCGCGCGGCGGCCGGCATGGTCGCCGGGTCGTACCACAGGTGCGGGTTGTCGCCGGCTTTCTTGCCGACGAGATCCGCGACGACGATCGTCGTGCGCTTCGCCTGCTTCGACGCGCCGAGCAGCTTGCCCATCCACGGATCGTAGTCCGCGCCGTTGTAGATCACGACCTGCGCGTGCTGCAGCGCGCGCGCGGTCTTCGGGCTCGCTTCGAACAGGTGCGGATCCTGATCGGGATTGCTGAGGATGCTGGTCACCGCGACGTGGCGGCCGCCGATCTGCGATGCGACGTCGCCATAGAAATTCTCGGCGGCAACCACGTTGACGGTCGCGGCCTGCGCGAAGGCAGGCGCGGCGATCGACAGCGCGGCGGCCGCGGCGGCGAACAGACGGGCAAGCGGCAGGGCGCGCCGCGGCGCGCGCTTCAGGGCAATAGGCATGAAACTCCTCGTTGGAAGGGGCGGCGCGTGCGCCGCGCGTGTGCGGTGTCAGCGTTGCGCGGGCTTGCCCTTGCAGTGCCCGCACAGGCCGTTCAGCTCGACGACCTGGTGGTGGACTTCGAACCCGTGCGCGGGTGCGCTCGCGGACAGCTGTTTCGCGAGGTCGCTGCCCGGAATCTCGACGGTCTCGCCGCACGAGTCGCAGATCAGGAACTGGCCTTCGTGCGGCACGCCGATCTCGCAGCATGCGAAGAACGCGTTCTTCGATTCGATCCGGTGGATGAAGCCGTGCTCGACGAGGAAATCCAGGGCGCGATAGACGGTCGTCGGCGGCACGCGGCCGCGCTGCGGCTCGAGCTCGGCGAGCAGGTCGTACGCGCCGATCGGGCGCTGCGCGGCCAGCACGCGTTCGTAGACCTGGCGGCGCAGCGGCGTCCACGCGAGCCCGTGCTCGGCGGCGAATGCGTCGGCCCGGGACAGCCGGGCGTCGATGGGCGATGAGGTGGCCATGGCGTGAAGCAGGCAATGAAACGAAGTATCGCGATGATATAACGTATCTTCTCGTCGTGCAGCCCGAATTCCGCCCCGGGGCTGGCTCCGTCCCCTTCATCGCCGTTTCAGCCGCGCCGCACCCAGCGTGCCGCGCCTTGCCGCGCGCGGCTCCCCACGCGACGCGCGGCGCGATCGTGCCGCAGCGCATCATCGAAAGCCGCCGTGCCGCCTTGACAGCGTGAATCGCGTATCCGATCATTCGACCAACAACAGAGCAATTGATCGGTCGGCGAGCGTTCGCTCACCTCGCTGCCTTCGCACAGCAGAACGAACCGGAGACAACCAGTGAGACTGGAAGACAAGGTCGCGATCCTGACGGGCGCGGCAAGCGGCATCGGCGAAGCGGTCGCGCAACGCTATCTGGACGAGGGCGCGCGCTGCGTGCTGGTCGACGTGAAGCCCGCGAGCGGTTCGCTCGCACGGCTGATCGAGGCGAACCCCGGCCGCGCGGTGGCCGTCACCGCGGACGTCACGCGCCGCGACGATATCGAGCGCATCGTCGCGACCGCCGTCGAGCGCTTCGGCGGCGTCGACATCCTGTTCAACAACGCGGCGCTGTTCGACATGCGCCCGATCCTCGACGAATCCTGGGACGTGTTCGACCGGCTGTTCGCGGTCAACGTGAAAGGGCTGTTCTTCCTGATGCAGGCCGTCGCGCAGCGGATGGTCGAGCAGGGCCGCGGCGGCAAGATCGTCAACATGTCGTCGCAGGCGGGGCGTCGCGGCGAGGCGCTCGTTTCGCACTACTGCGCGACCAAGGCCGCTGTGATCAGCTACACGCAGTCGGCCGCGCTCGCGCTCGCGCCGCACCGGATCAACGTGAACGGCATCGCGCCGGGCGTGGTCGACACACCGATGTGGGAGCAGGTCGATGCGCTGTTCGCACGCTACGAGAACCGGCCGCTCGGCGAGAAGAAGCGGCTCGTGGGCGAAGCCGTGCCGCTGGGCCGGATGGGCGTGCCGGGTGACCTGACCGGCGCCGCGCTGTTCCTCGCGTCGGCCGACGCCGACTACATCACCGCCCAGACGCTGAACGTCGACGGCGGCAACTGGATGAGCTGAAATGGCGCCGCTCGCACGCGCAACCCGGGCGACCGCGCCGCGCGCGGCCGCCGCCGCACGAGGGCACGCATGATGGCCGAGATCGTCGTCGCCGGCGAACTGCTGGCCGAATTCGTCGCCGCCGAGCGCGGCCAGGGCTTCGACACGCCGGGCCTGTTCGCGGGGCCGTTTCCGAGCGGCGCGCCGGCGATCTTCGCCGACCAGGCCGCGCGGCTCGGCGCGCGCGTCGCGTATGCGGGCTGCGTCGGGCGCGACGCGTTCGGCGACGCGATCGTCGCGCGGCTCGAGAGGGACGGCGTCGACGTCGCGCGCATTCGTCGTGTCGCGCGTCCCACCGGCACCGCGTTCGTCGCGTATCGCGACGACGGCTCGCGCAGCTTCGTGTTCAGCCTGTCGACCAGCGCGGCCGCCTGCGTCGATGCATCCGACGTCGACACTGCGATGTTCGATGGCTGCCGCTACTTCCACGTGATGGGCTCGTCGCTGACGAGCGAATCGGCGATCGCGGCGGTGCAGCGCGGCGTGATCGAAGCGGCGCGAGTCGGCGCCAAGGTGTCGTTCGACCCGAACGTGCGGCCCGAGATGCTGAGCTTTCGTCCGATGCGCGCGGCGCTCGACACGATGCTCGCCGCGTGCCATCTGTTTCTGCCGAGCGAGGCCGACCTGCCGTTCTTCTGCGGGCCGCAGCCGGCCGAGCGCGCGATCGCGGGGCTGCTCGCGACGCATCCGCTGCTCGAGCGCGTCGTGCTCAAGCGCGGCGCGGCCGGCAGCGCCGCGTTCGACCGTGCGAGCCGTGTGGACGTGCCGGCCTGGCCGGTCGACGAAGTCGATCCGACCGGCGCCGGCGACTGCTTCGGCGGCACGTTGGTCGCAAGCCTCGTCGCCGGCCTGCCGATCGACGTCGCGCTGCGCCGCGCGAACGCGGCCGGCGCGATCGCGGTCACGCGGCGCGGCCCGATGGAGGGCAACAGCAGCGCGACGGAAATCGACCGCTTCCTGACCGAACGAGGTGTCGCATGTCCGGCCTGACCCCCGTCGCCGAACGCCCGCGCAACGCGCACGCCGACACCGTGCTGCGGATGATCTTCGACGCGAACCGCGCGGATGCGCAGCGCGGCATCTATTCGGTCTGCAGCGCGCACCGGCTCGTGCTGGAGGCCGCGTGCGAGGCCGCGCGCGCGGACGGCTCGCCGCTCCTGATCGAGGCGACCTGCAACCAGGTGAACCATCTCGGCGGCTACACGGGCATGACGCCCGCCGATTTCCGGCGCGACGTCGACGCGATCGCGCAGCGCTGCGGGCTCGCGCCGTCGGCGCTGGTGCTCGGCGGCGACCATCTGGGCCCGAACCCGTGGCGGCACCGCCGCGCGGCCGATGCGATGCGCGAAGCGGCCGCGATGGTCGCCGCATACGTCGAAGCCGGCTTCGAGAAGATCCACCTCGACGCGAGCATGGCGTGCGCGGACGATCCGGCGCGGCTCGACGACCGTACCATCGCCGCCCGCGCGGCCGAGCTGTGCCGCGCGGCCGAAGACGCGGCCGCGCGCGCCGGCGTCGCGCCCGTCTACGTGATCGGCACCGAGGTGCCGACGCCGGGCGGCGAAGTGGCCGGCGACACGGGCGGCGATGCGATCGCGCGGATCGCGGTCACACGCAGCGACAGCATCGCCGCGACGCTGGACGCGCATCGCGGCGCATTCGCGGCGGCCGGTCTCGACGACGCATGGACGCGCGTGGTCGCGATCGTCGCGCAACCGGGCGTCGATTTCGACGATCGCCACGTGCTCGACTACGACAGCGCGAAGGCCGCGTCGCTCGGCGCGAGCATCCTGCGCACGCCGCGCCTCGTGTTCGAAGCGCATTCGACCGACTACCAGACCGAAGGCGCGCTCGCCGCGCTCGTGCGCGACCACTTCGCGGTGCTGAAGGTCGGGCCCGCGCTGACCTTCGCGTTGCGCGAGGCGCTGTTCGCGCTCACCTTCATCGAGGACGCGCTGATCGACGACGTCGCGCAGCGCTCGCGGTTGCGCGACGTCGTCGACGCCGCGATGCGCGCGCAGCCCGAGCACTGGGCGCCGTATTACCGCGGCGACGAAACCGAGCAGCGGCTCGCGCGCCAGTTCAGTTACAGCGACCGGATCCGCTATTACTGGCTGCAGCCGGCCGTCGCGGCGGCGGTCGAGCAGTTGTTCGACAACCTTGCGCGGCAGCCCGTGCCCGAGACGCTCGTCGCGCAGTGGCTGCCGGACGTGTACGCCGCGTGCCGCGCGGGCGGCCTCGCGAGAGAGCCGCGCGCATGGGTGCGCCACCGGATACGCGACGTGATCGCGCACTATGCGCGCGCGTGCGGGATGCAGCGGCCGGCGTGACGGGCCGCGAAGGAAGCGACGCAATACGCAACACGCAACACCGACGACAGTTCGAACAATCACAGGAGACATGCCATGCAACGAAAGATGCTCGATGCCGCCGCACGCTGCTTCGCCGGAGCCGCGCTCGCGACGGCCGCGTGCGCGGCGTCCGCCGGCACGCTGACGATCGCGACGCTGAACAACCCGGACATGATCGAGTTGAAGAAGCTGTCGCCGGCGTTCGAGAAGGCGAACCCGGACATCAAGCTGAACTGGGTGATTCTCGAGGAAAACGTGCTGCGCCAGCGCGCGACGACCGACATCACGACCGGCAGCGGCCAGTTCGACGTGATGGCGATCGGCACGTACG
The DNA here is from genome assembly GCF_902833125.1 of Burkholderia sp. BCC1640. NCBI lineage: Bacteria > Pseudomonadati > Pseudomonadota > Betaproteobacteria > Burkholderiales > Burkholderiaceae > Burkholderia > Burkholderia sp. BCC1640. Next base: position 50,507 of record NZ_CADFEF010000028.1, on the reverse strand, counting down.
AGACGCCGCAGTGGGGCAAGCGCGGCTGGCTCGCGCCGATGACGGGCCTGCCCGCCGACTACGACCTGAACGACATCGTGAAGACGGCGCGCGACAGCCTGTCGTACAACGGCCAGCTGTATGCGCTGCCGTTCTACGTCGAAAGCTCGATGACGTTCTACCGCAAGGACCTGTTCGCGGCGAACGGGCTGAAAATGCCCGACCAGCCGACCTACGACCAGATCGCCGAATTCGCGGACAAGCTCACCGACAAGGCGAAGGGCACCTACGGCATCTGCCTGCGCGGCAAGGCCGGGTGGGGCGAGAACATGGCGTACGTGTCGACGGTCGTGAACACGTTCGGCGGGCGCTGGTTCGACGAGAACTGGAACGCGCAGCTGACGTCGCCGGAATGGAAGAAGGCGATCAATTTCTACGTGAACCTGCTGAAGAAAGACGGCCCGCCGGGAGCAAGCTCGAACGGCTTCAACGAGAACCTGACCCTGACCGCATCGGGCAAGTGCGCGATGTGGATCGATGCGACGGTCGCGGCCGGGATGCTCTATAACAAACAGCAGTCGCAGGTCGCCGACAAGGTCGGCTTCGCGGCCGCGCCGGTCGCTGCCACGCCGAAGGGCTCGCACTGGCTGTGGGCATGGGCGCTGGCCGTGCCGAAGACGTCGAAGCAGCAGGACGCCGCGCGCAAGTTCATCGCGTGGGCGACGTCGAAGCAGTACATCGAGATGGCCGGCAAGGACGAAGGCTGGGCGTCGGTGCCGCCGGGCACGCGCGCGTCGACCTACCAGCGCCCCGAGTACAAGGCCGCCGCGCCGTTCTCGGACTTCGTGCTGAAGGCGATCGAGACGGCCGACCCGAACGATCCGTCGCTGAAGAAGGTGCCGTACACGGGCGTGCAGTATGTCGGGATTCCTGAATTCCAGTCGTTCGGAACGGTGGTCGGACAGGCGATCGCGGGTGCGGTGGCCGGCCAGATGACGGTCGACCAGGCGCTCGCCGCCGGGCAGGCCGCCGCCGATCGCGCGGTGCGTCAGGCCGGCTACAAGAAGTAACGCGGCCCGCACCGTGCGCGCCGCCGCGCACGGTGCCCGTCGCCGAAGCAGACAGGCCGGGCGGCCGTTCGCGCCCGCGCCTCAACCGGAGGGACTCCGATCATGCGTCATTTACGTCTTCCCCTGAGCCACGCGCCGTCGGTCGGCGACGCGTCGTCGCCGCCGGGCGCGCCGCGCCGCGCGCGCGGCGGCGCCAGCTGGCTCGTGTCGCCGTCCGTCGCGGTGCTGCTGCTGTGGATGTCGATCCCGCTCGCGATGACGATCTGGTATTCGTTCTCGCGCTACAACCTGCTGAACCCGGACGTGAAGGGCTTTGCCGGGTTCGACAACTACCGCTTCCTCGCGACCGATCCGTCGTTCCTGCCCGCGATCTGGCACACGCTCGTGCTGATCGGCGCGGTGCTCGCGATCACCGTGGTCGGCGGCGTGTTGATGGCCGTGCTGTTCGACCGCAAGTTCTACGGGCAGGGCGTGGCGCGCCTGCTCGTGATCGCGCCGTTCTTCGTGATGCCGACGGTCGCCGCGCTGATCTGGAAGAACATGATCCTGCATCCGGTGTACGGGCTCGTCGCGAACGCGATGCGCGCGCTCGGGATGACGCCGATCGACTGGTTCGCCGACTACCCGCTCACCGCCGTGATCATCATCGTCGCGTGGCAGTGGCTGCCGTTCGCGTTCCTGATCCTGTTCACCGCGATCCAGTCGCTCGACCAGGAGCAGAAGGAAGCCGCGCGCATCGACGGCGCGGGCGCGATCGCGATGTTCTTCTACATCACGCTGCCGCACCTGAAGCGCGCGATCGCCGTGGTCGTGATGATGGAGACGATCTTCCTGCTGTCGATCTTCGCGGAGATCTACACGACGACGGGCGGCGGCCCCGGCAACGCGACGACCAACCTGTCGTACCTGATCTATGCGCTCGGCCTGCAGCAGTTCGACGTCGGCCTCGCATCCGCGGGCGGGATCATCGCCGTCGTGGTCGCGAACGTCGTGTCGTTCTTCCTGGTGCGGATGCTCGCGCGCAACCTGAAAGGGGAGTACGAGAAATGAGCGACCTGACTTTCGAAGGCCGGCGCGCGCCGGCCGCGTTCGACCTCGTGCGGCGTGCGCTGCCCGGCGCGCTCGCGTGGCTGCTCGCGCTGCTGCTGTTCTTCCCGATCTTCTGGATGGCGATCACCGCGTTCAAGACCGAGCAGCAGGCGTACGCGTCGTCGCTGTTCTTCATGCCGACGCTCGACAGCTTCCGCGAGGTGTTCGCGCGCAGCAACTACTTCGCGTTCGCGTGGAATTCGGTGCTGATCTCGGCCGGCGTCACCGTGATCTCGCTGCTGCTCGCCGTGCCCGCGGCCTACGCGATGGCGTTCTTCCCGAACCACCGCACGCAGAAGGTGCTGCTGTGGATGCTGTCGACCAAGATGATGCCGTCGGTCGGCGTGCTCGTGCCGATCTACCTGCTGTGGAAGAACGCGGGGCTGCTCGATACCGTGTCGGGCCTCGTGATCGTGTACACGCTGATCAACCTGCCGATCGCGGTCTGGATGACCTTCACGTATGTCAACGAGATCCCGAAGGACATCCTCGAAGCCGGGCGCATCGACGGCGCGTCGACGTGGCAGGAGATCGTCTACCTGCTGATGCCGATGGCGCTGCCGGGTCTCGCGTCCACCGCGCTCCTGCTCGTGATCCTGTCGTGGAACGAGGCGTTCTGGAGCATCAACCTGTCGAGCTCGAACGCCGCGCCGCTGACCGTGTTCATCGCGTCGTACTCGAGCCCCGAGGGGCTGTTCTGGGCGAAGCTGTCCGCGGCTTCCCTGCTGGCCGTCGCGCCGATCCTGATCGTCGGCTGGCTGTCGCAGAAGCAGCTCGTGCGCGGGCTCACGTTCGGGGCGGTCAAATGAGCGCGGCCAGCGAAGGCGCGCGCGGAAAAGGTGCGGTCGGCCACGGGATGAACGTGCTGATCTGCGATTGCGACGGCGTGCTGATCGACAGCGAGGCCGTCGCCGCCGACGTGATCGTGCGCGAGCTGGACGCGCGCTGGCCGGGCGTCGACGCGCGGCCGGCGGTAATGCCGCTGCTCGGGCTGCGCATCGAGCGCGTGCTGGCCGGCGCGAGCGAGGCGGTCGGCCGCACGCTGACGGCGGGCGACGTCGACGCGATCCGCCGCGCGGTCGAGGCGGCGGCCGTCAACGCGCCGATGGTCGCCGGCATCGATACGGCACTCGCCGCGATCGGTCTGACGACGGCATGCGCGAGCAACAGCTACCGCGCATACGTCGAGGCGGCGCTCACCCGCACCGGCCTCGCGCGCTTCTTCGGCGACCGGCTGTTCTGCGCGGACGCCGTCGCGAGGCCGAAGCCCGCGCCCGACGTGTATCTCGCGGCCGCACGCGCGCTCGGCGCGGTGCCCGCGCAATGCCTCGTCGTCGAGGACAGCGTGACCGGCATCACCGCAGCTGCCGCGGCCGGCATGACCGTGCTCGGCTTCATCGGCGGCGGGCATGCGTCGGCCGCGCAGATCGACGCGCTGCGCGGGATCGGCGCGCGTCACGTATTCGACGACATGCACGAGCTGCCCGGCTACGTCGCGCGCTGGCAGGCGACCGGCGCCGTGCTGCCGAACTAGTACCACGAACGATCGCGCCGCATCGAACGCGGCGCATCACGAATGAACGGAGACAGATCATGGCAAGCGTGCTCCTGCGCAACATCGCGAAGCGCTACGACGACACCGAAGTGCTGCGCAACGTGAACCTCGACATCGCCGACGGCGAATTCGTCGTGTTCGTCGGGCCGAGCGGCTGCGGCAAATCCACGCTGATGCGGATGATCGCCGGGCTCGAGGACATCTCGAGCGGCGACCTGCTGATCGACGGCGCGAAGGTCAACGACGTGCCGAGCGCGAAGCGCGGCATCGCGATGGTGTTCCAGTCGTATGCGCTGTACCCGCACATGACGTTGTACGACAACATGGCGTTCGGCCTGAAGCTCGCCGGCGCGAAGAAGCCCGAGATCGACCAGGCGGTGAAGCAGGCCGCGAAGATCCTGCACATCGATCACCTGCTTGACCGCAAGCCGAAGCAGCTGTCGGGCGGCCAGCGGCAGCGCGTCGCGATCGGCCGCGCGATCACGCGCAAGCCGAAGGTGTTTCTGTTCGACGAGCCGTTGTCGAACCTCGACGCGGCGCTGCGCGTGAAGATGCGGCTGGAATTCGCGCGGCTGCACGACGAGCTGAAGACGACGATGATCTACGTGACGCACGACCAGGTCGAGGCGATGACGCTCGCCGACAAGATCGTCGTGCTGTCGGGCGGCGCGGTGCAGCAGGTCGGCACGCCGAACGCGCTGTACCACGCGCCGGCCAACCAGTTCGTCGCGGGCTTCATCGGCTCGCCGAAGATGAATTTCCTGACGGGCACGGTCGAGTCGACCGATGCGACCGGCGTGCTGGTGCGCTTCGGCAGCGGCGAGACGCAGCGCGTCGCGGTCGATGCGGCCGGGTTGCAGCGCGGCGCGGCGGTGACCGTCGGCGTGCGGCCCGAGCATCTGATGGTGGCGCAGGCGGCAACCGGCGTCGCCGCGCGGACGATGGCCGTCGAATCGCTCGGCGATGCCGCGTATCTGTACGCGGAGTCGGCCGTCGCGCCGGACGGGCTGATCGCGCGGATTCCGCCGCTCGACACGTACCGCACCGGCGAGGCGCTGCACGTGCATGCGCAGGCCGAGCACTGCCACCTGTTCGACGAACACGGACAGGCGCTGCGCCGGCTGAGCCCGCACGCGAAGGCGGCGTGACGGCCGGGCGCGGTCAGATGCGCAGGTGCGCGACCATGTAATCGACGAAGGCGCGCAGTTTCGGCGTCGGATGGCGCCCTGACGGCCACAGGACGTAGATCGGCGTGCGGCTCGCGACGTATTCGTCGAGCACTGCATGCAGCGTGCCGTCGTCGAGCGCGTCGCGCACGAAGAATTCGGGCAGGCACGCGATGCCGAGCCCGCGCTGGGCGAAGCACAGGCGGGTCTCGGCGTTGTTGCTGACCATCGAGACGGGCACCACCGGCGGCGTGCCCGAGCGCGATGCGCGCAACGGCCAGGTCTCGAGCTTGCCGCTGCTCGGGAAACGGTAGTGCAGGCAGCGATGCCGGGCGAGATCGGCCGGCGTGCGCGGCGCGCCGTGCCGTTCGAGATAGCCGGGCGACGCGACGAGGTGCTGCCGGAAATGGCCGAGCAACCGCGACGACAGTCGCGAATCCGTCGGCCGGCCGGTGCGCAGCACCGCGTCGAAGCCTTCTTCGACGACGTCGACGAGGCGGTCGCTGAAATCGATGTCGAGTTCGATCTCCGGATACGCGGCCATGAAATCGGCGAGCAGCGGCAGCAGCAGCGTGCCGATCGTCGGCAGGCTCACGCGCAAGCGCCCGCGCGGCGCTTCGGCGCTGTGCGTCAGTTCCTGCTCGGCCGCGTCGATCTCGGCGATCACGCGCCGACACCGTTCCAGGAAGCGCGTGCCTTCCGCGGTCAGCGTGATGCTGCGTGTGCTGCGGTGGAAGAGCCGCACGTTCAGCCGGGCCTCGAGCCGCGCGATGCGCTTGCCGATCGCGGACGCCGACAACCCGAGCGCGCGGCCGGCCGCGACGAAACTGCGCGTTTCCGCGACCTGGACGAACACGACGAAACCGCCAAGATTTTCCATGCACGTTCCCGATTGCGGACATCGACGTCCGGAGTGTCCGGAACTCTAACCCGGTTTTTCTTCCTGCGCCGGTTCCCTACGATGGGCGTTCCTTCTCTCTTCGAGGTCACGCCATGTCATCCCTGCCTGTCTCCGCTCATCGCGCCGAACCGGATGTCGCGCTGCCCGAGCGCCTCGATGCCGCGCTCGACCGCGCGCTGGCCGACGCGCGCGTGGTCGGCGCGGTCGTGCTGGTCGCCCGCGACGGCGAGCTTCGCTACGCGCGCGCGGCCGGTCTCGCCGATCGCGAGGCCGGCACGCCGATGCGGGAGGACACGCTGTTCCGGCTCGCGTCGGTATCGAAGCCGATCGTGACGGCCGCCGCGATGCGGCTGGTCGCGGCGGCACGCATCGAACTCGACGAGCCGGTCGCGCGCTGGCTACCCGCGTTCCGGCCGACGCTGGCCGACGGCACGCCGGCCGACATCACGTTGCGTCATCTGCTGTCGCATACGGCCGGGCTCGGCTATCGCTTCCTCGAAGCCGACGCCGACGGCCCGTATGCGCGTGCCGGCGTGTCCGACGGGATGGACCGCGCGGACCTGTCGCTCGCGGAGAACGTGCGGCGCATCGCAGGCGTGCCGCTGCGGTTCGTGCCCGGCACGTCGTGGGATTACTCGCTCGCGACCGACGTGGTCGGCGCGCTGATCGAGGCGGTTGACGGCAGGCCGCTCGCCGACGCCGTGGCCGCGCACGTCACGACGCCGCTCGGGATGACGGACACCGCGTTTTTCTCACGCGATGCGGCGCGCTTCGCGACGCCGTACGTGAGCACGCCGGGCGCGCCGCGGCGGATGGCCGACGACGATCTCGCGCCGGTGTACGACGGCACGGTCGGCATCCGCTTCGCGCCGGCGCGCGCGTTCGACGCGGCCGCGTGGCCGTCGGGCGGGGCGGGGATGGTCGGCACCGCGCGCGACTGCCTGACGCTGCTCGAGACGTTGCGCACCGGCCGCGACGGCTGGCTCGCGCGCCGCTGGATCGACGAGATGGCGCGTGTGCAGCCGGGCGCGCACGACCTGCCGGACGCGCCGGGATTCGGCTTCGGGCTGGGTCTTTCGGTGCTGCGCGATCCGGCGGCCGCGCAGTCGCCGGAGTCGGTCGGCACGTGGCGCTGGGGCGGTGCATACGGGCATGCGTGGTTCGTCGATCGCGCGGCCGAGCTGACGGTCGTCGCGCTGACCAATACGTTGTACGAAGGGATGCACGGGCGTTTCGTCACCGACGTGCGCGATGCGGTGTACGGCGTCGACGAACGGAGCGCGACATGAGCGAGTGCGTAGCCGTTTCCGATCGCGTGTCCGACCGTATCGCCGACCCGGCGTCCGAATTGTCCGCGCCGGTGCGCGAAGGCTTGCCGGTTGCGAACCTGCTGGCGCTCGCGACCGCCGGGTTCATCACGATCCTCACCGAAGCGTCGCCGGCCGGCCTCCTCCCGTTGATGAGCGTCGACCTGCGCGTGACCGAGGCGCTGATCGGCCAGCTCGTGACCGTCTATGCGCTTGGCTCGATCGTCGCGGCGATTCCGCTCGTCGCCGCGACGCGCGCGATGCGCAGACGCCGGCTGCTGCTCGCGGCGCTCGCCGGGTTCGTCGTGTCGAACGCGCTGACGGCCGCGTCGCCGTACTACGCGCTCACGCTCGCCGCGCGCTTCGTCGCCGGCATGTCGGCCGGGCTGCTGTGGGCGCTGCTGGCGGGCTACGCGAGCCGGATGGTCGACGCTTCGTTGCGCGGCCGGGCGATCGCGGTCGCGATGCTCGGCGCGCCGGTCGCGATGTCGATCGGCATTCCGGCCGGCACCGCGCTCGGCGCGATGTTCGGCTGGCGCGTCGCGTTCGCGGGCATCACGGTCGCGGCGCTCGCGCTGATCGGCTGGATCCGGCTGCGCGTGCCCGACTTTCCGGGGCAGCAGGCCGGCGCGCGCGCGCCGGTGCGCCGCGTGTTCGCGCTGCCCGGCGTGCGGCCGGTGCTGGTCGTGATGTTCGCGTACGTGCTTGCGCACAACATGCTGTACACGTACGTCGCGCCGTTCCTCGCGGGCGTGCGGATGGGCGCGCAGGTCGATGCGGTGCTGTTCGTGTTCGGCGTCGCGTCGCTGGTCGGCATTGCACTGACGGGCGCATGGATCGGCGCCGCGCAGCGGCGGCTGACGCTCGCGAGCATCGCGCTGTTCGCGCTTGCGGCGGCGATGCTCGGCGCCGGGTCCGGCATGACGATCGTGTATGCGGGCGTCGCGCTGTGGGGGCTCGCGTTCGGCGGCGCGCCGACACTGTTCCAGACGGCTGCCGCGAACGCGGCGGGCGACGCGGCCGATGTCGCGCAGTCGATGCTCGTGACGGTGTGGAATCTGGCGATCGCGGGCGGCGGCATCGCGGGCGGGATGCTGCTCGGCGCGACGGGTGCGGGGGCGATTCCGTGGGTGCTCGTCGCGCTGCTGGCGGCGGCGTGGATCGGTGCGTGGCGCGCGCGCCGGCACGCGTTTCCGGCGCCGCGCGCGGCCGCGTGAGCGTTGGGCGGCGTCAGGCCGCCTTCGCCTCGAGTGCCGCGCGCGCGCAGGTCTCGTCGGTGACGAGCCCCGACAGCCAGCCGCCGCGCAGCGCGGCGATCACGGCGTCGCGCTTCTTCGGGCCGCCCGCGAACGCGATCGTCGGGCGCTTCGGCGGCGCGTCGAGCGCGACGCTCGTCACGCGCGCGCTGGTCGACACGTCGACCAGCTTGCCCTGCGCATCGATCGGCACGCCGAGCAGTTCGGCCACCGCGCCGAGCGCGGTCATCTCGTCGCGTTCCTGTTCGGTGATGAAGCCGTCCTCGTAGAGCGGGCAGTGCGGGCCGATGTTGCCGATCCCGACGAACGCGACATCGGCCTGCGCCGACAGCGCGTCGACGATCCGGTACAGCCGGTGATTGCACCATTGCGCGCGCTCGGCGTCGCTGTCGGCGAACAGCGGCGCGGGCAGCAGGAAGTGCTTGCCGCCGGTTTTCTCGGAGATGTACTGCGCGACGTCGTAGCGGTTCGACGAGCCGTCGGCCGCGATCGCGCCGACCATCGACACGAGCCGGTGCTGCGGCCGCTCGATCTGCGCGATCTGCGCGACCGCGGCCTTCAGCGTCCGGCCGCTGCTGACGGCGATCACCATCGGCCGCGTCTCGTTCAGATAGCGCTCCATCACCTGCGCGCCGGCGACCGCGAGCTTGCGGTCGATCGCTTCGGGCGCGTCGGCGTCGACGGGCACGACTTCGCACATCGCGAGCCCGTAGCGCTTCGACAGCTGCGCGCCGAGGTCGAGACAATCGGCGAGCTGATGATCGACGCGCACGCGGATCAGGTTCTTCTCGACCGCGAACGCGACGAGGCGCTGAGCGACCGGGCGCGATACCTGCAGCTTCTCGGCGATTTCGTTCTGCGTGTCGCCCGCGACGTAGTAGAGCCACGCGGCGCGCGTGGCGAGATCGAGTTTTTCTGAGGACTTGGACACGATAGCGGTTCGGTTCGGATCTGGGTCGGCCGTCGGGCGGCGCAACGGCATCCACTGTAACGCATGCCGGATGCGCGGCCGCCGGCCGCTGCGCGTCGCCGCTTACGCGAGCCGCGCGCGCGACGGTTCGTAAAGCGGGCGCACGTGGCGATACAGCGCGCGGAACGCGTCGAGGCGCTCGCGCAGCAGCGCATGGCGGCCGGCATCCGGCGCGTATTCGGCGCGCACCGGCGGCTTGGTCAGCACGGCATGCGGATCGCCGCCGACGGCGAGCCAGCCCAGGCGCGCGGCGCCGAGCGCCGCACCGGTTTCGCCGCCGCCGTGCTGGCACGTGCGCACGTTCAGCGCGTCGGCGATCAGCTGCGCCCAGAACGCGCTGCGCGCGCCGCCGCCGATCAGCGACAGGCGGTCGGTTTCGACGCCGGCCGCATGCAGCGCGTCGAGGCCGTCCGCGAGGCCGAGCGTCACGCCTTCGAGCACCGCGTAGCCGAGGTGCGCGCGTTCGGTCGCATGCGTCATCCCGAAGAACACGCCCTGCGCGTAAGGATCGTTGTGCGGCGTGCGTTCGCCGGACAGGTACGGCAGGAACAGCGGCGCCGTCGCGAGCGCGTCCGCGTCGAGCGCCTCGATTTCGGCGAGCAGCGCCGGCTCGTCCGTGCCCGTCAGCTTGCAGACCCAGCGCAGGCAGCTCGCGGCCGACAGCACGACGCTCATCAGTTGCCAGCGATCGGGAATCGCGTGGCAGAACGCATGCACGGCCGATGCGGAGTTCGGCATGAAGCGGTCGCCGACCACGCTCAGCACGCCCGACGTGCCGAGCGACACGAAGCCGTCGCCCGCGTGGATCGCGCCGATGCCGAGCGCGCTGGTCGCGTTGTCGCCGCCGCCGCCCGCCACCACGACGGCCTCCGACAGCCCGAGCTCGCGCGCGAGATCCGCGCGCAGCGTGCCGGACGGCGCGTTGCCTTCGACGATGCGCGGCATCTGCCCACGCGTCATGTCGCACGCGGCGAGCAGCGCGTCGGACCAGTCGCGGCGCGCGACGTCGAGCCACAGCGTGCCGGCCGCGTCGGACGGGTCGGACACCTTCGCGCCGGTGAGACGGAAACGCAGGTAGTCCTTCGGCATCAGCACGCACGCGGTCGCCGCGAACACGTCGGGCTCGTGCTTCGCGACCCACAGCAGTTTCGGCGCGGTGAAGCCTGGCATCGCCAGGTTGCCGGCGAGCGCGTGCAGATCGGGGGCGCGTTCGGTGAGCAGCGCGCATTCGTCGGCGCTGCGCATGTCGTTCCACAGGATCGCGGGGCGCAGCACGCGGTCGTCGCGGCCGAGCAGCACCGCGCCGTGCATCTGGCCCGACAGGCCGATCCCGCGCACCTGCGCGAATGCGTGCGGATGCCGCTCGCGCAGCGCCGCGAGCGCGGCGAGCGTGCCGCGCCACCAGTCGTCCGGATGCTGTTCCGCCCAGCGCGGGTGCGGCCGCGACACGCTGAACGGCGTGCCCGCGGTGCCGACCACCGTGCCATCCGGGGCAAGCAGCAGCACCTTCACTTCCGAGGTGCCGAGGTCGATGCCGAGATACATGAGCGATCCGTTCCGTCAGTGAGGAGCCGCTACTTTAGCCGCACGCACGCGCACCTGCCAACGCAGGTTCGCCCGGATGCGCGGCCGCTCGCGGCGGCCGGTTGCGAGGCTGTCGGCCGTCGCGCGTCAGCGCTGCGCGAGCCATGCGTCGACGCGTGCGAGCCCGGCGCGCAGCGCGTCGAACAGCGCCGCGTTGCCGGCGAGCGAGCCCCACAGCGCGCGGCTCGCGCACAGCGCGACGACCGGGTCGTCGGCTTCGACGATCGCGCGCGCGGCGCCGTCGTCCATCACGCCGTCCTGGTACGCATACGGCAGCAAGCCGCGCGCCCAGCGTTCGAGAAAGCGCAGGAACAGCGCCGGCAACACGGCGGTCGCGACCGGCGCCGCGCCGCGTGTGAGCGATTCGGCGAGCGTCGGCGCGATGAAGCCGGGAATCTTCGAGAAGCCGTCGGCCGCGACGCGCTGGTTCGTGTCGAGCACGTACGGGTTGCCGAAGCGTTCGAGCACGACGTCGCGGTAGCGTCCGAGATCGAGCGGGCTCGGGCTGAGACACGGGATCACGTCCTGCGTCACGTAGTCGTGCGCGAACCGGCGGATCGCCGCGTCGTGCGTGCCCTCGTGGATGTACGTGTAGCCCGTGAGCGTGCCGGCCCACGCGATGCAGCTGTGCGTCGCGTTGAGGATGCGGATCTTCGCTTCCTCGTACGGGTGCACGTCGTCGACCAGCTCCGCGCCGGCCAGCTCCCAGCGCGGCCGGCCGGCCGCGAAGCGGTCCTCGATCACCCACTGGATGAACGATTCGCCCATCACGGGGCATGCGTCGTCGACGCCGGTGGCCGCGCGCACGCGTTCGCGCACGTCGGCCGTCGGGCGCGGCGTGATGCGGTCGACCATCGCGCTCGGCGTCGCGACGTTCGCATCGAACCATGCGAGCAGGCCGTCCTCTCCGCGCCGTTCGAGAAATTCGCGCATGCCCGCGCGAAAGCGCGCGCCGTTGTTGCGCAGGTTGTCGCAGCTCTGCAGCGTGAGCGGGCCCGCGCCGCGCTTCACGCGCTCGACGAGCAGCGCCGCGAGCGCGCCGTACAGCGTCGTGCGCGCGCCCTGCAGGTCGGCCGCGAGATCGGCGTTCGCGAGGTCGAGCCGGTTGTGTTCGTCGAGGTAGTAGCCGCCTTCGGTCACGGTGAACGACACGATCCGGCAGGCCGGGTCGGCGCCGGCGTCGATCAGCGCGGCGAGGTCGATCGACCACGGCAGCACGCGCGAGATCGCGCGGACCGTCTCGTATGCGCGTTCGCCCTGCGGCGTGACGGTTTCGAGCGTGTACGCGCCGTGCTGCGCGGCGAGCGCGTCCATCGTCGCGCGCATGTCGTCGCGGATGTTGCCGACGGTCAGCGACCAGCGTTCGTCGGCCGGCACGGCCGCGTTCACGCGATGCAGATACCACGCCTGGTGCGCGCGGTGGAACGAGCCCGCGCCGATGTGCAGCAGCACGGGCGCGCGGGCGGAGGACGATTCGCTCATCCGGTGTCTCCTGTTCGTGCCAGTCTTTCCTGTCGAATACGATCATTTGCTCTTTGTGTGAGCGAATGATCGTATTCGGGCGAGCGAAAGTCAAGGCGGGGACACGGCATTTCGATGGTGCGCTGCGGCGGCGCGCGCGGCGGGCGCGCACGGCGGCGCGAATGCGGGGCGCGAAGGGGGGGCGGTATCAGCGCCCTTCGCGCGTGAGCGCGACGAGTTCGTCGAGCAGCTTGCCGGCCGGCCCCGGCAGGATCCCATGGTGGTGGTCGCGGAACGCGGCAGACGTGCGTGCCACGGCGAGACGCTTCGGCGTGTGACCGAACGCGTCTCGACGCGATGTCGAAAAGGGCGAGCCGGCGCGTATGGAAGCCAGCACGTCTGCGGTCGAACGATTGTGCGGTGCCGCAACGAAATGGCTATGCGCTCGCCAGCGGAACGTCGGAGTCTCGTCGGTGTCGGCGCGCGTGCGCCGGACAAAATGGCCCGCACGTCGTCGTGACGCGCGGGCGCATGATGCACGAGCGCGTTACAGCGTGGTTCGCACGTGCCAGAGCTCGGGGAACAGCACGACGTCGAGCATCTTGCGCAGATACGGCGCGCCGCTCGTGCCGCCGGTGCCCTGCTTGAAGCCGATGATGCGCTCGACGGTCGTCACGTGACGGAAGCGCCACTGGCGGAACGCGTCCTCGAGATCGACGAGCTCCTCGGCCATCTCGTAGAGCTCCCAGTGCTGCTGCGGGTGACGGTAGACCTCGAGCCACGCGGCTTCGACGGTTTCGTCGTGCCGCATCGGCTGCGTCCAGTCGCGCTCGAGCCGCTCGGGTGCGATCGGGAAACCGCGCCGCGCGAGCAGGCGCACGACCTCGTCATAGAACGACGGCGCCTCGAGCGTCGCGCGCACCTGTTCGAGGATGTCGGGCCGGTGCGCATGCGGCTGCAGCATCTGCACGTTCTTGTTGCCGAGCAGGAATTCGAGCTGCCGGTACTGATACGACTGGAAGCCCGACGACTGGCCGAGGTACGGCCGCATCGCCGAATACTCGGACGGCGTCATCGTCGACAGTACGCTCCACGCCTGCACGAGCTGCTCGAGAATGCGCGACACGCGCGCGAGCATCTTGAACGCGGGCGGCAGCGCGTCGCCGCGCACCGCGTCGAGCGCGCCGCGCAATTCGAACAGCGCGAGCTTCATCCACAGCTCGCTCGTCTGATGCTGGATGATGAACAGCATCTCGTTGTGATCGGGCGACAGCGGATGCTGCGCGTCGAGGATCGAATTCAGCGACAGGTAGTCGCCGTAGCTCATCGACTTCGAGAAATCGAGCTGCGCGTTGTGCCAGCCGGCTTCGCCCGAGGCATCGCCCGGCACGTGCGGTGCTTCGTGTGCCGGTTGGGTCGCGCGTGCGCCCGAGAACGGGCAGCCCGCCGGCGCATCGTCGCCGGGTGGCTGCATATGACCAGAATTCACGACTCTCTCCAGAATTGAATGACGGGGGCGCGGCGCGCAATCCGCATGTCATCGCGGCGCGCGCCGGCCAAAAAGCCGGTCAGGTCACCGCGCCGCGCTCGGCGAACTCGGGCGCCTTCCACGCATCGGTGGCCAGGATGTCGCGCAGCGTCTCGACGGCATCCCACACGTCGACGAAGCGCGTATAGAGCGGCGTGAAGCCGAAGCGCAGCACATACGGCTCGCGGTAGTCGCCGATCACGCCGCGCGCGATCAGCGCCTGCATCACCTCGTAGCCGTGCGGATGCTCGAAGCTCGCCTGCGAGCCGCGCTGGTGAGGCGCGCGCGGCGTGACGAGCTTCAGCGACAGGCCCGCGCAGCGTGCCTCGACGAGCGCGATGAACGCATCGGTCAGCGCGAGCGACTTGCGGCGGATCGCGTGCATGTCGGTCTGCAGGAACACGTCGAGCCCGCATTCGACCATCGACATCGACACCATCGGCTGCGTGCCGCAGAGGAAGCGCGCGATGCCCGGATCGGGCGCGAAGTCCGGCTGCATCGCGAACGGCGCGCGATGGCCCCACCAGCCCGACAGCGGCTGCGAGAAGTGCGCATGATGACGGTGCGGCACCCACACGAACGCCGGCGAACCGGGGCCGCCGTTCAGATACTTGTACGTGCAACCGACCGCGCCGTCCGCACGCGCGCCGTTCAGGTCGACCGGCACCGCGCCGGCCGAATGCGCGAGATCCCACAGCATCAGCGCGCCCGCGTCGTGCACGAGCTGCGTGACGGCCGGCATGTCGTGCATGTAGCCGGTGCGGTAGTTCACGTGCGTGATCATCGCGACGGCCGTGTCCGCGCCGAGCGCGTCGGGCAGGTCCGCCGGATCGTCGATCAGGCGCAGTTCATAGCCGCCGCCGAGCTGTTCGATCAGCCCTTGCGCGATGTACAGGTCGGTCGGGAAGTTCGAGCGCTCCGACACGATCACGCGGCGTTCCGGCGCGCGCTCGGCCTGATGGCGCAGCATCGCCGACAGCAGCTTGAACAGGTTGATCGAGATGGTGTCGGTCACGACGGTCTCGCCGGGGGCACCGCCGATCAGCGTCGCGAGCTTGTCGCCGAGGCGGCGCGGCAGCGCGAACCAGCCGGCGGTGTTCCAGCTGCGGATCAGGCCTTCGCCCCATTCGGCGCCGATCACCTGTTGCGCGCGGGCGGCCGACGCGCGCGGCTGCGCGCCGAGCGAGTTGCCGTCGAGATAGATCACGCCGTCGGGCAGCGCGAACTGGTCGCGCAGCGGGGCGAGCGGGTCGTCGCGGTCGAGGGCGAGCGCGTCTTCACGGGTCTTGATCATGATGTCGGGTCAGTGGTTCTCGGGTCAGTGGTTCGGTGAATCAGGAGGATCGGCCGGGCAGCGCGCGCAGCACCGCACGCACGGGGCTCGCGTCGAGCGTCGCGAACTTCAGCGGCAGCGCGATCAGTTCGTAGTCGCCGGGCGGCACGTCGTCGAGCACGATCCCTTCGAGGATCGCCATCCGATGCGCGCGCACGCGGTGATGCGCATCCATGGTCTTCGACTCCTGCGGGTCGAGCGACGGCGTGTCGATGCCGATCAGCTTCACGCCGCGCGCGGCGAGCAGGTCGACGGTTTCGGGCGCGACCGCGCAGAAGCCGCTGTCCCATTGCTCGACGCTGGCGCGCGCATAGGTGCGCAGCAGCACGCGCGGCGGCACGCCGTCCAGCGCGGCGTCGAGGTCGGCCGGGCGCACGACCGGCGACGCGCCGATGCAGTGGATCACGCGGCACGGGCCGAGATAGGTGTCGAGCGGCACCGCGCCGATCGGTGCGCCGTCGGCGTCGTAGTGGAGCGGCGCGTCGCAGTGCGCGCCCGTGTGCGGCGACAGCGTCAGACGCGCGACGTTGACCGGCGAGCCGGCCTCCATCCGCCAGACGCGTTCGACGGAAACCGGCGTGTCGCCCGGCCACACGGGGGTGGCGGGGCTGACGGGTGGCGAGATGTCCCAGAGTGTGTCCATGGCATGACGAAGCGGTGAATCGATGCTTCGAATGATAGGTGGACGCTCGCAGAAAGTGCTTGCGAAATAAACATGGACAATCCGCCCGATTGGCAGATAATTCGACTCAGAGGGAAAACGGGGACCAAAAATGCACGCGATCACGCTCGATGCCACCGACTGCCGGATTCTGGCGGTACTGCAGGAGGAGGGCAGAATCAGCAATCTCGACCTGGCGGAACGGATATCGCTTTCGCCGTCCGCCTGTCTGCGCCGGATGCGCCTGCTCGAGGAGCAGGGCGTGATCGAGCACTATCGCGCGTGCCTGAGCCGCGAGAAGCTCGGCTTCGAGCTCGAGGCGTTCGTGCAGGTGTCGATGCGCAACGAAGAGAATCAATGGCACGAGCGCTTCGCGGAAGCGCTGCGCGAATGGCCGGAGGTGGTCGGCGCGTTCGTCGTGACGGGCGAGAGCCACTATCTGCTGCGGGTGCTCGCGCACAACCTCAAGCACTACTCGGATTTCGTGCTGAACCGGCTCTACAAGGCGCCGGGCGTGATGGACATCCGTTCGAACATCGTGCTGCAGACGCTGAAGGACGAAGCGGGCGCGCCGGTCGGGCTGGCGCGCATGGGGGCGATCAAAGCGGTGTGAGGCCGTGGAAGCCGCCGCCGTGGAACACGAGCGGTGCTGCGGCATCCGACGCGGCCCGCACGCCGCAGCGTTCCACTTCGCCGACGAAGATCACGTGGTCGCCTTCGTCGTAGCGGCTGCGGTTATGGCATTCGAACCACGCGAGCGCGCCGTCGAGCACCGGCATGCCCGAGTTGCCGGCCGCGTGCGCGATCCCTTCGAAGCGGTCGCCCTTGTAGGTCGAGAAGCGCTTGCACAGGTCGAGCTGTGACGCCGCGAGCACGTTCACCACGTAATGGCTGTTGTTGCGGAACACCGCGGTCGACGCCGATTTGTGCGCGAGGCTCCACAGCACGAGCGGCGGGTCGAGCGATACCGAGTTGAACGAACTCGCGGTGATGCCGATCAGCTGCCCGGACGGGGCACGCGTCGTGATGACAGTGACGCCGGTCGCGAACTGCCCGAGCGCCTGGCGAAAGGCGGCCGAGTCGAAATCCGGCGGGGTGGCGTGGTTCATCGGGCTGCCATCCGGAACGAAACGGACGGGCGCGGCGCGCGGCGGATGCAACGGGCGCGGCGGACGAAAGGCGACAAGGCCAGGGCGGTCGGTTGGGAAGTGGTGCGCATGGCCCGATTTTAGCGGAATCGCGACCGCCGGACCCGTGCGGACGGCGCATCGCGGGGCGAGCGTGAGGTAGCGAACACTGTCGCGCGGCGCCGGCGCCATGCTGGAATGGTCGTTCTCGCGCTTTTCGTTGCGCGTCACACGAGGTCGCTCCCCGAGCCGGGCGCTAGGCCGTCGCCGCCAGCCCGAGCGACAGCGCACCCGTCAGGATCAGGCTGGACGCCCACACCGCATCGAGATTGAACCAGCTCCGCGCGACGAACTTCAGCCCGAGATAGCGGTACACGAGCCACGCGAGCACGCCGCCTGCGCCGATCATCGCGGCCGCGTGCACGGCCGCGACGACGAGCGCCATCCCGAGATGCGCATCGACGAGCGTGGCCGCCGCGCGATGGCCGGCGTCCCGGTCGAGCCCGCAGAGCCCGAGGTAAATCGGCACCAGCATCAGCCCCGCACCGTGCGCGAGCGCAACCGCAAACGACCACAGGCCGAGCCGCGCGGGCGGAATCCGCGCGAGCGCACGCGGATGCCGCCGCCGGATCAGCAGCACCACGCCGAAGCCGATCACGAGCGCGCTCGCGCCGATCCGGATCGCCGACTGCCACACAAGCAGTGCGGCAAGCAGCCCGAACGGCAGCATCACCATGAATACCGCGAGCGCGTGGCCGAGCGCGAGATAGCCGAGCGCGGCGACGAGCGCGCCGTCGCGGCGCGTCATCAGCGCGTTCGACACCGCGAGCGGCCAGCCCATCGCCGGATTGAGCCCGTGATAGACACCGCTCGCGAGCACGGCCGCCCACAGCGCGAGCGGCGCGGAGAGGCCTGCGCTCAACGCTTGACCGACGGATAGCAGAACGAGTCGGTCGAGCAGTCGCCGCCTTCGAGCCGGATCTGGTGCGCGCGATAGCCGTCGGGGAACTCGACCCAATAGTCGTCGGCGAGCGTCAGCCCGCCGTCCGGCCCCGCATGCGCGAGCACCTGCGCGGCCGGCACGCCGTCCGGATAGAACTGGTCGTCCCACGTCGAGTAGAGCGAGTTGGTCCAGTACACGCGGCGGCCGTCGCGGCTGATTTCCACCATCTGCGGGCCGCCGGCGAACGCGCGGCCGTTCGTGTGCGGCGCGCGGCGCACGATCCCGCCGATACGCACCGACCCCGCGAGCACCGGGTGATGCGGATCCGACACGTCGTACTGGCGCATCTCGCCGGTGCCCCAGCACGACACGTACAGGAAGCGGTCGTCGAGCGACAGGTCGATGTCGGTCACGAGCGGCGGCACCGCGCCGAAACCCTTGAGCAGCGGCGGCAGTTCGTCTGCCGCGGCCGGTTCGGGCGGAATCGTCGCGGTCTTCTTCACATGAAACTGGCCGTCCTCGCGCCACCAGGTCCAGATCGATCCTTCGAGAGTGGTCGTGTCGACCACGACGCCGACGAAACCGTATTCGCGTACCGGATCGTGCGCGGGCCGCACCTCGAGCGCCATCTGGTGATGCGCGCCGAGATCGATCGTCTGCACGTTGCGCCGCGCGCGCAGGTCCCAGAAATGCAGCCGGTGGCCGTAGCGGTTCGCGAGCAGGTCTTCCGGCACGATGCCGTTCTCGAATTGCGGCGGCAGCGCCCATTCGCTCGACACCATGTAGTCGCGCGGCAGGTTCCACCAGAAGTCGTAATGCTTGTCCTGCGGGCCACGGTCGATCTCCCAGCGGCCGAGCACGTCGAACGTCTCGCAATCCATGATGAAGATGCCGGGCGTGCCGTCGGTGCCGTCCTTGCCCGCACCGCCGAGCGTGCTCACGTAAATGCCTTCGGGGCCGCAATGAACCGTATGCGGCCGCGAATAGCCGGTCTTCGCGAGCACCTCCTCGGGCTCGATGATCTTGTGGATGCGCGCCTGCGTCGGGTGCGGCTTCGTGTCGATCACGTAGATCCGCGACGAACGCAGGCCCGGGATGATCAGGAAGCGGCGCTCGAGGAACGCGTGGCCGGTCAGCGGCGACAGCGACGACGAACACGCATTCCAGCCGAAGTGGTGGAATTCGTCGCCGGTGTTCGGCATCGTCACCGTGTGC
Source organism: Burkholderia sp. BCC1640 (assembly GCF_902833125.1). Taxonomy (NCBI): domain Bacteria; kingdom Pseudomonadati; phylum Pseudomonadota; class Betaproteobacteria; order Burkholderiales; family Burkholderiaceae; genus Burkholderia; species Burkholderia sp. BCC1640. The sequence continues at coordinate 31,362 of NZ_CADFEF010000028.1, read as the reverse complement.
ACGATCTTGCCGTAGGTCGTCGAGCCGGGTTTCACGTCGATCACGGCGAGCGCGTCGGGTCTGGAAAAATCGGGGCTCAGCAACAACGTATAGGCAAATTCCTCCGCCGGCGCCTGCATCGCAAGCTCCGGCGAAGCGTGAAATGTCGGGTCAGGCCGCATGCTCATCGTAGTGCCTCTTTCGGTCGTATCGGATCACGGGCGCACGGACGTTCGCTGCGAACGTGCGGGTCGAACGGGTTGCGTGACGGGTGCGCACTGGCGGCCTCGCGCGATTGGAGGACGCGCGGCGCGATGCATCAGGTCGGGAAAGGTGGGAAACGTGGTGCGCCGGATCGCCGCGCACGCAGCGCAACGGGCGCACGGCGGCGCGAGGGCGCGGTGAAAGCGCCGGCGGTCGGGCCCGCGATGCGGGCGAATTCTGCTGAGGCGTGCATATCGATGTTCCGGCGGATGATGTTGGCATCAGGACGGGCATGCATCGGACGCTGCGCGCAGCCGGACGGTGTGCCGTCACGGCGAAGCGTGCCTAAGTGTAGACGAGAAACGCGCGGCCGGTGGTGCGTGGCACGCATGCGGTTCTGCCGGATTCGCGCACGAGTGAGATACTTGAACGCTGCCGCTGCGCATCGGGCAACCGGGCCGCAGCCGGGCAGCGGAGATAAGGACCGGCGATGCCCGCGCGCGCCCGCGTGCCGGCCGTCGTCATCAACGAGGTAATGATTTCATGGTGAACGAGATGCTTGAAACCGCGACTGTTGGCGGCGGGTGCTTCTGGTGCACGGAGGCCGTGTTTCTCGACGTCGACGGCGTGACGGCCGTCCAGTCGGGCTATGCAGGCGGCCATACGCGCAATCCCGGCTATCGCGACGTATGCGACGGCGATACCGGTCACGCGGAGGTCGTGAACGTGACGTTCGATCCGGCGCGCATCGGTTATCGCGAGATCCTCGAGATCTTCTTCGCGACGCACGATCCGACCCAGCTGAACCGCCAAGGCAACGACGTCGGCACGCAATACCGTTCGGTCGTGTTCACGCATTCGGACGCGCAGCGCGACGTCGCGCTCGACGTGATCCGCGAACTGGAGCGCGAGCAGGTGTTCGGGCAGCCGATCGTCACGCAGGTCGTGCCGCTCGACGACAACTACTGGCCGGCCGAGGACTATCACCAGAACTATTACGCGCGCAATCCGGGGCAGGGCTACTGCTCGGTCGTGATCGGGCCGAAGCTCGCGAAATTCCGCCAGAAGTTCTCGCACCGGCTGAAGTCGCTGCGCGGCGCGTAATCGATTTTCCGGCGCGGTTCGCCGGCGCGCAAACGGCGCCCGCGCCCGCGATGCTTACGCCGCCTCGCTGCGCCAGTGCGCGCACGCGGCGGCGATCTCGCGCGCGAGCGCGAGGCACGACAGCGGCGCGGAGCCTTCCGCCTTGTTGTTGATCGTGATGATCACGGGCTGTCCGGCCAGCGCGTAGCGCGCGGCCAGCTCGGCGAGCGCCGAGCGCGTGGCGGGATCCTCGTCGACGAGCTTGTCGAACGGCTCGTATTTCGCTTTGGCCTGTTCGTACCTGAAGCCGCCATGCAGGCTCCAGCGCACGATCAGCGGGCCCGGCGCGTCGCCGTCGAGCAGCGCGAGCGCGGCTGCCTGGCGCAGCGGGTCGGGCATCCGCGCATGCAGGCCGACGCAGTAGCGCACGCCGAGCGCCGCGAGCGCGCGGATGAAGCGCGGCGTGAGCAGGCTCGCGTCGCGGATCTCGATCGCGTAGCGCGTGCCGTCGGCGTCCGGCGGCAGCGTCGGCAGCGCCGCGAAGAACGCCGACAGCCGGTCGATCAGCGCGGCCGGTTCGGCGAGCAGTTGATCGGGCATCGGAGAAAACTGGAACACCAGCACGCCGGCCTTCCTGCCGAGCCCTTCGAGGCACGGCTGCACGAATTCGCGAGTGGCGAGCTGCGCGTCGAGAAAGGTCGGGTTCGGGCCCGACGGCTCGCCGCGCCGGCCGCGCACGACCGCATCGGTGACGGACGCCGGCGCCTTCACGACGAAGCGGAAGTCGTCCGGCACCTGTTGCGCGTAGCGCAGGTAGTCGGCCACCGACAGCGGCCCGTAGAACGACCGGTCGAGGCTCACGCTCTTCAGCAGCGGATGTGCGCCGTACGCCTCGAGCCCCTCGCGAGACAGCTTCGTCTGCGCGAAATCGCCGTCGTAGACGATGCCGTCCCAGCCGGGGAAATACCACGACGACGTGCCGAGCCGCACGTTCGGCGGCAGCGCGGCCGCGGCGGCGGCGACTTCCGCGGAAACCGGTGCGGGCGGCACGCCGCGCCGACGCCGGGCCTTCTTCGGCGGCGTGGCCGGCGGCGGTTCGTCCCACAGCATGCCGGAGGCGGGCGGCGGTTCCGGTTCCTGGTCGGCGGGAAGGCGGGGCGATGCACGGCCCGCGCGTGCGGGCGACTTTGCCGGTCGCGCGGTGTCGTGTTCGTCAGGCGTCGCGCGATCGCCGGCGCCTGCGGGGTTGTCGTCGTCCGCGGGCGCGGACGCGCGCGCGTCGTCGGGCGACGCGCCGAACAGGTCGAACTGCCCGTCGGCGTGCGACTCGTCCGGTTCGTCGCGCTGCTGTCGTTGCGTCGGCGTGCTGCGCCGCGTCCTGCCGTCACCCATGCATGCCCAGCGTGAAGTGCCGCCTAGCGCGGCAGCGTGTGTTCGTACATGTAGCGGCGCGACCACGGCAGCGTTTTCGCGCTGCGTCCGGCCTTGCGGCACACGATCTGGAAGATCGACACGTCGTCGTGCTCGAACGCATACGCGCAACCGGCGAGATACACGCGCCAGATGCGGAATTTTTCGTCGTCAACGAGCGTGCGCGCCTCTTCCGCCTTCGCCTCGAAATTCTCGGTCCAGATTTCGAGCGTGCGCGCATAGTGCCGCCGCAGGCTTTCGACGTCAATCGCCTCGAGCCCGCCGCGCTGCGCCGCTTCGAGCGCGAGGCTGATGTGCGGCAGCTCGCCGTCCGGGAACACGTAGCGGTCGATGAATTCGCCGCCGCCGAGCGCCGTTTCGCCGCTTTCCGCGTCAGTCGACGTGATTCCGTGGTTCATCGCGATGCCGTCGTCGGTGAGCAGATCGTGCACGCGCGAGAAATAGAGCGGCAGGTTCTTGCGGCCGACGTGCTCGAACATCCCGACGCTCGTGATGCGGTCGAACTGTCCCTCGATCTCGCGGTAGTCCTGCAGGCGGATCTCGATCTTGTCCTCGAGCCCGGCGGCTTTCACGCGCGCGGTCGCGAGATCGAACTGGTTCTGCGACAGCGTCACGCCCAGGCACGTCGCGCCGAACTTCTGCGCGGCGCGCAGCACGAGCGCGCCCCAGCCGCAGCCGATGTCGAGCAGGCGCTGGCCGGGCTCGAGCTGGATCTTGGTCAGGATGTGGTCGATCTTCTTGATCTGAGCGGTCGAGAGATCCTCGTCGCCGTTCTCGAAGTACGCGCACGAGTACACCATGTTTTCGTCCAGCCACAGCTGGTAGAACGCGTTCGAGACGTCGTAGTGATACTGGATCGCCTTCCTGTCGGTGTTTTTCGTGTGATTGAAGTAGCGCTTCACGCGCGCGAGCTTGCTTGCGCTGGTGACCGTGCTGCGCGCGAGCGAGTAGCTGATGTTGATGATGTCCGACAGCCTGCCCTCGATGTCGATCTTGCCCTTCACGTACGCCTCGCCGAGATTGTCGAGGCTCGGTTCGAGCAGGAGCGGCAACGCCGACGCGCTGTTGACCTTCAGCGTGACCTGCGGCGCGCTGAAGGTGCCGAAATCGAGTTGATCGCCGTTCCACAGCACGAGTCGCGCCGGTATGTTCGCTTTCGCCCGTACTTCGTCCGCCCACTGTGCCAGCTTCTTTTCCCAGAACATTTGGATTCTCCGTTTGTTCGTTGAATCGAATACAGCCAAGTATCTTGACCGGCGCCCACGCCTTGCGACGCGGGCGCCCGGATGCAACACGAGACACGGCCGGCGCGCGCCGGCACTGCGGCAGCCGCGCTTACGGCGACAGGCGCGAGATCGTCCAGCCCGACCCTGCCGCGGCGTCGCGCGTATAGAGCAGGCGGTCGTGCAGCCGCGACGGGCGGCCCTGCCAGAATTCGATCGCGTCGGGCACGACGCGGTAACCGCCCCAGTGCGGCGGGCGCGGCGGGTTCTCGCCGTAGCGTTCGGTCACGGCCTTTTCGCGCGCTTCGAGCGTCGCGCGGCTGTCGATCACGGCACTCTGCTCGGACGCCCACGCGCCGATGCGCGAGCCGAGCGGGCGCGACGCGAAATAGCGGTCGCTTTCGTCGGCGCTGGTTTTCTCGATCCGGCCTTCGATGCGCACCTGGCGCTCGAGCTCGATCCAGTAGAACAGCAGCGCCGCATGCGGATTGGCGGCGAGATCGCGGCCCTTGCGGCTTTCGTAATTGGTAAAGAAGACGAACCCGCGTTCGTCGACACCCTTGATGAGCACGATTCGGGCCGACGGCCGGCCGTCGTCGCCGACGGTGGCGAGCGTCATCGTGTTGGGCTCGGGGAGCTTGGCGGCGAGCGCCTCCTTGAACCAGCGATCGAACTGGGCGAAGGGGTTGGGGGCGGCATCGGCTTCGTCGAGCGAAGCACGCGAATAATTGATGCGGAGATCGGCGAGAGTCGTCATGTTATGCAAACGCTTCAATCTGGGGCCAGTATAGCGAACGCGCGAGAATCGTGCGTGCACAGGGACGCGTGTCGGCGGGGAGTTCAGGCAAAATAGAGGGCTGCACGACTTACGTTTTCCTTGCTGCCATGTCCGCTGCCGACACTGCCCCGCACAGTTCCTCTGATCTTACCCCGAGCCCGACAATCCAGCTTGACGTGGATCGCGAGCGCCGCTTCGGCGGCATCGCGCGCTTGTACGGCGCCCCCGCGCTCGCCGCGTTCGAACGCGCGCACGTCGCCGTGATCGGCATCGGCGGCGTCGGGTCGTGGACGGCCGAGGCGCTCGCGCGCAGCGCGATCGGCACGCTGACGCTGATCGACCTCGACAACGTCGCGGAAAGCAATACGAACCGGCAGATCCACGCGCTCGACGGCAATTACGGCAAGCCGAAGGTCGACGCGATGGCCGAGCGGATCGCGCTGATCGATCCCGCGTGCCGTGTGAACCGGATCGAGGATTTCGCGGAACCCGACAACTTCGACGCGCTGCTCGGCGGCGGCTTCGACTACGTGGTCGACGCGATCGACAGCGTGCGCACGAAGGTCGCGCTGATCGCGTGGTGCGTCGCAAAAGGGCAGCCGCTCGTCACGGTCGGCGGCGCGGGCGGGCAGCTTGACCCGACGCGTATCCGCATCGACGATCTGGCGCTGACGATCCAGGATCCGCTGCTGTCGAAGGTGCGCGCGCAGCTGCGCAAGCAGCACGGCTTTCCGCGCGGGCCGAAGGCGCGTTTCAAGGTGAGCGCCGTGTATTCGGACGAGCCGCTGATCTATCCGGAAGCGGCCGCGTGCGACATCGAGGACGGCGCGGAGCCGTCCGCCGCCGCGCATGTCGCGGGGCTCAACTGCGCGGGGTTCGGTTCGAGCGTATGCGTGACCGCGAGCTTCGGCTTCGCGGCCGCCGCGCATGCGCTGCGGGCAGTCGCGGCGCGCGCAGCGGGCTGATCGGCGAGCAGATCGACACGCGGAAGAATGTCGCGGCGCGGCAGGCCTGCCGCGCGCGAAATGCGATTCGGCCGGGCCATCGCGGCCCGGCCGGTCGTTCGTCAGTTGAGCGCCATGCTCAGCTTGCGCCGCCATGCGGCGACGAGTTCGGGGCGATCGCCCGCCAGCTCGAACACCGAGATCATCGTGCGGCGGCCGAGGTCGTCGCCATACGCGCGGTCGCGCAACACGATTTCCAGCAACTGCTCGAGCGCACCTTCGTATGCGCGTCGCGCGATCAGACTCTGCGCGAGGTCGAAGCGTGCGTCGAGATCGGCGGGATTCGCCGCGATGCGCGCTTCGAGCGCGTCGGTCGGCGGCAGGTCGGCCGTCGCGTCGAGCGCGTCGAAACGGGTCTTGATCGCCTGGTAGCGCGGATCGCCGCTCTGTACCGTCTGCGGCGACAGGCGCTCGGCCTCGGCGCGCGCGGCGTCCACCTGATTGTTCGCGAGCAGCAGTTCGATCAGGTCGAGCCGTGCGTCGTCGAAGCCCGGATTCAGCGCGAGCGCCGCTTCGAGGTGGGTCAGCGCATCGTCGTAGCGCGATTCGGCGATCGCGTCTTGCGCGGCGCGGCGCTCGGCTTCGTCGGGCGCCGGCAGCAGCCGGTCGAGGAATGCGCGCAACTGGCCTTCCGGCAGCACGCCGATGAACTGGTCGACGGGACGCCCGTCGGCGAACGCGATCACGTGCGGGATGCTGCGCGTCTGGAAGTGCGCGGCGAGTTCCTGGTTCTCGTCGACGTTCACCTTCACGAGCTTCCAGCGGCCTTCGTAGTCGGCTTCGAGCTTTTCGAGCAGCGGACCGAGCGTCTTGCAGGGGCCGCACCACGGCGCCCAGAAGTCGACCAGCACGGGCGTGTCCAGCGACGCCTCGATGACGTCTTTCTCGAAAGTGGCAAGCGTGGTGTCCATGTCGTTCTCTTCCGTTCGAATGTCGTCAGGATGGGGGCAGCGTGCCCCTTTTTCAACGCGGCTTCGATTCGGGCAGCGGAATCCACTCGGTTTCGCCGGGCACCTTGCCCATTTCCTGGTTCGTCCACGCCTGTTTCGCGCGCTCGATCGCGTCGCGGCTGCTGGCGACGAAGTTCCATTCGATGAAGCGCTCGCCGTCGATCTTCGCGCCGCCCAGCAGCATCGCGCGCGCGCCGCCGTCGCTCGCGAGCGTGACGGTGGCGCCAGGCGCGAGCACGGCCATCTGCTCGGCCGGCACCGACGTGCCGTCGATCGAGAGGTCGCCGTCGACCACGTAGACCGCGCGCTCCTCGTGCGATGCGTCGAGTTCGAAACGGCCGCCGGCCGCGAATTCGGCGGCCACATACAGCGTGCGCGAGAACGTCGTGACGGGCGAGCGCAGGCCGAACGCGTCGCCGGCGATCACCGTCAGCGACACGCCGTTCTCGTCGCGCTTGGGCAGCGTGTCGGCCGCATGGTGCTCGAACGACGGCTCGGTGGTCTCGTGGGCGACGGGCAGCGCGACCCAGGTCTGGATCCCGTGCACCGTGTGGCCGCTCGCGCGCTGAGCGTCGGGCGTGCGCTCCGAATGGACGATGCCGCGACCGGCCGTCATCCAGTTCACGTCGCCCGGCACGATCTCCTGCAGCGAGCCGAGGCTGTCGCGGTGCAGGATCGCGCCGTCGAACAGATAGGTGACGGTGGCGAGCCCGATGTGCGGGTGCGGGCGCACGTCGAGCCCGGTGCCGGCCGGCAGCGTCGCGGGCCCCATGTGATCGAAGAAGATGAACGGACCGACGAGGCGCGCGGCGAGCGCGGGCAGCGTGCGGCGCACCTGCAGGTTGCCGATGTCGCGAACATGCGGCTTGAGCAGGGCTTTGATCGAATCGGTCATGGCGGGCCTCGTGGGCAACGGCTGGAATGCCGGTCATTGTACTGGCGGCGCGGTGGCGACGCGCGCGTCGGGGGCGCGTGCGAAATGACTCCCCCGCGATGCGGACGTGCGGGCACGCGTCGTGCGGCCGCCATGTCGTTGCCCGTCGCCGATTCCATGCGCGCCGCGCGGGTATCGGGCCGCACGGCGAAATTGGGTAGACTGAGCGGCTTCAGGAAACCATCCGACAATTGAGGAGACGCCGATGATGGCTCCGAAGGACTTGCTGCTCGCGCTGGTCGTGATCCTGGCGTGGGGCGTGAACTTCGTCGTGATCAAGGTCGGCCTGCACGGCATGCCGCCGATGCTGCTCGGCGCGCTGCGCTTCACGCTCGCGGCGGTGCCCGCGGTGTTCTTCGTGCGCCGGCCGCAGATTCCGTGGCGGATGCTGATCCTGTACGGCGCGACGATCCAGCTCGGCCAGTTCGCGTTCCTGTTCACTGGCATGTATGTCGGCATGCCGGCCGGCCTGGCGTCGCTCGTGCTGCAGTCGCAGGCATTTTTCACGCTCGTGTTCGCGATGGTGTTTCTGGGCGAGCGGCTGCACGTGCAGAACCTGATCGGGCTCGCGATCGCCGCGGGCGGGCTCGTGGTGATCGCGGCGCAGGGCGGCCGCGCGATGACGCTCGCGGGCTTCCTGCTGACCATCTGCTCGGCGGCGATGTGGGCGTTCGGCAATATCGTCACGAAGAAGGTCGGCAAGGCCAATCTGGTGTCGCTCGTCGTGTGGGCGAGCCTCGTGCCGCCCGTGCCGTTCTTCCTGCTGTCGCTCTGGTTCGAGGGGCCGCAGCGGATCGGCGCCGCGATGGCCGGGCTCGACGGCGCGTCGATCTTCGCGGTCGTCTATCTCGCGTTCGTCGCGACGCTCGTCGGCTACGGCCTGTGGAGCCGCCTGATGTCGCGCTATCCGGCCGCGCAGGTCGCGCAGTTCTCGCTGCTGGTGCCGGTCGTCGGGCTGGCGTCGTCGGCGCTGCTGCTCGACGAGCATCTGACGGACGCGCAGCTGATCGGCGCCGCGCTCGTGATGGGCGGGCTCGCTGTGAACGTGTTCGGCGGAAAGCTGGTGCGCCGCTTCGCGGCGTCGTGACGCGCCGGCACGCAGCGCGTGCCGGCGGCGGGGAAGGGCGGCCGGTCAGGCCATCCGGTTCTTCGCGAGCGGCGGATTCGCGGCGAAGTAACGCTTGATGCCGCGGAAGATCGCGTCGGCCATCTCGTCGCGATAGCTGTCGTCGTTGAGCCGGCGTTCTTCGTCAGGGTTGCTGATGAACGCGGTCTCGACGAGGATCGACGGAATGTCGGGCGCCTTCAGCACCGCGAACCCGGCCTGCTCGACCGAGCCCTTGTGCAGCTTGTTGATGCCACCGACTTCCTTCAGCACGTAGTTGCCGTAGCGCAGCGAATCGCGGATCTGCGCGGTCGTCGACATGTCGAACAGCGCGCGGCTGACTGCCGCGTCCTGTGTCTTGATGTTGATGCCGCCGATCAGGTCGGACGAGTTCTCCTTGTTCGCGAGCCACCGTGCCGCGGCGCTCGACGCGCCGTGATCGGACAGCGCGAACACCGACGAGCCGCGCGCGGACGGCGTCGTGAATGCATCGGCGTGGATCGACACGAACAGGTCGGCGCCGACGCGGCGCGCCTTCTGCACGCGCACGTTCAGCGGCACGAAGAAATCCGCGTCGCGCGTCATCATCGCGCGCATGTTCGGCGCGCCGTCGATCTTCGCGCGCAGCTTCTTCGCGATGTCGAGCGCGATGTGTTTTTCGTACGTGCCGCCGCCGCCGATCGCGCCCGGATCCTCGCCGCCGTGGCCCGGATCGATCGCGACCGTCAGCAGGCGCACGGTGCCGCCCTTGCCCGATTTCGGCGCGGTGAACTTGTAGGTGTCGCCGTCGTCTTCGCTGTCGTCGCGGCGTGCGATGACGGGCGGCGGCTTGACGGCCGGCTTCGCGGGCGCCGAAGGTGTCGCGGCGGCCGGCGGCGTGCGCGGGGTGGTCGGCGTGTTCTGCGCGAAGCGCTGGAAGAATGCGTCGCTGTTGTCGCCCGCGGCGGGTGGCGGCGCGGCGGGGCCCGCGAGCGCGGTCGGCGGCTGCACCTGCTGCGCGCGCGCGCTGTCGTTGAGCGCCTGCTCCTTGCGCTCCGTCTGCGCGATCAGGTCGGTCAGCGGATCGGGCGCGACGGCCGGATACAGGTCGAACACGAGCCGGTACTTGTAGGTGCCGACCGGCGGCAGCGTGAACACCTGCGGCTTCACCGAGCCTTTCAGGTCGAACACCATCCGCACGACGTGCGGTTGATACTGGCCGACGCGCACCGACTGGATCTGCGGATCGTTCGGCGCGATCTTCGACACGAGGTCGCGCAGCGCCTGGTCGAGATCGAGCCCGTTCAGGTCGACGACGAGCCGGTCGGGACCCTGCAACAGCTGTTGGCTATTCTGCAGCGGCTGGTCGGATTCGATCGTGACGCGCGTGTAATCGCGCGCGGGCCACACGCGCACGCCGAGCACCGACGACGCGTGCGCGAGCCGCGGCACGGCGAGACCGAGCACCAGCGTCGACGCGCCCGCGCGCAGGATCTGACGGCGCCGCCAGTTGTGCGTCGCGGTGGCCGCCGATTCGATCGAGCGGAACGGTTTGATCAACATCTTTCGAGACATGCCTTTCCTGAAGCGCTGAACGCCCGGACGGTGAGGGCGCGGCCGTCGCCATCCACGTCGAGCGAGAAAACCAGATCGGGCACGCCGAGCAGGGTGCCCGCCTGTTGCGGCCATTCGACGAGGCAGATCGCGCTGGAATTGAAATATTCGCGAAAGCCGGCGTCGGACCATTCGGCCGGATCGTTGAATCGATACAGATCGAAGTGATAGACCTCAAGTTCCCCATCGTCGCGTGCGAATGCGTATGGTTCGACGAGCGTGTAGGTCGGGCTGCGCACGCGCCCCGGGTGGCCGAGGCCGCGCAGGATCGCGCGCACGAGGGTCGTTTTGCCCGCGCCGAGGTCGCCGATCAGCTGGATCTGCAACCCGTCGAACGCGTGTTCATGGGCGAGTTCGCTGCGTGCCGCGTCGAGCGCGTGCGCGAAGCGGGTGCCGAAGGCCTCGGTCGCCGCTTCGTCGGCGAGTGCGATCACGCGCTCCGCGAGCGGGACGGGCAGCGTGTCGGCATGAGGCGTATGGGGCGTGGCTGGCATTCTCGTAAAATAGTGCGATGAACCGATTACCGGAACTCGCCGCATCCGACAGACCTTCGACACGTGCCGAAGGCGCGACGCCATGCGCGCTCGATGATGCGACGTTGACAGCGCTCGCCGCGCGCATCAGGGCGTGGGGGCGCGAATTGGGTTTCGGGGCGATCGGCATCAGCGATACCGATCTCTCGGATGCCGAAGCGGGCCTCGCCGCCTGGCTGGAAGCCGGGTACCACGGCGAAATGGATTATATGGCGAAACACGGGATGAAACGCGCGCGGCCGGCCGAACTTGTGGCCGGTACGCGACGCGTGATCTCGGCGCGACTCGCCTATCTGCCGGCCGAAACGCTCGCCGTCGACGCACCCGACGCGTCATCCGGTGCGCTCGTGCCGCACGACTGGCGCGCACGCGAGCGCGCGCGTCTCGACGATCCGCAGGCGGCCGTCGTGTCGATCTACGCGCGCGGCCGCGACTATCACAAGGTGCTGCGCAACCGGTTGCAGACGCTCGCGGAGCGCATCGAGCGCGAGATCGGCGCATTCGGCTACCGCGTGTTCACCGACTCGGCGCCGGTGCTCGAGGTCGAGCTCGCGCAGAAGGCCGGCGTCGGCTGGCGCGGCAAGCACACGTTGTTGCTGCAGCGCGACGCGGGTTCGCTGTTCTTCCTCGGCGAAATCTATGTCGACGTGCCGCTGCCGACCGACGCGCAAACCGCGCCCGACGTCGCGCCCGAGACGCCCGGCGCGCACTGCGGCAGTTGCACGCGCTGCATCGGCGCGTGCCCGACCGGCGCGATCGTCGAACCGTATCGCGTCGACGCGCGCCGTTGCATTTCCTACCTGACGATCGAACTGAAAGGCAGCATTCCGGAGCCGCTGCGGCCGATGATCGGCAACCGCGTATACGGCTGCGACGACTGCCAGCTCGTGTGCCCGTGGAACAAGTTCGCGCAGGCCGCGCCCGTCGCCGATTTCGACGTGCGGCACGGGCTCGACCGCGCGACGCTCGTCGAGCTGTTCGGCTGGGATGCCGACGCGTTCGACACGCGGATGCAAGGCAGCGCGATCCGGCGCATCGGATACGAAAGCTGGCTGCGCAATCTCGCGGTCGGGCTGGGCAATGCGTTGCGCGCACCGGCCGACCGGCTCGCGCCCGATGCGCGCGACGCGATCGTCGCCGCGTTGCGTGCACGGGCCGACGATCCGTCGCCGGTCGTGCGCGAGCATGTCGAATGGGCGCTGCGTGCCGCATGAAGGCGGCGTAAAGTGTCGTCGGCGCGCGGCGGCGCCGCGCGTTTCACCGGTGAGGAGAAGCTCATGTTCAACGCAGTCATCGACGCACCGTTCGGCAAGGTCGGCATTCGCACCGATGCCGCGGTGGTGCGCGAGATCGTCTATCTGCCCGAGTCGGTCAAATCGGTCGATCCGGACTCGCCGCTCGCGACGCGCGCGGTCAAGCAGATCGAACGTTATTTCGAGCGCGCGTCGGCGCGTTTCGACCTGCCGCTCGCCGACGTCGGCAGTGCTTTCCAGCATCGCGTGTGGAACGTGATCAGCGACATTCCGCCGGGCACGGTGCAGACCTACGGGCAGGTCGCGAAGCGGATCGGCAGCGCGCCGCGCGCGGTCGGCCAGGCGTGCGGCGCGAACTATTTCCCGCTCGTGATTCCGTGCCATCGCGTCGTGGCGGCAGGCGGCCTCGGCGGCTTCGCGAACCACGACGACAATGGCTATTACCAGAAAGTGAAGCGCTGGCTGCTGGCGCACGAAGGCGTGCCGTACTGATGAGTGAACCCTTGCTTTCCCCCGATCCCGACCCCGCGCCCGACGCCAATGGCGACGAGGCCGCGGCATCGCCCGCGCTGCTCGCGAGCCGCGCGTCGATCGACGTGTTCTGCGACGCGCTGTGGCTCGAACACGGGCTCGCGCGCAACACGCTCGATGCGTACCGGCGCGATCTGATGCTGTTTTCGCACTGGCTGGCCGCGACGCACGACGCGTCGCTCGACTCGGTCGACGAAGCGATGGTGACCGGCTACATCGCCGCGCGCAGCGACGGCAAGGCGACGTCGTCGAACCGGCGGTTGTCGGTGTTCCGTCGCTATTACGGCTGGGCCGTACGCGAGCATCGCGCGAGCGCGGACCCGACGCTGCGGATCACCTCGGCGAAACAGGCCGCGCGGTTTCCGTCGACGCTGTCCGAGGCGCAGGTCGAAGCGCTGCTCGGCGCGCCCGACATCGGCACGCCGCTCGGCCTGCGCGATCGCACGATGCTGGAGCTGATGTACGCGAGCGGGCTGCGCGTGAGCGAACTCGTCACGCTGAAGACCGTCGAGGTCGGGCTCAACGAGGGCGTCGTGCGGGTGATGGGCAAGGGCTCGAAGGAACGGCTCGTGCCGTTCGGCGAAGTCGCGCACGGCTGGATCGAGCGCTACCTGCGCGACGCGCGGCCCGCGCTGCTCGGCGCGCGCGCGGCCGACGCGCTGTTCGTGACCGGACGCGGCGACGGGATGACGCGCCAGCAGTTCTGGAACATCATCAAGCGCCATGCGCAGCAGGCCGACGTGCGCGCGCACCTGTCGCCGCATACGCTGCGGCACGCATTCGCGACGCATTTGCTGAACCACGGCGCCGACCTGCGCGTCGTGCAGTTGCTGCTCGGCCACAGCGACATCTCGACCACGCAGATCTACACGCACGTCGCGCGCGAGCGGCTGAAGACGCTGCACGCGCAGCACCACCCGCGCGGCTAGCGCGGGCCACACGCGGGATGCAGCCCGCGCCCGCGCGTCACGCGAGTTCGCGCAGTTTGTGCTTCAGCACCTTGCCCGTCGATGCGGCGGGCAGCGCATCGAGCACGCGGATGCGCGCGGGGCGCTTGTAAGGCGCGAGCCGTTCCGCGCACCACGCCTGCAGCGCGGCCTCGGTCGCGGTCGCGCCCGGCACCAGCTCGACGAATGCGAGCACTTCCTCGTTGCCCTCGACCGCGCGGCCGACGACGGCCGCCTGCACGACGTCCGGGTGCGCGTTCAGCACCTGTTCGATCTCGACCGGATACACGTTGAAGCCCGAGCGGATGATCAACTCCTTGCTGCGGCCCGCGATCGTCACCGAGCCGTCGGCTTCCTGGCGCGCGAGATCGCCGGTGCTCAGCCAGCCGTCGGGCGACACGGCCGCGCGCGTGGCATCCGCGTTGCGGTAGTAGCCGAGCATCACGTTCGGCCCGCGCACGCGGATTTCACCCACTTCGCCCTGCGGCACGTCGGCGCCGTCCGGCGCGACGATCCGCATCTCGACGCCCGGGATCGGCATGCCGACCGAGCAGTCGGCACGCGGCGCGTCGAGCGGCGTCTGCGTGATCGTCGGGCTGCTCTCGGTCATTCCGTAGCCGTTATGCAGCGGCACGCCGTACACACGCTCGACGCGCGCCTTCAGGTCGGCGTCGAGCGGCGAGCCGCCCGAATACGCGAAACGCAGCCGCGGCGCGCGCCACGCGTGCGCGTGCGTATGCAGGTGTTCGAGCAGCTTCGCGTGCATCGCGGGCACGCCCTGGAAGATCGTCACGCCTTCGTCGGTAAGCGCGACGCGCACGGCCTCCGGCGAGAAGCGCGGCGCGAGCCGCAGCGTCGCGCCCGCGTACAGGCTGCCGAGGCAGACCGACGCGAGCCCGTACACGTGCGACACGGGCAGCACCGTGTAGACGAGGTCGTCCGGCGACACGCGGCGCAGCGCGCTCGACGTCGCCGCGATGAACAGCAGGTTGCGGTGCGACAGCATCACGCCTTTCGGCGAACCCGTCGTGCCGGTCGTGTAGATCAGCGCCGCGCACTGCGCGGCGCCATCGGCCGCCACCGGTTCGTCGGGCGCGCTCGGGTCGACGCGGTACGACCACGCGCCGATGTCGACCGGCAGCGCGTCGGCCGGCGTTGCGTCGTGGCGCGCCGCGTGTGTGCGCGCATCGGGCGATGCCTCCGTCGCGAATGCGATCAGCTTCGGCCGCGCATGCGCAGCGATCGCATCGAGTTCGCCGGCCGACAGCCGCGCGTTCGACACGAGCGCCCATGCGTCGACGCGCGCCGCCGCGAACAGCAGCACGATCTGCGCGATGCTGTTTTCCGCGACGATCATCACGCGATCGCCGCCGTGCACGCCGAGGCGCGCGAGCCGCTCGGCGGCTGCATCGACCGCTCGCGACAGCTCGCCGTACGACAGGCGGCGCGCGTCCTCGATCAGCGCCGGATGCGCAGGCGCTTGCGCAGCCCAGCGGGCGGGCACGTCGGCGATGCGCGCGGGCAAGGCGGCGAGCAACGCCGGGACGTCGAGCGGCGCGGATGAACGGACAGGCGAGGACATGGCGTCTCCAGAGGAAGGGCCGGGCGGCGGCGCGGCAAGTTTTGCGAACGATCGTGCCATGACGGCGGGCGCGCCACAATCGGCCAATCGGGCAATAGCACTTCGCGATGTGCGCAATGATGATGGACGGACGCGCCGCGGCGACGGGGGCTCGCCCGGGGCACCGGTGCAAAAGGGCCGCGAGTATACCGCCGGTGCGCGGCCTGCCGCCCCGAACACGGGACGGTGCGGTCGTGTGTCGACGCCCGCCCGGCGGTCGTTCGCCATTAAAATGCCGCCATGAGCAAATCCAGACACGTGTCCGAGACACCCGCGACCCAGCTGCTGCGCCGCCACGGCGTCGCCTTCGGCGAGCATCCGTACGATTACGTCGAGCATGGCGGCACCGGCGAGTCGGCGCGCCAGCTCGGCGTCGACGAACACAGCGTCGTGAAGACGCTCGTGATGGAGGACGAGCACGCGAAGCCGCTGATCGTGCTGATGCACGGCGATCGCACGGTGTCGACCAAGAACCTCGCGCGGCAGATCGGTGCGAAGCGTGTCGAGCCGTGCAAGCCCGATGTCGCGAACCGCCATTCCGGCTATCTGGTCGGCGGCACGTCGCCGTTCGGCACGCGCAAGACGATGCCCGTGTACGTCGAGTCGACCATCCTCGAATTGCCGACGATCTACCTGAACGGCGGCCGCCGCGGCTATCTCGTCAGCCTCGCGCCGGCGGTGCTCACGACGCTGCTCGGCGCGACGCCCGTGCAGTGCGCGAGCGTCGACTGAGGGTTTCACCTTCGTGGCAGGCCGTGCTCGTTCGGTAGAATGAGCGCCGTTTCGGCCGGTCGGCCCGCACGGCCGGCCGCCACGGCCTGCCGGCGGTTCACCGCGACGGCGCCCGCCGCAACCGGCCGGCATGCCGTGCCCGGCCGCCCCTTCACCGATACGTTGAAAGAAGAGTTCTCCGCATGCAGATCCTGCTCGCCGCACTTGTTGCTTACCTGATCGGTTCGGTGTCGTTCGCCGTCGTCGTCAGCGCCGCGATGGGCCTGGCCGATCCCCGTTCGTACGGGTCGAAGAATCCCGGCGCGACCAATGTGCTGCGCAGCGGCAACAAGAAGGCCGCGATCCTGACGCTCGTCGGCGATGCGTTCAAGGGCTGGCTCGCCGTCTGGCTCGCGCGGCACTTCGGGCTGTCCGACGTCGCCGTCGCGTGGGTCGCGATCGCCGTGTTCATCGGCCACCTGTATCCGGTGTTCTTCCGCTTTCAGGGCGGCAAGGGCGTCGCGACCGCGGCCGGCGTGCTGCTCGCCGTGCATCCGGTGCTCGGCCTGGCGACCGCGCTGACCTGGTTGATCGTCGCGTTCTTCTTCCGCTATTCGTCGCTCGCGGCGTTGGTGGCGGCCGTGTTCGCACCGGTGTTCGACGTGTTCCTGTTCGGCACCGGGCACAACCCGGTCGCGTGGGCCGTGCTCGCGATGAGCGTGCTGCTCGTATGGCGCCACCGCGGCAACATCTCGAAGCTGCTGGCGGGGCAGGAAAGCCGGATCGGCGACAAGAAGAAAGCTGCGTCCGATGGCGGTGCGCAGGACGGCGGGAAGGTCTGAGGAAGGGGATGACTGCTGCCGCCCGCCGGGGCGCCCTGCGTGCGGGGCCCGGCGGCGCGGCGTGATCGGTCGACTGCGCGGTCGGCGGCGTCGATCAGTCGCGGAAGTTATTGAAGTCGAGCGGGGTGTCGGTCACGTCCTTGCGCAGCATCGCGATCACGCTCTGCAGGTCGTCGCGCTTCGTGCCGGCCACGCGCACCGCGTCGCCCTGGATGCTCGCCTGCACCTTGATCTTGCTGTCTTTCACGAGCCTGACGATCTTCTTTGCGAGGTCGCCCGTCACGCCCTTCTTCACGGTGACGATCTGCTTGACCTTGTCGCCGCCGATCTTCTCGACCTTGCCGTAGTCGAGGAAGCGCACGTCGACGTTGCGCTTCGCGAGCTTGTTGATCAGCACGTCCTTGACCTGGCCGAGCTTGAAATCGTCGTCGGCGAACAGCGTCAGCTCGCGCTCCTTCTGCTCGACGCGCGCGTCGGAGCCCTTGAAGTCGAAGCGCGTCGAAATTTCCTTGTTCGACTGCTCGATGGCGTTCTTCACTTCGATCATGTTCGCTTCGGAAACGACGTCGAACGATGGCATGGCATTCTCCCTTGAGATGCGGGCGCCCGGCTCGCGCGCGGGCACTCGCTATAATTGCGGACTGTTTGCCATTTTACCGATGCCCCTCCGTTTGCCCAAGGCCGGCCGTGAGCCCGCCCGGCGGACGTGACCGCGAATGCCGATGCCTCCTGACGATTCCGCCCTGTCGCTGCTCCCCGACCATCCGCTTGCCGCGCACAATACGTTCGGCATTGCCGCGAAGGCGCGCTTTGCCGCGCGCATCACGCAGGCGGCGCAGTTCGAGGCGCTGCACCGCGACCCGCGCGTCGCGTCGCTGCCGCAGCTCGTGCTCGGCGGCGGCAGCAACGTCGTGTTCACGCGCGATTTCGACGGCATCGTGCTGCTCGACGAGATCGCCGGCCGCCGCGTCGTGCGCGAGGACGACGATGCATGGTACGTCGAGGCCGGCGGCGGCGAGATCTGGCACGCGTTCGTTGCGTGGACGCTCGAGCACGGGATGCCTGGCCTCGAGAACCTTGCGCTGATTCCGGGCACCGTCGGCGCCGCGCCGATCCAGAACATCGGCGCGTACGGCCTCGAGATGAAGACGTATTTCGACTCGCTGGTCGCCGTCGAGCTCGCGACGGGGCGCAGCGAGCGCTTCGACGCCGCGCGCTGCGCGTTCGGCTATCGCGACAGCTTCTTCAAGCGGGAAGGGCGCGGCCGCTTCGCAATCGTCGCGGTGACGTTCCGGCTGCCCAAGCGCTGGACGCCGCGGCTCGGCTACGCCGATGTCACGCGCGAGCTCGATGCGCGCGGCATCGCGCCGGACGCGGCAACGCCGCGCGACGTGTTCGACGCGGTCGTCGCGATCCGCCGCGCGAAGCTGCCCGATCCGCTCGTGCTCGGCAACGCGGGCAGTTTCTTCAAGAATCCGGTGATTGACGCCGCGCAGTTCGACGCGCTGCGCGCGCGCGTGCCCGAAGTCGTGTCGTATCCGCAGCCGGACGGACACGTGAAGCTCGCGGCCGGCTGGCTGATCGACCGCTGCGGCTGGAAGGGGCGCGCGCTCGGCGCGGCGGCCGTGCACGACCGGCAGGCGCTCGTGCTGGTGAATCACGGCGGCGCGACTGGGGCCGAGGTCCTCGCGCTGGCGCGCGCGATCCAGGACGACGTGCGCGAGCGGTTCGGCGTCGAGCTCGAACCCGAGCCGGTGTGCCTGTAACGCGGCGCTTCGTACCGCGCATTTCATTCGCTTTCGCCCCGTACAAACAAAAAGCGCCGATCGTCGATCGGCGCTTTTTTTTCGCATGCCGGCCGATGCCGGCGGGCCGCGGGTGCTGCGATCAGTGCTTGAGGCGGCCGAGCAGCAGGAACTCCATCAGCGCCTTCTGCACGTGCAGGCGGTTTTCCGCCTCGTCCCACACGACGCTCTGCGGGCCGTCGATCACGCCGGCCGTCACTTCCTCGCCGCGGTGCGCGGGCAGGCAGTGCATGAAGAGCGCGTCCGCGTTTGCGTGGCCCATCATTTCCTCGTCGACGCACCAGTCGGCAAATGCCTGCTTGCGCGCTTCGTTCTCGGCTTCGAAACCCATGCTCGTCCACACGTCGGTCGTCACGAGATCGGCGCCCTTGCACGCTTCGTTCGGATCGTCGAACACCTCGTAGAACGGCGCGCTGTCCGGCGACACGAGCTTCATGTCGAGCGCGTAGCCCGGCGGCGTCGACAGGCGCAGCTTGAAGCCGAGGATCTGCGCGGCTTCGATCCACGTGTACAGCATGTTGTTCGCATCGCCGACCCAAGCGACCGTCTTGCCGGCGATCGGGCCTCGGTGCTCGTAGTACGTGAAGATGTCGGCGAGTACCTGGCACGGGTGGTATTCGTTGGTCAGGCCGTTGATCACCGGCACGCGGGAATTTTCCGCGAAGCGCGTGATCACGTCCTGCTCGAACGTGCGGATCATGATGATGTCGACCATCCGCGAGATGACCTGCGCGGAATCCTCGACCGGCTCGCCGCGGCCGAGCTGCGTGTCGCGCGTGCTCATGAACACCGCGTGGCCGCCGAGCTGGAAGATGCCGGCTTCGAACGACAGGCGCGTGCGCGTCGAGCTCTTCTCGAAGATCATCGCGAGCGTGCGGTCGTGCAGCGGGTGATAGGTCTCGTAGTTCTTGAACTTGCGCTTCAGGATACCCGTGCGTTCGAGCACGTACTCGTAGTCTTCCAGCGAGAAATCCTTGAACTGCAGGTAGTGACGAATGGTTTTGGCGGTCATGAAACGAGATACGGCGGGTCTGGACCGGCAGCGGGGCCGGACGGCGCCGCCGTCGGGTGTGGATAACTCAAAGCAGCATAAAGGATTTTCTGTGCTTTGACGAGCCGCGCCGAAAACCGGGGCGGGATCGTCGCGCGCACGGGAGGATGCCGGAAGAGGGGCCGCGAGACGACGCGCGATGTCGCGCTGCGGTATAATCCAAAAGTTTTCTCCAGCCCGGCAGGCAAGGCTCTTCGCGCTCTGCCGGACACAAGCCATGCGCTGCACAAATCCGGTGCGGCGCGCCGGCGGCACGCAGCGACGTCCTGTTTTCGGGATATCGGAGCGCATGTGTCGCCGTCCACTCCAGCTTTGTGTTCGCGTATCCAGGCGCCGTCGCCTGGACATCGCCGGGCCGTCACTTGGGTAACCACATGGCTGAAACCCCTCCGACCGAATTCTTCATCCAGGGCATCACGAAAGACGGGAAAAAGTTTCGCCCGAGCGACTGGTCGGAGCGTCTGGCCGGCGTGATGGCCTGTTTCGGGCCGGGTGCGAGCGGGCCGAACGCGCGCCTGAAATATTCGCTGTACGTGCGCCCGACGATGCTCGGCGACCTGAAATGCGTGATCCTCGATTCCCGGCTGCGCGACATCGAGCCAATGGCGTTCGATTTCGTGCTGAACTTTGCGAAGGACAACAACCTCGTCGTCACCGAGGCGTGCGAGTTGCCGGACTACAACGAGAAGAAGTGAGTTGGGCGGGCGAGGGGAGCATCCCGCGCCCGCGTCTGACGGTCGCCCGGCGCGATGCGCAGGCGACGCACGACAAAAAGCCCGCCTAGGCGGGCTTTTTTGCGATCGCAGGAAACAGGAACGCCCGCGAGAGCGGGCGCACCGGATTTACGCTGCTGCCTGCAGACCCTTGACGGCTGCGGCGAGGCGGCTCTTGCTGCGAGCGGCCTTGTTCTTGTGAACGATCTTCTTGTCGGCGATCGTGTCGATCGTCTTCACGGCAGCCTTGAACAGCTCGGCAGCCTTTGCCTGGTCGCCGGCTTCAACAGCCTTGCGAACCGACTTGATCGCGGTACGGAATTTCGAGCGCAGCGCCGAGTTGTGCGAATTTGCCTTCGCGGCTTGGCGGGCGCGCTTGCGTGCTTGTGCGGAGTTAGCCATGACGGTTCCTTATCCTGTCCTGTTTCCAGAGCTTGGAGCCTGACGGCCAAGCGCTGCTTTTCGATCCGTCCCCTGAGAACGATTGCCCAGGGGCGCATAAAAAACGGTGATTTTAACCGAGGCCGAGACATGAAAACGACAGGCGCCGTGCATGTAACAGGCTCAGAAACCGGCGATTATAGCAACAAAATCAAGCGCGTGGCAAGGTCAACGTGACGTCGGTCGGACGGGGGCGTCGGCGACGTGGGCCCTTTTCGGCATCCGTCCGTGCCGGGACACGCAACGTCCGTATAATAAGCGCCCCATGAATCTATTCCGAGCCCTGCTGACGGTCAGCGGCTTCACGCTGCTGTCGCGCGTGACCGGACTGGCCCGCGAGACGCTGATCGCCCGTGCGTTCGGCGCCAGTCAATACACCGACGCGTTCTACGTCGCTTTCCGCATCCCGAACTTGCTGCGCCGCCTGTCCGCCGAAGGCGCGTTCTCGCAGGCGTTCGTGCCGATCCTGGCCGAGTTCAAGAACCAGCAGGGGCACGATGCGACCAAGGCGCTCGTCGACGCGATGTCGACCGTGCTCGCCTGGGCGCTCGCCGTGCTGTCGGTCCTCGGGATCGCTGGCGCGTCGTGGGTCGTGTTCGCGGTCGCGTCCGGCCTGCATACCGACGGGCAGGCGTTCCCGCTCGCGGTCACGATGACGCGGATCATGTTCCCGTACATCGTGTTTATCTCGCTGACGACACTCGCGTCCGGCGTGCTGAATACCTACAAGAGCTTCTCGCTGCCGGCGTTCGCGCCGGTGCTGCTCAACGTCGCGTTCATCGCCGCGGCCGTGTTCGTCGCGCCGCACCTGAAGGTGCCGGTCTACGCGCTCGCATGGGCCGTCATCGTCGGCGGCGTGCTGCAGTTCATCGTGCAACTGCCGGGGCTGAAGAAGATCGACATGGTGCCGCTGATCGGCCTCAACCCGGTGCGCGCGCTGCGTCATCCCGGCGTGAAGCGCGTGCTCGCGAAGATGGTGCCCGCGACGTTCGCGGTGTCGGTCGCGCAACTGTCGTTGATCATCAACACCAACATCGCGTCGCGGCTCGGGCAGGGCGCCGTGTCGTGGATCAACTACGCCGACCGCCTGATGGAATTCCCGACCGCGCTGCTCGGCGTCGCGCTCGGCACGATCCTGCTGCCGAGCCTGTCGAAGGCGCACGTCGACGCCGATTCGCACGAGTATTCGGCACTGCTCGACTGGGGGCTGCGCGTCACGTTCCTGCTCGCGGCGCCGAGCGCGCTCGCGCTGTTCTTCTTCGCGACGCCGCTCACCGCGACGCTGTTCAACTACGGCAAGTTCGACGCGCATACGGTCACGATGGTCGCGCGCGCGCTCGCGACCTACGGGATCGGCCTTGTCGGCATCATCCTGATCAAGATCCTCGCGCCGGGCTTCTACGCGAAGCAGGACATCAAGACGCCCGTGAAGATCGCGATCGGCGTGCTGATCGTCACGCAGATCTCGAACTACGTGTTCGTGCCGCTGATCGGCCATGCGGGCCTCACGCTGAGCATCGGCGTCGGCGCATGTCTGAACTCGCTGCTGTTGTTCCTCGGGCTGCGCAAGCGCGGCATCTACCAGCCGTCGCCGGGCTGGCTGCGCTTCTTCATGCAACTGATCGGCGCGGCGCTCGTGCTCGCGGGCCTGATGCACTGGTGCGCGATCAGCTTCGACTGGACCGGCATGCGTGCGCAGCCGCTCGATCGCATCGCGCTGATGGCGGCGTGCCTGGTGCTGTTCGCTGCACTATATTTCGGTATGTTGTGGGTGATGGGCTTCAAATACGCTTACTTCAGAAGGCGCGCCAAGTGACGACCGCAATGACCCGCGTCCTCGACTACTTCAGCACGCTCGTGGCGGACGACGACAGTCTGCCCGTCACGGAAACCGCGCTGTCGCTCGCACAGGACGCGTATCCCGACCTCGACCTGCAGGGCACGCTGGCCGAAATCGACATGCTGGCCGCGCGGCTGCGCCGCCGGCTCGCCGACGATGCGGACCTGAAGGACCGCGTCGCCGCGCTGAACGAGTTCTTCTTCCGCGAACTCGGCTTCGCGTGCAATCACAACGATTACTACGACCCCGATAACAGCCACCTGAACGCGGTGCTGAAGCGGCGGCGCGGGATTCCGATCTCGCTGTCGGTGCTGTACCTGGAGCTCGCCGAGCAGATCGGCGTGCCGGCGCGCGGCGTGTCGTTTCCCGGCCACTTCCTGCTGCGCGTGACGCTGCCGGACGGCGACCTGATCATCGATCCGACCAACGGTCATTCGCTGTCCGAAGCCGAGATGGTCGAGATGCTCGAGCCGTACGTCGCGCGCGCGGCGGGCGCGGTCGACAGCGCGTTGCGCGCGCTGCTGCAGCCGGCCACGAGCCGCGAGATCATCGCGCGGATGCTGCGCAACCTGAAGACGATCTACCTGCAGACGGAACGCTGGCAGCGGCTGCTTGCCGTGCAGCAGCGGCTCGTGATCCTGCTGCCGGAACAGCTCGACGAGGTGCGCGACCGCGGCTTCGCCTATGCGCGGCTCGACTATCTGCGCCCGGCGCTCGAGGATCTCGAGCAGTATCTCGGCGAGCGGCCCGATGCGGACGACGCGACCGTCGTCGAATCGCAGGTGACCGAGTTGCGGCAGCGGATGCAGCGCGACGACGAGGACTGAGCCGTCGCGGTAGCGCCGAAACGCCGAACGTGAAAACGCCCGCATCGCGGGCGTTTTTCATTAGCAATTGCGTGGCCCTTACTTCGGCTGCATCCGGATCGCGCCGTCGAGGCGGATTACTTCGCCGTTGAGCATCGGGTTTTCGACGATCTGGCGCACCAGCATCGCGTATTCGTCCGGTTTGCCGAGCCGCGGCGGGAACGGCACCATCGCGCCGAGCGCGTCCTGCACGTCCTTCGGCATGCCGAGCAGCATCGGCGTCTCGAACAGCCCCGGCGCGATCGTCATCACGCGGATGCCGCTGCGCGACAGGTCGCGTGCAATCGGCAGCGTCATGCCCGCGACGCCGGCCTTCGACGCCGCGTACGCGGCCTGGCCGATCTGTCCGTCGTAGGCCGCGACCGACGCGGTGCTGACGATCACGCCGCGCTCGCCGCCGTCGTTCGGCGCGGTCGCCGCCATCGCAGCGGCCGCAAGCCGGATCATGTTGAAGGTGCCGACCAGGTTCACGTTGATCGTTTTCGCGAATACGTCGAGCGGATGCGCGCCGTCCTTGCCGACGGTTTTCGCGGCGGGCGCGATGCCCGCGCAGTTCACGAGGCCGCGCAGCGTGCCCGCGCGCGTCGCGGCGTCGACGGCCGCTTGCGCATCGGCCTCGCTCGACACGTCGCAGCGCACGAACAGACCGCCCAGCTCGGTCGCGAGCGCCGTGCCGGCCGCCTCGTTCAGGTCGGCGAGCACGACCTTGCCGCCGGCCTGCGCGAGCATGCGGGCCGTTCCGGCGCCGAGGCCCGATGCGCCGCCCGTGATTAGAAAGACGTTGCCGCGAATCTCCATCACTGTCTCCTTGGTTTTGGGTCCGATGCCGGTCGATCGGAGGAAAGGCCGGTGCGCCGATCCACACGGCGCACGCGTTCGATCGATTGTACGGGGCGCCGTCGCGCGCCGGCCAGTGCGGCACGGTCGTGCGAATCCAGGTCAGACGAAACGGCTGCAGCAGACGAAAAAAAGCCGCCCGGAAGGGCGGCTCGCGGTGCACGACACTGTGCTTACTTCAGTGCGTCGAACGCACGCTCGCGGATTTCGTCGACGCTGCCGAGGCCCGAGATCTTGCGATACTGCGGGGCCTTCAGGCCATTTTCCTCGCCGCGCTGCGCCCAGTCGCCGTAGTACTTGATCAGCGGCTTGGTCTGCGCTTCGTACACTTCGAGACGCTTCTTGACGGTTTCTTCCTTGTCGTCGTCGCGCTGGATCAGTGGTTCGCCCGTCACGTCGTCCACGCCCTCGACCTTCGGCGGATTGAACTTGACGTGGTACGTGCGACCCGACGCCGGGTGCGTGCGGCGGCCGCTCATGCGCTCGACGATTTCCGAGAACGGGACGTCGATTTCGAGCACGTAATCGATCGCGACGCCGGCGTCCTTCATCGCGTCAGCCTGCGCGATCGTGCGCGGGAAGCCATCGAACAGATAGCCGTTCGCACAATCGGCTTCCTTCAGGCGCTCCTTCACGAGACCGATGATCAGGTCGTCCGTCACGAGCTTGCCTTCGTCCATGAAACGCTTCGCCTCGATGCCGAGCGGCGTGCCGGCCTTGACGGCCGCGCGCAGCATGTCACCCGTCGAGATTTGCGGGATGCCGAACTTTTCCTTGATGAAGTTTGCCTGGGTGCCCTTTCCCGCGCCGGGCGCGCCCAACAGGATCAAACGCATGGTGATATCTCCAGTATGTAGATTCGTGTGGCGAGACGTAAAAGTGTCGGCGACAGCGTGCGCGGGGCTTGCCTTGCGCGCGGCGGACCGGTCTGATGCGGCGCGTCGGCGAAAAGCGACGCGCGGCTGCCGGGGCGGGCCGTGGCTGGGTCAAGCGAGGACGCGCGGGTCGCGGACGGCTCGCACAATCGCCTGATTATGCCACGGGTTATTTTGAACCCGGCCGAAAAAGGGCCTGCACGCGTGCGAGATCGGCCGGCGTGTCGATGCCGGCTTCGGGCGCATGTTCGGTGATCAGCACCGCGATGCGCTCGCCGTGCCACATCGCGCGCAGCTGTTCGAGTTGCTCGGCCTGCTCGATCGGCGCCTGCGCGAGCGACGGATAGGTGCGCAGAAAACGCGCGCGATACGCGTAGAGGCCGATGTGACGATGGACCGGAAAGGCCGGTGCCGGCATGGCCGCAACGTCGGGCCAGTGCGGCTGGTACGCATCGCGGCTCCACGGAATCGGCGCGCGCGAGAAGTACATCGCGACGTTGCGCGCGTCGAGCGCGACCTTCACGATGTTCGGGTTGAACACGTCGGCGGCGGCGTGGATCGGGTGCGCCGCGGTCGCGATCGCGCAGTCCGGATGCGCGGCGAGGTGCGACGCTACGTCGCGCACGAGCGCCGGGTCGATCAGTGGTTCGTCGCCCTGCACGTTGACGACGACGGTGTCGTCGCTCCACCCGAACGTCGCGGCGACTTCCGCGAGCCGGTCGGTGCCCGACGGATGGTCGGCGCGTGTCAGCACCGTTTCGAAACCGTGCTCGCGGGCCGCGTCGAGCACGCTCTGCGCGTCGGACGCGACGAGCACCTGCTGCGCGCCCGCTTCGCGCGCACGCTCGGCGACGCGGACGACCATCGGCTTGCCGCCGAGATCGGCGAGCGGCTTGTTCGGCAGACGCGTCGACGCGAGCCGGGCAGGAATGACGGCGATGAAGGGCTGCGGATGAGTCATCGGGGCTGGGCGGTGAGAAGAGCGGGGCGGGCGGCGCGTCGAAGGCGGGCCGCCCGGGGCAGGGGCCGGCACGCGGCCGCGGCGAACCGTGGCCGGGCGCCGGTGCAGCGCTGCGGCGTCAGCTGCCGGCCGGGCCGGCGGGGTCGACCGGCGTGCCTTCGACGGTCTGGCGTGCTTCGTCGACGAGCATCACGGGGATGCCGTCGCGGATCGGGTAGGCGAGCTTGTCCGCGTTGCAGATCAGCTCCTGCGCGGCGCGGTCATAGTGGAGCGGGCCTTTGCAGATAGGGCACACAAGGATTTCAAGCAGGCGAGCGTCCACGGAGTTTCTCCACAACGAGGGCAATGAGGCGAGGATCGAGCGCGGCTTCGACGGGGACGACCCACAGCCGAGCGTCGCGCCAGGAAGCGCCCAATTTTACTGCATCCTTCTCGGTGATCAGGATCGCATCGACCGCGTCGTCGACGAACGGATTGTCGGCGAACGCGTAGTGGTCGGGCAGCGCGCGCGTCGCCGGTGCGAGGCCGGCCGCGCGCAGCGTCGCGAAGAAGCGTTCCGGCGCGCCGATGCCGGCCGCGGCGAGCACGCGCTCGTTCGCGAATTGCGACAGCGGGCGGCGCAGCGCCGGCTGATCGAGGTGCCACGCGGCGCCCGGCGTGAGCGCGAGCGCATAGGTGTCGGGCCACGGCGGCAGCGCGCCGCTGTACGGATCGTTGACGAGCGTCGCGTCGCGGTGGCGCGACAGCGGCTCGCGCAGCGGCCCGGCCGGCAGCAGGAAGCCGTTGCCGCCGAGCCGGTGGTCGAACACGACGAGCTCGACCGTGCGGGCGAGACGGTAGTGCTGGAGGCCGTCGTCGCTGACGATCACGTCGACGTCCGGGTGCGCGGCGCGCAGCGCCTGCGCGGCCGCGACGCGGTCGGGGCACACCCACACCGGCGCGCCGGTGCGGCGCGCGATCAGCAGCGGCTCGTCGCCGGCCGCGCTCGCGCGCGATGCGGGCGTGACCGCGGTGGGTGCCTTCACGTTCGCGCCGTAGCCGCGCGACACGATGCCCGGCGTGAACCCGGCCGCGCGCAACGCGTCGACGAGCGCGATCACGGTCGGCGTCTTGCCGGTGCCGCCGACGGTCACGTTGCCGACCACGACGACGGGCACGCCGACGTCGGCCGGTTGCTTCCAGCCCTGCGCGTAGGCCGTGCGGCGCAGCGCCGCGCACAGGCCGAACACGCACGCGAACGGCGTGAGCGCCCAGGCGAGGGCGCCGCGTCGCTGCCATTCGCGCGTGAGGCGTGCTTCGAGCCGCGCGAGCGGGCCGCTGGGCGCGCTCATCGGGCCGGATGCGGCGCGTCGTGCACCGCGGCGTGGGACGGATTCATCAAGACGGATTCTCCGTTGGGCGGCGCATGCCGCAAGGTCTTCGGAAGGCGGCACTCTAGCGCGCCGCACGCGGGCGCGGCAAGCGCGGCCGGGCGACGCATCCGATGGGGGCAGATCGGAGCGGGTTGTGGATAACTCTGTGAAAAACTCCCCGCCCGTTCGCGTCAAACGCCCGCCGGATGGACTTCGAATCGGCGTCGAACAAAACTGTAAGGTTTAAAAATATATAAAAATCAACGTGTTACGCGGAATTGTCTGGTTTTTTTCACGGTTTTCAAGCGTTTTTGGCGGACGATTGCCAGAGTGTGGACACCTTCCGCGTGTTGCAGTGCGCGCGGCCGGCGCTGGACGCCGCGCGCGTGTCGGACTATCGTGTCGCCGCCAGCATTCATCCGACCGCCCATGCTTTCCGACTCTCCTTTTTCCGCGCCCGGCGCCACGCGCGGCGGCGACGAAGTGATTCCCGTTTCGGCGCTCAATCGCGCGATTTCGACGATGCTCGAGCGTTCGTTTCCGCTGCTGTGGATCTCGGGCGAAGTGTCGAATTTCACGCGCGCCGCGAGCGGCCACTGGTATTTCTCGATCAAGGACCAGCAGGCGCAGATGCGCTGCGTGATGTTCCGCGGTCGCGCGCAGTACGCGGAATTCACGCCGCGCGAAGGTGACCGGATCGAGGTGCGCGCGGTCGTCACGATGTACGAGCCGCGCGGCGAAGTGCAGCTCAACGTCGAGGCCGTGCGGCGCACGGGCCAAGGGCGTCTGTACGAGGCGTTCCTGCGGCTGAAGGCGCAGCTCGAGGCCGAGGGGCTGTTCGCTGCCGAGCGCAAGCGGCCGCTGCCTGCGCATCCGCGCGCGATCGGCATCGTCACGTCGCTGCAGGCCGCCGCGCTGCGTGACGTGCTGACCACGCTCGCGCGCCGCGCGCCGCACATTCCGGTGATCGTCTATCCGGCGCCCGTGCAGGGTGCCGGTTCCGCCGAAAAGCTCGTCGCGGCCGTGCAGACCGCGAATGCGCGGCGCGAGGTCGACGTGCTGCTCGTCTGTCGCGGCGGCGGGTCGATCGAGGATCTGTGGTCGTTCAACGACGAAGCGCTCGCGCGAGCGATCGCGGCGAGCGAACTGCCGGTCGTCAGCGGCGTCGGCCACGAAACCGATTTCACGATCGCGGACTTCGCGGCCGACCTGCGCGCGCCGACGCCGACCGGCGCGGCCGAGCTCGCGAGTCCGCAGCGCGCGTTGCTGTTGCGCGAGGTTGCCGACCGTCAGCGCGCGCTTGCGCGCAGCCTGGAACGCGGGCTCGAGCAGCGTGCGCAGCAGCTCGACTGGCTCGCGCGCCGGCTGGTCAGCCCGGCCGAACGGCTGCAGCGGCAACGCACGCACGTCGAACAGCTGGCGGTGCGGCTCGCGTCGGCGGCGTCGCGGCCGGTGCGCGACGCGCGCGCGCGTTTCGCGCTCGCGCAATTGCGCTGGCAGCGCGCGCGGCCCGACCCGGCGCAGGCGCGTCAGGCGCTCGCCGGGCTGTCGCAACGTCTCGCGGTGGCGCTGCAGCGCCGTCACGAGCGCGATACCGCGCGCGTGTCGGCCTGCGCGGCGCGGCTCGAGGTGCTGAGCCCGCAGCGCACGCTTGAGCGCGGCTATGCGGCGCTGATCGACACGCAGACCGGCCGCGCGGTGCGCGCGCCGAGCGCGCTGAAGCCGCAGCGCCGACTCACCGTGCATCTTGCGGAAGGCTCGGCCGACGTGTCGCTCGCCGACGTGCAGCCGCGGCTGACCGACACGATGTGACGACGACGACGACGACGGCGTAAGCGAAACGAAGGTCGCGCGCCCGGCGGTCCGGATATACCGGTCGCCGGACGCGGGAACGGATGCTGCGCATCGTCGTCTCGTCCTGCCGGATGAAGCGTCAGCGGCGATTTTCTGCATACCGCGGATAAATGCCCGTGAGTTTGCGGGGATATTCGGACTCGCCTACAATCGGACGCTCGGCAGCATTCAACACAGCCTCCCTACATACTCAACGAAGGAATCGCCATGGCTCATACGCTCCCGCCGCTCCCGTACGCTGAAGACGCACTCGCGCCGACCATCTCGAAAGAGACGATCGAGTACCACTACGGCAAGCATCACCAGGCATATGTGACGAACCTGAACAATCTGATCCCGGGCACGGAATTCGAAAACCTGTCGCTGGAAGAGATCGTGAAGAAGTCGTCGGGCGGCATCTTCAACAACGCCGCGCAAATCTGGAACCACACGTTCTTCTGGAACAGCCTGTCGCCGAACGGCGGCGGCGCACCGTCGGGCGCGCTGGGCGACGCGATCAACGCGAAGTGGGGTTCGTACGACGCATTCAAGGAAGCGTTCACGAAGGCCGCGGTCGGCACGTTCGGTTCGGGCTGGGCATGGCTCGTGAAGAAGGCCGACGGTTCGCTCGACATCGTGTCGACGAGCAACGCCGCCACGCCGCTGACGACGGCCGACAAGCCGCTGCTGACGATCGACGTGTGGGAACACGCGTACTACATCGACTACCGCAACGCACGTCCGAAGTTCGTCGAAGCGTTCTGGAACATCGTGAACTGGGACTTCGCAGCGAAGAACTTCGCGTAAGTCCGGGCTGTAGCGTGACAATATAGTCTGGAAAGTGCAATAGAGATTGGAAAATCCAGACTGGACAGTGCAATAAAGTTTTGAAACTGTAGTGAAATTGAAAGCCCTCGGTATGAGGGCTTTCTGCTTTTTGTGCTCGCTCTTTTGGGTAACCTCGACTTCTAACGGTAGGCGGGCTATCTGCCATCGCATCAACTGGGGGGCAGTGAGAGTAATCTCAATCGCTCCGCGAGCAGTGGGCGGTGACCGCCTAGCCCAAATCTACCTAGCAATGAAAAATCGCAGGGGAGTGCCTGAGGGCGCGGCCTGTCTACGCGACTGAGAGCAGTTCGCCTTGTACAATCACTGCGGCCATACCCCCGTCAACTTTAGCGAGTCAACTTGGCAACCTCACAGCATCCGACTAGTTCCCGCGGTATCTCCAGCGGTGGCGCTGCAGCAGCAGGAGGTATTGGGTTTCAGGCCCAGCTTGGGGCGCTTTTCGGCCTGCAGTTGCTTGCCCAGGTTCCGGTCGACTATGTCCTGGAATTGGGGGCAGCCGTTCCTGTCTGGATTCGCTTTGAGACCGAGGCGCCGGTAGACGATATCCTGGTCGCAACCTCGAAAGGTGGGTTCATCGCGGTGCAGGCCAAGACAACCGTGAACCTCTCGTCCGGGCCTGATGGCGGCTTGGCAAAGACCATCCAGCAGTTCATTCGACACTGGCTTGTCTGCCGCGACGGTCAGGGCGAACAACTTTGGGATCGCTGCCTCGATCCGAGCAAGGATCGACTCGTGCTGGCAGTGGGGCCCACGGCGCCCGCTTCGATTCGCGTAGATCTCCCGGCTGCGCTGAGGTCTTACTCACAGCCATCGCCAAGCGCGATGACGCAAGGTCAGCAAAAGGCACTGGAGGTGTTCGAGATATGCATGCGTGAGGCTTGGGGCAACACTACGGCCGAACCATGGAGTCCGACCGTGCTTCAAAGTGTTGCACAGCTTGTGAGAGTGATGACGTTCGACCCGGCAGGGGCGTACGCCAATGTCATGGAGGGGCTAGCGGGGACGGCGACAACGACGGACCAGGCTCGACCTTTGATCACTGCTCTGACCCAGATCAGCCAGCGCTGGATGACCGAGCGGAGCGGCGGCGACTGACCCTGCCTCGATTCCACGTACAGCAAGAAGTTTGATAACTTTTTGCCTGTATGGAGAAGAACATGGCAGAGAACGTGGTACCGAGACGGCAGTACACGAAGGAATTCAAGGTTGAGGCGGTG
>NZ_CADFEF010000027.1:0-102599 GCF_902833125.1 Burkholderia sp. BCC1640 | reverse complement strand
ACGCAGGAGGACAACGACCCCGGAAACCCATACACTTATCCACAACCGGTCCTGCTATAGACCGGTCTCCACCCCGGCTCAAAATCCAATCGGCCCGGTGGCTCAAAATTCCGTCGGCGCGGACAGCTTAGGCTGAAAAAACTACGGCCACCTCAATGAGGCGGCCGTAGTTATGTGCAGAGTGGCGTCAAGCTAAGCGCCATAAATCCGAGCTATCGGGAGGCAAAAAACAATAAATATCTCAGTGGATGCTTCCCAAAATCTCACCTTATGGGTCCCGCTACAACGAGATTCAAACGTCAATATTCCCCGCCCGCAACGCATTCGACTCGATAAACGCCCGCCGCGGCTCGACATCATCGCCCATGAGCGTAGTAAAGATCCCATCCGCCGCGATCGCGTCTTCGATCTGCACACGCAGCAACCGCCGCACGGCCGGATCCATCGTCGTTTCCCACAGCTGCTCGGGGTTCATCTCCCCCAGCCCCTTATAGCGTTGTTTCGAGACGTTGCGTTCAGCATCCGCCAGCAGCCACTTCATCGCGCTCTTGAAGTCCGCGACAGCCATGCTGCGCTCACCGCGCTTGATAACCGCACCTTCCCCAATAAGCCCTTTGAACGTATTCGCGGTGGTCACGAGCTGCTGATAATCCGCCGTGTGCTGGAATTCCTGGTCGATGACCGAAACTCGCACGTTGCCGTGATGGGTGCGTTCGACATGCAGCGACCGTTGTTCGCGAACCGGGTCATACGAAGGCACGACCCGCACTTCGTTCTTCAGCGCTTCATCATGCAAAGCAGCATGAAGAGCCTTAGCCGAAGCCTCAGTCGAAGCCTCATTGGAGAGATCGATCACCACCCCGTCCATAACGGCTTCCAGCGCTGCCGGATCATACAACCGGCTCAACCGCTCGATCACGCTCTGCGACAGCAGATACGACCGCGCCAACTCCCCAAGCGCATCACCCGAAATCGCCGCAGCATTCTCACCCGGCACCAGCTCCGACCCTTGCAGCGCCAACCGCAGCATATGCGCGTTGAGCTCCACGTCATCCTTCAGATACCGCTCGTCCTTGCCCGCCTTGATCTTGTAAAGCGGCGGCTGCGCGATATACACATACCCGCGCTCGATCATGTCCGGCATCTGGCGATAGAGGAACGTGAGCAGCAGCGTCCGGATGTGCGCACCGTCGACGTCCGCGTCGGTCATGATGATGATGCGGTGATAGCGCAGCTTGTCGAGGTTGTAATCGTCCTTGCCGATGCCGCACCCAAGCGCGGTCACGAGCGTGACGATCTGTTCCGACGAAAGCAGCTTGTCGTAGCGCGCCTTCTCGACGTTCAGCACCTTGCCGCGCAGCGGCAGGATCGCCTGGAACTTCCGGTCACGCCCTTGCTTTGCCGAACCACCTGCCGAGTCGCCCTCGACGATGTAGATTTCGCACTTGGCCGGATCCTTCTCCTGGCAATCCGCGAGCTTGCCCGGCAGCCCGACGCCATCGAGCACGCCCTTGCGTCGCGTCATTTCACGTGCCTTCCGCGCAGCATCCCGCGCCCGCGCCGCTTCAACGATCTTCCCGCAGATGATCTTCGCGTCGATCGGCGTTTCCAAAAGGAATTCTTCCAGCGCCTTCGCCACAACCTCTTCAACCGGCGCACGAACCTCAGAAGAAACCAGCTTGTCCTTCGTCTGCGAGCTGAACTTCGGCTCCGGCACCTTCACGGACAGCACGCACGACAGCCCTTCGCGCATGTCGTCGCCGGTCGTCTCGACCTTCGCCTTCTTCGCGATTTCGTTGTCGGTGATGTACTTGTTGATGACGCGCGTCATCGCGGCCCGCAGGCCGGTCAGGTGCGTGCCGCCGTCGCGCTGCGGAATGTTGTTCGTGAAGCACAGCACGTTTTCGTTGTAGCTGTCGTTCCACTGCATCGCGACTTCGACGCCCACGCCGTCCTTCTCGCCGTTGGCGAAGAAAACCGTCGGGTGCAGGTTG
This sequence comes from Burkholderia sp. BCC1640, assembly GCF_902833125.1. Lineage (NCBI taxonomy): Bacteria > Pseudomonadati > Pseudomonadota > Betaproteobacteria > Burkholderiales > Burkholderiaceae > Burkholderia > Burkholderia sp. BCC1640. The sequence continues at coordinate 100,605 of NZ_CADFEF010000027.1, read as the reverse complement.
GTCTTCGTCTTGTTGATGTACTCGACGAAGCCCTTCACACCGCCGGCGAACGCGAAATCGTCTTCCTTGCCCGAGCGCAGGTCCGTGAGACGAATCCGCACGCCGTTGTTCAGGAACGAAAGCTCGCGCATCCGCTTCGCGAGGATGTCGTAGTGATACTCGACCGTGCCGAAAATGGTCGGATCGGCCATGAAGTGCACTTCGGTGCCGCGGTTCTCGGTATCGCCGACAACATGCATCGGCGACACTTCCACGCCGTCCACGGTCTCGAGCACGCGGTCCTGCGCGATGCCGCGATGGAACTCCATGAAACGCTTCTTGCCGTCGCGGCGCACGGTGAGGCGCAGCCAGCTCGACAGCGCGTTCACGCACGACACGCCCACGCCGTGCAGGCCGCCGGACACCTTGTAGCTGTTCTGGTCGAACTTCCCGCCGGCATGCAGCTCGGTCATCACGATTTCAGCCGCGCTACGCTTCGGCTCGTGCTTGTCGTTCATCTTCACGTCGGTCGGAATCCCGCGGCCGTTGTCGGTCACGGAAATCGAGTTATCGGCGTGAATCGTCACGTGGATGTCGTTGCAGTACCCGGCCAACGCTTCGTCGATCGAGTTGTCGAGCACCTCGAATACGAGGTGGTGCAGACCGGTGCCGTCAGACGTGTCGCCGATGTACATCCCGGGGCGCTTGCGCACCGCTTCCAGACCCTCGAGGATCTGGATCGACGAGGCGCCGTAGCTGCTGTTATCGGGTTGCGAATTGTGCTGTTCACTCATGGATATCTTCCGGTTCTGCGAGGCCACTCTCGTGGCGGCGCGGTGCGTTTCAGCGAGAGAAATCGCCGGGCCGCTCCAGTTTCCTGGCCCGCCCGAGGCACCTGAAAGGCACCAAAGGGACGGGTTGTCGGTTCGCCATAAAAACGCCAAAGGGGCTTGCCGCCCCCTGGTATGTATCGTGATGTCGAGCGCGTCAGATGCGCATCGGCATCACGACATACTTGAACTCGTCGTTCTCGGGCACGGTAATCAGCGCGCTCGAGCTGGCGTCGCCGAGGCTCACCTGCACGGTGTCGACCTTCAGGTTCGCGAGCACGTCGAGCAGATACGTGACGTTGAAGCCGATGTCGACGGTATCGCCCTGATAGGCGATTTCCAGTTCTTCCTGCGCCTCTTCCTGATCGGCGTTGGTCGACATGATCTTCAGCTGGCCCGGCGCGATGATGCAGCGCACGCCCTTGAACTTGTCCGAGGTCAGGATTGCCGCACGCTGCAGCGAGCGCTGCAGCTCTTCACGGCCGATCTCGAACGTGTTCTTGTGCGCCTTCGGGATCACGCGCTGGAAGTCGGGGAACTTGCCCTCGACGAGTTTCGACACGAGCTCGACCTGGCCGAACGTGAACTTGGCCTGGGTCTGCGCGATGTCGATGGTGACGGTGTCGTCGATGTCCTCGAGCAGGCGCTGCAGCTCGAGAATCGTCTTGCGCGGCACGATGACTTCCTGGCGGCCGAACGTGCCGCCTTCGAGCTTCATCGACGAGAACGCGAGGCGGTGGCCGTCGGTGGCCACGGCCATCAGCTGGTCGCCGTCGACGACGAGCAGCATGCCGTTCAGGTAGTAGCGGATGTCCTGCTGCGCCATCGCGAAGTGCACCATGCCGAGCAGCTGGCGGAACGACTTCTGCGGGACGGTGAGCGTGGCGCCGAAATCCTTCGCCTGCGCGACGGTCGGGAACTCGTCGGCCGCGAGCGTCTGCAGTGCGAAGCGGCTCTTGCCGGACTGAACGGTGAGGCGCTTGTCGGCGAGCGACAGCGTGACCTGGCCGTCAGGCATCGCGCGCAGGATGTCGAGCAGCTTGCGGGCCGCGACGGTGGTGGCCACCTGGTCGCCGCCGACGCCGAAATCGGCGCGCGTGGTGATCTGCAGCTCCAGGTCGGTCGACAGGAATGAAACGTCCGGGCCGTTCTTGGTGATCAGCAGGTTGGCGAGGATCGGCAACGTATGGCGGCGTTCGACGATGCCGCTGACCGTTTGCAGCGGCCTGAGGAGTGTGTCTCGTTCGGTCTTGACCAGTTGCATAGAGTTCCTTCGTTGAGTAACGGCCTGCAGCGCAGCAGCCTCGCAGCGCCCCGCCGGCCGGGCTCTTGGCCCGCCACCACCGGGGCGGTCAAACCAGTATTGTGCCTCAAAACCGAACCGCCCCCCTTAAATTGGGGCGGAGGCCGAATTATCAAGCGCGGTGCGCGCGCTCAGCCCTTCAGCGTCTGTTCCAGCACGTGCAGCTCGTGGTTGAGCTGCGCGTCCTTGCTGCGCTCGTCCGCGATCTTGCGCACCGCGTGCAGCACGGTGGTGTGATCGCGCCCGCCGAACAGCTCGCCGATTTCCGGCAGGCTCTTCTGCGTGAGCTCCTTCGCCAGGTACATCGCAATCTGCCGCGGCCGCGCGATGTTCGCCGGACGCTTCTTCGAATACATGTCGGCGACCTTGATGTTGTAGAAGTCGGCGACGGTCTTCTGGATGTTCTCGACCGAAATCTGCCGGTTCTGCACGGTCAGCAGGTCCTTCAGCGCTTCCTTGGTCAGCTCGATCGAGATCTCGCGGCCGTGGAACTTCGAATACGCGAGGATCTTGCGCAGCGCGCCTTCGAGCTCGCGCACGTTCGAGCGCAGGTGCTTCGCGACGAAGAACGCGACGTCCTCCGACAGGTTCACGCCTTCCGACTGCGCCTTGCGCATCAGGATCGCGACGCGCATTTCCAGCTCGGGCGGCTCGATCGCGACGGTGAGGCCGGAGTCGAAGCGCGAGATCAGGCGATCGTCGATGCCCGAGATCTCCTTCGGATACGTGTCGCTGGTGATGATCACCTGCGCCTTGTTCGCGACGAGCGCCTCGAACGCGTAGAAGAATTCCTCTTGCGTGCGCGACTTGCCGGAGAAGAACTGGATATCGTCGATCAGCAGCAGGTCGAGCGAGTGGTAATAGCGCTTGAAGTCGTCGAACGCCTTGCGCTGGTACGCCTTCACCACGTCGGACACGTATTGCTCGGCGTGGATGTAGCGGATCCGCGCGCCGGCCTTGTCGAGCAACAGCTGGTTGCCGATCGCGTGGATCAGGTGGGTCTTGCCGAGGCCGACGCCGCCGTACAGGAACAGCGGGTTGTACGAGATGCCGGGGTTATCCGCGACCTGGATCGCGGCGGCGCGCGCGAGCTGGTTCGCCTTACCCGTCACGAAGTTGTCGAACGTGAGCACGGGGTTCAGCTTCGAGCGTTCGTACATCGAATCGGCTTCGCCGCCGTTGGCGGGTGCGGCGCCGGGGCCCGGGCGCCACGTGCGGCGGCCGGCGGCCGCTTCGTGCGCGGGCAGGCTCGGCAGGTCGATGTCGGCGTCGTCGGCGTTCAGGTGGTGCGCGGCGGCCGCCGACGGCGTCATCGGCACGTCGGCCGGCGCGCTGGGCGCGGCGGCGGCATTCGCGGTCAGGTTGGCGGCGATCGCGGCGACCGTCGCGGCAGGCCCGCTCGGCGCCAGCGGCGCGCGCGGGGCGGCCGCGGCGCCTGCGGGGGCGCTGCGCATGCCGGCCTTCGGATCGAGGACGAACTGGACTTCGATCGGCGTGTTCCAGAATTCGCGGGCCAGATCGGAGATCCGACCCGAAAACTGGCTCTTGACCCAGTCCAGCTTGAAGCGGTTCGGCGCGGCGATGGACAGCGTGTTCGCCGACGCATCGAAGGCCACCGGGGCCAAGGGTTTGATCCACGTCACGTACTGCTGGGGCGTCAGCTCGCGCTCCAGCAGTGCGGAACAGTGTTGCCAGAAATCGTTCATCAAGTAACTGTCGTTTTTTGCATGCACAGCGCGGCTCGCCGGCGCCCTTGTCGCGGTTGCGCAACAAGGCCCGAAGCGGTCGTGCGAGCGTGCCTCGGACGCCTGCTCACACAGTGTTGGCGGGGCAGGCGCGGGCCGAAGCGGCGTGCGGGATTCTTGGAGATAAGGCGAGATTCTACCGCCAAACGCGGCCACAGCGCGAGTTATCCACAGGCCGGGATTGTGGGTCGCGGGGCCGGATCGGTGTGGGCCGGCACAGGCGGACGACTCCTAAAGTATTGACCGTCAAGAGAAAAACGGTTTAAATAACGGGTTCCGCGAAAACCAATCCTGTATTCCCGGCGATTGCGTTCGCCCGAATGCCTCCGGTTAAGGGCACGCGGTCCCCTGAATTTCGACATTCTCGAACAAGTGAGAACATCATGAAACGTACTTACCAACCGTCCGTGACGCGCCGCAAGCGCACCCATGGCTTCCGTGTCCGCATGAAGACGGCAGGTGGCCGCAAGGTCATCAACGCTCGCCGCGCGAAGGGCCGCAAGCGCCTCGCCATCTAAGGCAGGTTGCGCGCTGTGTCCGCCGTCCGCAGTCCTGCGGAAGGTGCCGTCGAGCCGGGTGCGAATCCGTCGCAGACGAAAGCCGCCTTTCCGAAAGCTGCGCGACTTCTGAAAACGGATGAATTTTCATCCGTTTTTCGTTTGCGCCCTTGGCGGCGCTCCGCGCACTTCGTGATCTACGGCAAGCCGACTGGCCAGCCCGCCCGTCTGGGGCTCGTCATCGGCAAGAAGTATGCGCCGCGAGCGGTCACCCGTAACCTCGTGAAGCGGCTGGCGCGCGACGCATTTCGCCTGCGCCGGGCCGAATTCGCCGGTTACGACCTGCTGCTGCGGCAGCACACGCGCTTCGACAAGAAAGCGCTGCCGAGTGCGGCTTCCGCCCCGCTCGCGGCGATGTGCGCGGCCGAAATCCGCGAACTGCTCGACAGGGCAGTCCGGGAGATCGCGCGCCGGGCGTCGAAGCCCGCGTCCGAGTGACGCATCCGTCCGTGGCGCGGCGTTCGCGCCCGCCCGGCCGGTTTTGACGCGGCGTCGAACGGCGCCGCCCAAGGTATGGAAACGGTATTGATCGCCTTGCTGCGCTTCTACAAGGTTGCCGTGAGCCCGATGCTCGGCAACCGTTGCCGTTTTTATCCTTCCTGTTCGGATTACGCGCGCGAGGCAATCCAGTATCATGGCGCCGCGCGCGGCACGTATCTCGCCGTCAGGCGCGTGTGCCGATGCCATCCGTTTTCCGCGGGCGGCATCGACCTCGTCCCGCCGCCCAACTCCGACACTCGCGCTCGCGGCGAAGCCGACGCGCGGTCCCATCGACTCTGAGACAACGCATGGATATCAAACGCACCGTCCTATGGGTGATCTTCTTCATGTCAGCTGTCATGCTGTACGACAACTGGCAGCGCGACCATGGACGCCCGTCGATGTTCTTCCCGAGCGCCACACAGACGGCCCCCGCGGCTGCCGGCGGTGCATCGGGCACGGGCGCGACGACGACCGCAGGTGAAGTGCCTGCCGCAGCAGCAGGCGCCGCACCGTCGACGACGGCACCGGCCGCGCAGGCGCAGCTCGTGAAGTTCTCGACCGACGTGTATGACGGCGAAATCGACACGCGCGGCGGCACGCTCGCGAAGCTGACGCTGAAGAAGCAGGGCGACGGCAAGCAGCCGGACCTGTACATCACGCTGTTCGACCACACGGCCGGCCACACGTATCTCGCGCGCTCGGGCCTGCTCGGCGGCGACTTCCCGAACCACAACGACGTCTACACGCAGCTGAACCCCGGCTCGACGTCGCTGACGGGCGACCAGAACACGCTGAAGCTGTCGTTCGAATCGCCGGTGAAGGGCGGCGTGAAGGTCGTGAAGACCTACACGTTCACGCGCGGCAGCTACGTGATCGGCGTCGACACCAAGATCGACAACGTCGGCACGGCACCGGTCACGCCGACGGTCTACATGGAACTGGTGCGCGACAACACGGCCGTCGAAACGCCGATGTTCTCGCATACGTTCCTCGGGCCGGCGGTCTACACGGACGCGAAGCACTTCCAGAAGATCAACTTCAGCGACCTCGACAAGAACAAGGCCGACTTCGTGAACTCCGCCGACAACGGCTGGGTCGCGATGGTGCAGCACTACTTCGCATCGGCCTGGATTCCGCAGCAGGGCGTGAAGCGCGACATCTACGCTGAAAAGATCGACCCGACGCTGTACCGCGTCGGCGTGAAGCAGCCGGTCGCGGCGATCGCGCCGGGCCAGTCGGCCGACGTGCAGGCACGCATGTTCGCCGGTCCGGAAGAAGAGCGCATGCTCGAAGGCATCGCGCCGGGCCTGGAGCTCGTGAAGGACTACGGCTGGGTGACGATCATCGCGAAGCCGTTGTTCTGGCTGCTCGAGAAGATCCACGGCTTCGTCGGCAACTGGGGCTGGGCGATCGTGCTGCTGACGGTCCTGATCAAGGCCGTGTTCTTCCCGCTGTCGGCCGCGAGCTACAAGTCGATGGCGCGCATGAAGGAAATCACGCCGCGCATGCAGGCGCTGCGCGAACGCTTCAAGAGCGATCCGCAGAAGATGAACGCCGCGCTGATGGAGCTGTACAAGACCGAGAAGGTCAATCCGTTCGGCGGCTGCCTGCCGGTGGTGATCCAGATTCCGGTGTTCATCTCGCTGTACTGGGTGCTGCTCGCCTCGGTCGAAATGCGCGGTGCGCCGTGGATTCTCTGGATTCACGACCTGTCGCAGCGCGATCCGTTCTTCATCCTGCCGGTGCTGATGGCCGTCTCGATGTTCGTGCAGACGAGCCTGAACCCGACGCCGCCGGACCCGGTCCAGGCGAAGATGATGAAGTTCATGCCGATCGCGTTCTCGGTGATGTTCTTCTTCTTCCCGGCCGGTCTGGTGCTGTACTACGTTGTGAACAACGTGCTGTCGATCGCGCAGCAGTACTACATCACGCGCAAGCTCGGCGGCGGCAAGAAGGCCTGACGCCCGTCGCATACGCGGGCGGCCAGCCGCCCGCGATGCACGTAAAAAAGCCGCATGGTTTTTTCCATGCGGCTTTTTTCGTTTCCGGTGGGTGGCGGTGCGGCGGCGTGTGTGGAGGTCGACCGCTTCCGTTCAGGCCTTCTTCACGTCGATCTTCGCGTCGCTGCCGTAGAACTGCTCGATCAGTTCCTGAACGAGGTAGCGTTGATGTGGCGGCAGTGACTCGATCTTCGACGCGAGTTCGATCGTCTCGGGCGTCGGCGGATAGCGCTCGTCGCGCGGCAGCGGTTGCGGCGTCGGATGTTCGGTCACGCTCGGCGACGGGCCGTAATGCAGCCAATGCAGTTCGACGCGCAACCAGTCGGCGAGCGTTTCGAGTTTGTCCGGCGTCGGAATCGTCCGGCCGGTCAGCCATTTGTGCGCGGTTTGCGGTGAAACCGGCTGCGCGCCATGGTGACGCAGATTGAACCGGTTCGCGAGTTCAGTCGCGCCGGTGATCTTCTCCGGACTGCGCCTCAAGGCGAATTTCAGGCGTTCCGAAAACGCTGATTTTTCTTCGGGTGTCGGCATGGGGTGATTGTGCAATTCCACCGACGCCTTTCAGACAACCATATAGGCTAAACGTAGCCTATTTGGATGAATCCCAACCTGCCGCGGGCCGTATCGAGGAATTGGGGGCGCAGCGTCGGGCCAATCCGGCAGGCCTGTTCGTCCGAAATGGACAGTATGGGCGAGCGTGGAATTGATACTCGCCTTAGCTCCGTCGGGATAAATTCGGGCGATTCCGAAACCGACGCGGCGTCCGGTAGCGCGCCGGCCGGCACGCTACAATGCCGGCGTCCCGATGCCCGCACCGTTGCGCGGGCGCATCATTGCATCATTGACCATCCGTTCACCCGATTCATCCGATTCCCATGCTTGCTACCGATTCCGATCCGATCGTCGCTATTGCCACCGCTGCCGGCCGGGGCGGCATCGGCGTCGTCCGCGTGTCGTTCGGGCGCGGCGGCGAGGCGGCCGCGTTGCCGCTGATCGACGCGTTGTGCGGGCAGCGGCTCGCGCCGCGCCATGCGAGCTACGTGCCGTTCCTCGACGAGCACGGCGCGCCGCTCGACCGCGGGATCGCGCTGTATTTCCCCGCGCCGCATTCGTATACCGGCGAGCACGTGCTGGAACTGCAGGGACATGGCGGGCCGATCGTGATGCAGCTGCTGCTGCAGCGCTGCCTGGATGCGGGGCGCGGCTTCGGGCTGCGGCTCGCGGAACCGGGCGAGTTCACGCGGCGCGCGTTTCTGAACGACAAGCTGGACCTTGCGCAGGCCGAGGCCGTCGCCGATCTGATCGAGGCGAGCACGGAAGCGGCGGCGCGCTCGGCCGGGCGCTCGCTCGACGGCGCGTTCTCGCGACAGATCCACGCGCTCGTCGAGGATGTGATCACGCTGCGGATGCTGGTCGAGGCGACGCTCGATTTCCCGGAAGAGGAAATCGACTTCCTGGAAGCGGCCGACGCGCGCGGCAAGCTCGCGAAGATCCGCGAGCAACTGGCGCACGTGCTCGGCGACGCGCGGCAGGGCGCGCTGCTGCGCGAGGGGTTGTCGGTCGTGCTCGCGGGGCAGCCGAACGTCGGCAAGTCGTCGCTGCTGAACGCGCTGGCCGGCGCGGAACTGGCGATCGTCACGCCGATCGCGGGCACGACGCGCGACAAGGTCGCGCAGACGATCCAGGTCGAAGGGATTCCGTTGCACATCATCGATACGGCCGGGTTGCGCGAGACGGAGGACGAAGTCGAGCGGATCGGGATCGCGCGGACATGGAGCGAGATCGAGCGCGCGGACGTCGTGCTGCACCTGCTCGATTCGCGCACGGGGATGACGGTGGACGACGAGTCGATCGCGGCGCGATTCCCGGATGGCGTGCCGGTGGTGCGGGTGCTGAACAAGACGGATCTGACCGGCGTGCCGGCGTGCGTCGACCATCCGGCGGCCGAAGGCGACCTGACCGAGGTGCATCTGTCGGCGAAGCGCGGTGACGGGATTGACATGCTGCGCGCGGAGTTGCTGCGGATCGCGGGGTGGCAGGCGGGCGCCGAAGGTGTTTATCTGGCGCGCGAACGGCATTTGATTGCGTTGCGGGCTGCGCAGGAGCATCTCGCGCAGGCGGCCGATCACGCGGAGCAGCGGGCGCAATCGCTCGATCTGTTTGCGGAGGAGCTCCGGTTGGCGCAGGAGCAGCTCAATGCGATTACCGGCGAGTTCACTTCGGATGACCTGCTGGGGGTGATTTTCAGCAGGTTCTGTATCGGGAAATAAACGGGCGCCCAAGGTTGTCCAAGGTCATCCCGCGGCAGTCCGGATCAATCGGCTGATCCGATCCGGACGGCGTCATCGCGGCAGCCGAAGCGGAATGCATCAATCCCAATGGCGATGATGATGGTAATACCCGCCATCACCGTAATACCCGCCACCATCAGGCACCACGATGCAGCCGCTCAACAACACGGCCACGCCGGCAATCAGCAAAAGGGTTTTCTTCATCGCGTTCACCTGCTCGGATTCGACATGAATCCAGCATAGCGAGCGCCGTCAACAGCGGCTGTAAGCGATCGTTTCCCGGTGCCGCAATCCGTAACGGCGGATTATTCCGGTCACAATGACCGTAACAAATCGCCAATCCGCAGACGTTTTCACGCCACGACGACGCAGTTTCGCCCCGCATCCTTCGCGTGGTATAGCGCGGCATCGGCAGCTTCGATCAATGCATCCGGCGTCGACAGATCCTCGGCCGACACCGTCGCGCAACCGACGCTGACACTCACGCGCCCCGCCGGCGACGAAGGCATCGGGAGATCGAGCCGCAGCACCGCTTCGCGCGCTTCCTCGGCAACGACCCGCGCACCGCGCGCGCCGGTGTTCGGCAGCACGATCGCAAACTCCTCGCCGCCGTAGCGCGCGACGATATCGGCGGGACGTCGCACCGCACCGGCCAGCGCATTCGCGACGGCGATCAGGCATGCATCGCCCTTCACGTGACCGAACGCGTCGTTGTAGGCCTTGAAGTGATCGACGTCGACCATCAGCAGCGACAACGGCTCGCTTTGCCGCCGCGCCTGCAGGAACAGCGTATGGAAATGATCGTTGAAGTGGCTGCGGTTGAACGCGCCGGTCAGCCCGTCGCGCGCGGACGAACGAACCAGCGTCGCATGTGCTTCGAACAGCTGCTGATACAGCTTCGTCACTTCCCATGCGAGCACGCACACCAGCACGCCGGGCGTGAACATGCTGAACACGCGCGCGAGATACCAGCCGACGGTGAAGCGGTTCGTGGTCAGCAGGTTCAGCGTCGTGTCGGTGAGGCCGGCGAGCACCGCGATCGCGACCCACAGGTCGAGCGTCGTGCGCAGCCGGCCGGCGGCCAGCACGGCGACGAGCGCGAGCGCATTGAGGATCCATACGACCAGCGCGATCCCGTTGACGGGCAGCTCGGCCGTGTCGGCCGGCGGATGGAACGCGGGCGGCAGGGCCACGTTCAACGCGAGCATGCACAGCAGCGCGGCCGCGACGGCCGGGCCGCCAACCAGCGCGAACGTCCACAGGCGCGTCTGCGCGGCGCCGACCGGCGCCCGCGTGAGTCGCTCGCGCGCGAGCAGCGCGGCCATCACGAAGCAGGGAAAGCCGGCATGCCAGAAGACCCACATCCACGCGGCACTCTGCGGACGCGCGCCGAGCAAGCCCTGCGGCGCGAACACGCCGGGAAAGGTGAGCAATTGCAGCGCGACGGCGAGTGCGGTGAATGCATAGGCGCCGCCGAGCGCACCGAGCACGGGCTGGCGGGTGACGGTGAATTGCGCACCGAGGAAGAAGGCGGCGATGCTCGCGGTGGTGAACACGGTCAGCGCGCACATCGGCATGAACGGCTCGACGACCGGCAGCGCGACGTTCGCGTGCGGCACGGCGATCCCGAGCGCGAGCACGATGACGAGCGCCGTCAGCGCGCCGAACCAGAGCTGCCGACGCGACGTGTGCTGGATCAGAATGCCTTCCATGGATTCCCCCGGGCGCTCGTGCGGTCATGCCCGGTCTTGGCGCCGGGCAGCATACATCCGGCCGCGATGCGACCGGTGCGCCCGATCCTATCGCGTTATTCGCGCGCGCTCAAATCCCGAGGCCGGGGCCGAAGTTGCCGGCGATCCAGCGCGTGACGGCATCGACGTCCGCATAGTCCTGTTCGGGCAGGCCGTCGAGCATCGACAGCACTTCGTTGCTCGCGCCGGCGTCGCGCGCGGCGTCGACGATCGCATCCTTGTTCGCCGGGTAGCGGACGGCGGCCAGCACGTCGGCGATCTGCAGATCGATCGCTTCGCCGGGGATATCGTGCGGAGGGAGGGCGGATTTGTCGTTCACGTCGGCGTCTCGCTGGTTGAGCGGGAATCGGTTCTTCGCGGAAGGGACCCCGTTCGGATCGGGGCGACCGGCCCGGACGGAGTGCCTGCGGGGATGGCGATCGACTCAGTGCCCGCGCCGCACGCGGCGCCACGGATGCTTCCAGTCGATATGCGGTGCGTTTTCGTCGCGCGGATGCTGGCGCCGATGTTCCTGCCACAGTTCGTCGGAGAACAGCGCAGCCACGATCACGAGTGGCAATACGAGAAAGATGCCGAGTATGACTTGCTCGATCACGATAGCCTCCTTGCGGTGGCAGGAACCCTTGCTCCCATTCTAGGCTCTGAACTTCGCCCGCGGACAACTTCTTGCAGCGCGGAACGCGCCTCGTTCGCGATGCCGCGGCCGGACGCTTCTCGCGCACGCGGGCATCAAAAAGGACACGAACATGCAACTCCAGAACGACAAGCACTCGCTTGCACTGCGGCCGCTGGAGCGCCAGGACCTGCGCTTCGTTCACGAGCTGAACAACGACGCGAAGATCATGCGCTACTGGTTCGAGGAGCCGTACGAAACCTTCTCCGAGCTGTCGCAACTGTATGACCGCCATGTGCACGACCAGCGCGAGCGCCGCTTCGTCGCGGTCGATCCGCAAGACGAACTGGTCGGCCTCGTCGAGCTGATCGAGCTCGACTACATCCACCGTCGCGGCGAGTTCCAGATCATCATCGCGCCCCAATGCCAGGGGCGCGGCTACGCGGGCCAGGCGACGCGCCTCGCGATCGAATATGCGTTCAAGGTGCTGAACATGCGCAAGCTGTACCTGATCGTCGATACGTCGAATGCGGCGGCAATCCACGTATACGAGAAATGCGGATTCCAGCACGAGGCGGAATTGAAGGAAGAATTTTTCGGAAACGGCGCGTATCACAACGCTTATCGCATGTGCATCTTCCAGCGCGATTATTTCGAGCGGCCGCAATCGGTCTGAATAAAGCCGAGTAAAAGGAGTGGCGAAGACGCCCTGCGGCCACGCGCTGCGGGGCGCTCGACCCATTCTGGAAAATACGGGTAAATACGAGTGCGCTTATACCTGGCATTTTTCTTGTATCAGGTAATTCCGGTGCCGCACTGCGGTAAATTCATATCGTTTCGGATGACTTTATGTGCAATGCATCAAAACGATCTCGATATCGAAATGAATTATCCAAACCGTTCAATCGGCGTATTGCGATTTCGCTGACAGTCTTGCTGGACAGCACTTTGCGCCCGGTGGCGCGAGCAAATTCACCCGATGGCAGATAACACCGCGTGCGTGCGGCAAGCAAAAAATCGGGGGCGCGCAGGGTGCGACAATTCGCCGCTATTGCGATCGCACAACAAATGTGCTTGATATCGCTTGCCGGTCTTCTAAAGTGAAAAACGCGGGTTCACGATCACCTTTAAACACATAGCTAACCGAGCCTGGTGCCCGCAAGCCTGGAGACAGAACATGATGAAACGTACCGGTGTCCTCTTTGCCCTTGTCGGCGCATTTTCCGTGGTGTCGATCGCCCAGGCGGGCGGCGATGCGGCTGTCCAGCCGAAGCAGGAAATCCAGCTGACGAAGAATGCGTGGGGCTGTCTGTCGAAAGACAATCTGGACTCCGTACTGAGTCACGAGCGTGACGGCAAGTCGCAGGCGAAGCAGCAGTATTTCGACGACTACCGTTGCCTGTCGGTGCCGGAAGGCCAGCGTTTCCGCGTGGTGTCGGTCGATCAGGGCGACGTCCAGTTCGTCAGCGCCGACAACAGCGACCAGCAAGGCCTCTGGACCGATTCGCGCTTCGTCAAGCAGTAACCCGCACGCGCATCTCTCGCACGCGCACGCCGGCCGGAACCGCCGGCGGCGCGGCACGAACGCGGCCCGGCCGATGCCGGGCCGTCGTGCTGTGGAGCGTCCGTCACGCGCCGGGCGCCGCGCATTCGGTATCATCACGGCCCGACCGAACCGAATGCCCGCCCCGGGCCGTATCCGCATGGCGCTGAAATCCACGATCTACAAAGCCGAGCTGCAAATCGCCGACATGGATCGGCACTACTACGCCGATCACTCGTTGACGGTCGCCCGTCACCCGTCGGAAACCGACGACCGGATGATGGTGCGCATCGTCGCGTTCGCGCTGTTCGCGCACGAGCGTCTCGAATTCTGCAAGGGGCTGTCGGACGTCGACGAACCCGATCTGTGGCAGAAGGACCTGACGGGCGCGATCGACGTGTGGATCGAGGCCGGCCAACCCGACGAACGGCGCATCTCGAAGGCGGCTGGCCGCGCCGGGCAGGTCACGGTGATCGCGTACGGCGGCAAGACCTCGGACATCTGGTGGCAGGGCGTGCGCAGCAAGGTGGAGCGGCTGCGCAACGTCCAGGTGCTGTCGCTGGCCGACGGTGTCGCCGCCGCGCTCGGGCGTCTCGCCGAGCGTACGATGCGCCTGCAGTGCACGGTCCAGGACGGCGCCGCCTGGATCTCGAGCGCCGATCACGATCCCGTCGCGGTCGAATGGACGGTCCTGAAGGCGCGCGCCGACGCCTGACGGCCGGCGCTCAGCCGAGCGCGGCGGGCGGCCCCTTGAATTCCAGCATGTTCCCTTCGGGATCGAACAGATAGATCGACGGCCCGTAGCCGCCGGCGCCGTAACGTTCGGCGGGGGCGCCGGGGCGCGCGCCATGCGCGGCGAAATGCGCGATCAGTGCTTCGGGGTCGAATGGCTCGACGCGCAGGCAGAGATGGTCGAGATTGCGGCCGGTGCCGGGTGGGCCGCTGTCGGGACGGTCGATCGGGCCGCCAACCGACAGCAGGTCGATCAGCGCGTCGCCGGCGCGCAACTGTACAAGGCCCAGGTCGGGTTGTTCCTTCTCCACGTGGCAGCCGACGGCATCGCAGTAAAAGTGCGTCATCGCAGCCATGTCGGTCACGCGTAGCACGACGTGATCGATCGCGCGGATGGTCGGTTTCATGAGCGGGCACTCCTTCGCGGATGGCGTGCACCGAGTGTAGACCGCGCCGGCGACATATGCCGGAACGCGGCACGATCGACGGACGAAAAAAAGCCCGTTCACGCAGAGCGGAACGGGCTTAATCCATATCAGGAGGAGACATGGAGGAGACAGTTCCAACTATACACACGGCGATGGTGCGTTGCAATATTCCGAGTGTAAAAAATGGTCAGGACGGCGATTTGTCGCATCCGCACTGCAGCAAAATGGTGACGCGATGATGACGAAAGCGGCGTCGACGCAGCGCTTGCGCGGCTTTTCATCCGATTGAATGGTTTCGATGCGCCTCCGATTGTGTCCCCGATTTCGTCGGCGCGAATCACAGAGCAAGATTCAGGGCGCGACGGCCCATGCCGATGTCTAGAGTAGGCACCATCTACACTGGAGAGTGCGAGGTTCAGATGAAAACCGCCTATTCGACCGACGATGCCCGCTGGGGCGCCGTGACCGCCCGCGATCCGCATGCGGACGGCGCGTTCTTCTATGCCGTGCGCACGACCGGCGTGTTCTGCCGCCCAAGCTGCGCGTCGCGGCTGCCGCGGCGCGAGCACGTGTCCTTCTTTGCCGATCCGGCCGCCGCCCGCGCGGCCGGCTTCCGCCCGTGCAAGCGCTGCCAGCCGGAAGGGCTGCCGCGCGAGCTCGAGATCGTCAATCGCGCGTGCGCGGTGCTCGACGCGCATCCGGAGCGGCTCACGCTGCAGCAGCTGAGCGACGCCGTGCACGTGAGCCCGTTCCACCTGCAGCGGTTGTTCAAGCGCGTGGTCGGCGTGTCGCCGCGACAGTATCAGGCCGCGCAGCGTGGCGCCGCATTGCGCGAGGCGCTGCAAAGCGGGCAGCCGGTCACGCAGGCGGCCGTCGACGCGGGGTTCAATTCGCCGTCGCGGCTCTACGCATCGGTGCCGCGCGAGCTGGGGATGGCGCCGTCCGCGTTCCGTCGTCAGGGCGCGGGCCTGCGGATCGATTACGCGACCGCGTCGACGCCGCTCGGCACGGTGCTCGTTGCCGCGACCGAACAGGGCATCTGCCGGATCGCGTTCGGCGACGAACCGGCGTCGCTCGTCGGCGAACTGAAGGACGCGTTCGCGCGTGCCGAGCTGGTCGAATCGCCGTCGCGGCTCGCGCCGTTCGTCGCGCAGATCCGCGCGTATCTGGACGGCACGCGGCACGCGTTCGACCTGCCGCTCGACATCGCGCCGACCGCGTTCCAGCAGCGCGTGTGGGAAGCGCTGACGCATATCCCGTACGGCGAGACGCGCAGCTATTCGGAGATCGCCGAGGCGCTGGGCGCGCCGCGCGCGGTGCGGGCCGTCGCATCGGCCTGTGCGTCGAACCCGGTCGCGCTCGCGATCCCGTGTCACCGTGTCGTGCAGAAGGGCGGCGCGCTCGCCGGATATCGCTGGGGCGTGCGCCGCAAGGCGACGCTGCTCGCGTCCGAGGCGCGCCATGTGCGCGACGATGAAACCGAAGCCGTTGCGGAGGGCAACGCAGTTTGAGCATCGACAAAACCACGATGACGTCGATCGCGGACGGCGGCCACGTGCCGCCGTCCGCGCAGATGGCGCTGCGCTTCAAGGCGCCGTACGACTGGGCGCGCGTGCTGCGCTTCTTCAGCGGACGGGCGATTCCGGGTGTCGAACAGGTCGTCGACGGCATGTATCGCCGGATCGTCGACCTGAACGGCGACGCGGGCAGGCTTACCGTCACGAAGCATCCGCGCCGGCATTGCCTCATCGCGACGCTCGAAGGGGCGGCCGCGCGGCATGTCGACGATGCATTCGCGCACCGCGTCGCATCGATGTTCGACCTCGGCGCCGACCCGGCCGCGATCGGCGGCGGGCTCGCGCGCGACCCATGGTTCGCGCCGCTCGTCGAGGCCGCGCCGGGGTTGCGCGTCCCGGGCGCCTGGTCGGGGTTCGAGCTTGCGGTGCGCGCGATCGTCGGCCAGCAGGTGAGCGTGAAGGCGGCGACGACGATCGTCGGTCGGCTCGTCCAGCGGGCCGGCGAGCGCGTCGTGCACGACGACGGCATGGCGGCGCCGGACGGCGCCCCCGCGTGGCGTTTCCCGACGCCGGATGCGCTCGCCGCATGCGATCTGGAGAAGATCGGGATGCCCGGCAAGCGCGCCGCCGCGCTGACGGGCATGGCGCGCGCGGTGGCGGCCGGCCACGTGCCGCTCGATCCCGCGCAGGCCGATCTCGCGACGCTGCGCCGCGCGTGGCTCGACCTGCCCGGCATCGGCCCGTGGACCGTCGAATACATCGCGATGCGCGCGTGGCGCGACCCGGACGCGTGGCCGGCGTCCGATCTGGTGCTGATGCAGTCGATCGCCGCGCGCGATCCGTCGCTCGACCGGCTCGCGAGCCAGAAAAGCCGAACCGAAGGCTGGCGGCCGTGGCGCGCGTATGCGGCGCTTCATTTGTGGAACGACGTGACGGACCGGGCCGGCGGCGCGCGCGGCGGATGACGGTCGCCGCCGCAGGCCGGCGGGTGCGACCGGGCAGGGCCGCGACGCAACCCGCAAGGGGCGTCACGCCGGCAGTGATCGGTCGGTGATCCTCACGGTTGCGACGTTTGACGGCGATGTCCGTTGCTCCGGCGCGTACGATCGACCCGGCCGTGACGACGATGCATCCCGGGTTCGGCAGAACGGGTTGCACCTGATGGCGCTGCCGTGCTCGTCGCTCACGTTCCTTCCGACGAATGTCGCGTGATCGCCGCGTCCGTCGGCGCCGACGACGGCCGGCTGCGCGCGCGGCGTTCGCGGCCATCGGCCCGCCAGACGGCCCGCAGCGGCCGGCGCGCACCGCCCGGCGCCACCTCAAGCGCGTGTGACGGCGAGATGTTAAAGTGCCCGCTACCAACGAAGCGACCAATAATCCAGCCGGCCGCGTGCGGCATTCCGCGCGCGGCCGTCACGCACTTGCGTCTCCATGTCGAACACCATGACTCACCGCCAGTCCGAACTGCTGCTGAATCGTCTCGAAGCGCTGAGCTCGGGCCCGACGCGGCAGCATCTGCCCGACGGCCTGCGCGGCATCGAAAAGGAAAGCCTGCGCGTGACGCGCGACGGGATGATCGCGTTCACGCCGCATCCGCGCGCGCTCGGTTCGGCGCTCACGCACCCGTCATTGACGACCGACTATTCCGAAGCGCTGATCGAACTGATCACGCCGGCGGAAGGCGACGCGTCGGTTACGCTCGAACGTCTCGACGATCTGCACCGCTACGTGTATGCGTCGCTCGGCGACGAGATGCTGTGGAACGACTCGATGCCGGGCCTGCTGCCGGCCGATGATGAAATTCCGATCGCCGACTACGGCACGTCGAACATCGGCCGCCTGAAGACGGTGTACCGCCGCGGCCTGGCGTATCGCTACGGCCGCACGATGCAGTGCATCGCCGGCATCCACTACAACTATTCGCTGCACGAGGAAGTGTGGCGGCGCCTGCATGCGGAAGAGGGCTCGACGGCCACGCTCGTCGATTACCAGTCGGAGCGCTATCTCGCGCAGATCCGCAACTTCCGTCGCCGCAGCTGGCTCCTGATGTACCTGTTCGGCGCATCGCCGGCGCTCGACGCGAAATTCCTGCGCGGCAAACCACACAAGCTCGACGCGTTCGATGCCGATACGCTGTACCGGCCGTACGCGACGAGCCTGCGGATGAGCGACCTCGGTTACTCGAACACGACCGCGCAGGCCGCGCTGCACGTCGACTACAACACGCTGCCCGGCTATCTCGATGCGCTGTCGAAGGCCGTGAGCGAGCCGTATCCGCCGTACGAGGCGATCGGCACGCATCGCGACGGCGAGTGGATCCAGATCAACACGAACGTGCTGCAGATCGAGAACGAGTTCTACTCGACGATCCGGCCGAAGCGCGTCACGTATTCGGGCGAGCGTCCGCTGCATGCGCTCGCGTCGCGCGGCGTGCAATACATCGAAGTGCGCTGCCTCGACATCGATCCGTTCGAGCCGACCGGCATCGCGCTGGAGACCGCGCGCTTCATCGACGCGTTCCTGCTCGCCTGCGCGCTCGACGAAAGCCCCGCGCTCGACTGCGACGCGTACAAGGAAGCGAATGCGAACTTCGGCAGCGTGACGATGGAAGGGCGCAAGCCGGGGCTCACGCTGGTGCGCGACGGCCAGCCGGTCACGCTGCAGGCGTGGGCGGACGACTTGATGGCCGATATCGAAACCGTCGGGCGCCGTCTCGACGAGATCCGCGGCGGCGACGAGCATGCGCGTGCGATCGCCGCGCAGCGCGAGAAGCTCGCCGATCCGGAGCGCACGCCGTCGGCGCGCGTGCTGCGCACGATGCGCGAGAACGGACAGTCGTTCCTCGCGTTCGCGCTCGCGCACAGCGAAGCGCATGCCGCGCATTTCCGCGCGAACCCGCCATCGGCGGAGACGATGCGCGCCGAGCAGGCGCTCGCGGCGAAGTCGCTGGCCGAGCAGGCCGAGCTGGAAGCGAAGGAGGCCGGATCATTCGACGCGTTCGTCGCGGCCTATCGTGCCTATACGCTGAACCGCTTCAGCGTGTGATGGCCGTCGCCCGCTGCGCGGCGCGCAGCGGGCATGCCGGCTGCGAGCCGGATGGTCGCGCGGTCATGCGCCCGGCCCCGTTTCAGCCGCTTCAGTGATGCGCGTACGTGTCGCGATCGACCGCGCGCGGCAGCGCCGGCTTTCCTGATTCCACATTCGCATGGCCGTCGCTGCCGTGGCCGGCCGCGTCGCGCGCTTGGGCTGCGCGCTGCATGATCGCCTGCATGTTTTGCGGAAAGTCGGGACCGCTGGCGAGACTCGGCCGATAGCCGGCGGCCTGCAGTTCCGCGAGTTCCTGGCGAACTTGCGCGCGCGTCAGCGTCGACGCGGCCTGCGCTTGAGCCTGGGCGGCGACGGCCGAGCCGATCAGCACCAACGCGTACGCCGCAAGTTTCATGGTCTTCATCGTGTTTGCTCCGTGAGGGTTCCGGAGCCGCGCCTTCGTCGGCACGGACGGAATCGATGCAGCGAGTCTAGGCTTCGGATGCCAAACGAAACACCCTGCGTCCCGTCAGTCACCTTTGCCGGTTGAGCAACATTGCGCTGGCGGCCGGCGGGCGCGCGCGTCAGCGGGTCGCCAGCGGCCGTTCAGCGTGCGGCGAACGCCGTGTATCGGCACCGCGCGCATCGGGGTTGCCCTCCTTGTAGAAGCGCGATGCGCCTCCTAACCTCTTTTAAGCGACCGATCGGTCGGCGTTGCGGCATGGTTGCATGCGCAAGCGCCGGATGATCGTTGCGGCCGTGGAACGGACGTTTGAACGGGATCGAGGTGTGCGCAGCCGTTGATGCGCGAGCCCCGGTCGACCGCGAAGCATGGGACCTGAGTAAGCGCTAAAGCGCTAACTCCGGTCGACAATGGAGACAAGATGAATCCCACCGCAGCCCTGCCGCCCGGCATCCTGTTCGCGCAGCCGTTGACGCCCGTCGCCAACTCGCTGTTCCTGTCGTTTCTCGTCGCCGTGATCCCGATCGCGGTCGCACTGATCGCGCTCGGCGTGCTGCGCCGGCCCGCATGGCAGGCGTCGCTCGCCGGCCTCGTCGCCGGCCTCGCGGTCGCGATCGGCGCGTGGGGCATGCCGGCCAGCCTCGCGTTCGACGCGGTCGGCGCCGGCATGGCGCTCGCGGTCGTGCCGGTGATGTGGATCGTCTTCAACGCGCTGCTGCTGTACAACATCGCGGTGAAGTCGGGCCGCTTCGACCAGTTCCGGCAGTGGATGCTCGACAACCTGCCCGACGACCGCCGCCTCGTGCTGCTCGTCGTCGCGTTCTCGTTCGGCTGTCTGCTCGAAGGGATCTCCGGGTTCGGCACGCCGGTCGCGATCACCAGCGCGCTCTTGATTGCGCTCGGCTTCCCCGCGCTCGAAGCGCTCACCTACACGCTGCTGTTCAACACGGCGCCGGTCGCGTTCGGCGCGCTCGGCGTGCCGATCACCGTGCTCGGCGCGGTCACGTCGCTGCCGCCCGCGACGCTCGGCGCGATGGTCGGCCGGCAACTGCCGTTCTTCGCGCTGCTGCTGCCGTTCTACGTGGTCGGCGCGTACGGCGGCCTGCGCTCGATTGCGAAGCTGTGGCCCGCGCTGCTCGTGTCGGGCGGCAGCTTCGCGATCGCGCAGTTCGTCACGTCGAATTTCCTCGGCTATCAGCTCACCGACGTGCTGTCTTCACTCACGTCGCTGATCGTCACGATCGGCTTCCTGCAGGTGTGGAAGCCGCAGCCCGATCCGCAATTCGCGCTCGCGCGCAGCGTGCCCGCCGCGGCCGGCGCCGCGCGCGCGGGCTTCGGCGGCTGGCTGCCGTGGATCGTCGTGTCGGTGGTCGTGATCGTCTGGGTGCACGCGAACGTCGCGGCGATCGGCGACGTGAAGATCAAGTGGCCGGGCCTGCACAATACGGTGTTCGTGTCGCTGTATCACAAGCCGTATGCGGCGATCTGGGACTTCCAGCCGCTCGGTACCGGCACCGCGATCCTCCTGTCGGCGATCATCACGGCCGTGCTGACACGCACCGGCGTCGGCGCGTTCTTCGAATGCGTGGTCAAGACGTGGCGGCAGACGTGGATCGCGATCGTCACGGTGATGATGATCGTCGGGCTCGCGTATCTGCTGAACTATTCGGGCATCAGCTACACGCTCGGCACCGGCGTCGCGTCGACCGGCGCGCTGTTTCCGCTCGTGTCGGCGTCGCTCGGCTGGATCGCGGTGTTCCTGTCCGGCAGCGACACGTCCGGCAATGCGCTGTTCGGCAACCTGCAGGTGGTCGCCGCGAGACAGCTCGGCTTCGATCCGGTGCTGATGGCCGCGACCAACTCGTCGGGCGGCGTGATGGGCAAGATGATCTCGCCGCAGAACATCGCCACGGGCGTGTCGACGACCGACCTGAAGGGGCAGGAAGGCGTCGTGTTCGCGCGCACGTTCTGGCACAGCGTGATCCTCACGCTGCTGCTCGGCGTGCTCGTGTTCCTGCAGCAGCACGTGTTCACGTGGATGATTCCGGCGCTGCCGAAGTAGCGCACGGCGGGAAGCAAGAAGGCAGGCACGAGGAAAACGACGAGGGAAGGCGCGGAAAAAGCGCAGGAAAAGTACGGGGAATGTGCAGGGAAGCGCGACGGGAAATGCGCGAAACCGGTGAACGCGGAGCGGCTCAGCACGCGCTCACCGGCCGCGTCGCGTGCGTTGGCTCGTGCGTCGCGGCCTGCGCCGGCAGGATGCACTCGAGGAACGCATCGATCGCGGGGCTCTGGCGGCGCGCCTTCAGGTAATACACGTATTCGTCGATCGTCGTGTCGACGCCGCGCAGCGCGACGACGCGCAAGTCCGGATGGCGCTCGGCCTCGCCGCGCGGAAACAGGCTGCCGCCCACGCCATGCAGGATCGCCTCGCGGATCGCTTCGCGGCTGCCGATCTCGGCGACCGACGTGGCCGCAACGCCGGCCGCCGCGAGGATCGTCTCCGTGCAGCTGCGCGTGACCGATCCTTCCTCGCGCATCAGCAGCCGCACGTCGGCGAGCTGCGCGGCGTCGATCGCGTCGAAGCGCGCGAGCGGATGGTCGCGATGCACGACGAGCACGAGCGGATCGGTGGAGATCACCTTGCGTTCGAGGCCGTCCGCGTCATTGCGCTGCGACGACACCGCGAGGTCGATGCGGAATTCCTGCAGCGCCTGGAGGATCTCCTCGGAATTGCCGATCCGGCACGTGAGGGCGATCGACGGATGCGCATGCGAGAAGCGGCCGACCGCATCCATGATGTAGTACGGCCCGGTCGCGCCGATCCGCAGATGTCCTTCGAACAGGCCGCCGACGTTGCGCAGCATGATGTCGGCCTGCGCCTCGAGCGCGATCATCTTCTCGACGAGCGGCAGCAGCTCGATCCCGGTCTCGGTGACTTCGAGCTTGCGGCCGCTTCGATAGAACAGCTCGACGCCGTACAACTGCTCGACCTGCCGGATCTGCGCGGCGATCGTCGGCTGGCTGACGCCCAGGTGGCGCGCGGCGCGCGTGATGCTGCCCTGCCGGACGGTCGCGTGGAACGCCTTCAGCTGATCGAACACGACTCGGCTTCTCCCCCCTCTTCATCGCGCGTCAGCGTAGCGCAGGCATGTGTCGGCCGGATGAAAGGCGCACCGGGCGCCGCTTCGAAAAAAAGCTGGGGGTGAGCGCAAGAAACCTGCTGGAACCGGTCACGGCCGGGACACGCCGGTGCGGAGTAATAACGGCAACGCACCGACCGCCGGCCCCGCTCGACCGGCGCCACCCTTACCGACCCACAGGATCCTCTTCATGTCCGCCACCAATCGACGCGATTTCCTGCGCCTCGCCGCCCAGTCGGCCGGCGCGATGGCCGCCTACGCCGGCTTCCCGCCCGCGATCCGCAACGCACTGGCCATGCCGGCCGCCTATCGCACCGGCACGATCCGCGACGTCGAACACGTCGTGATCTTCATGCAGGAAAACCGCTCGTTCGACCATTACTTCGGCGGGCTGCGCGGCGTGCGCGGCTTCAACGACCCGCGCCCGCACCTGCTGCCGAACGGTGCGCCGGTGTGGCAGCAGCCGCCGGCCTCGGTGTTCACGAAGAACTACCATTCGCGCGGGCTCGACCCGTCCGCGCCGTACGTGCTGCCGTTCTACCTCGATCCGAAGCAGACGACCGAATTCCAGCCGGGCACCAACCACGGCTGGAGCAGCGGCCACCTGTCCTGGAACAACGGCCAGTGGGACCAGTGGGTGAACCAGAAGCAGGACGTGCTGACGATGGGCTACCTGAAGCGCCAGGATCTCACGTACCACTACGCACTGGCCGACGCATTCACGATCTGCGATTCGTACTTCTGCTCCGCGCACGCCGACACGGCACCGAACCGCATCTATCTGTGGACCGGCACGATCGACTCGCGCAACGTGTACGGCGCGCAGCCGAACGGCCCCGGCATCGGCGAGCGCAACAACACGAACGGCTACACGTGGACGACCTACGCGGAACGTCTCGAGAACGCGAAGATCAGCTGGAAGGTGTACCAGGGCGGCACGGGCATTCCGGGCGACCCGACCGACAACTACACCGACAATTCGCTGATGTTCTTCAAGAAGTTCCAGGTGAAGGAAGGCGCGAGCGGCCCGCTGGTCGACAAGGGCGCGTCGGACCACACGCTCGCCGAGCTGAAGGCCGACGTGCAGGCGAACCGGCTGCCGCAGGTGTCGTGGATCGTCGCGCCGTACAAGTACAGCGAGCACCCGCAGGCGTCGCCGACCGACGGCGCGTTCTACATCAACATGGTGCTCGAGGCGCTGACGTCGAACCCCGAAGTGTGGGCGAAGACGGTGTTCATCCTCAACTACGACGAGAACGACGGGCTGTTCGACCACGTCGTGCCGCCGGTGCCGCCGGTCACGAGCGGCGTGGGCGGCCAGGGCATCGTGTCGTCGAACCTGCTGTCGAACCTCGGCGACGAACTGCTCGACCTGAACAAGTATCCGGGCGAGATGAGCCCGCTCGTGCCGGGCGCGGACCCGGGCGGCATCCAGCCGATCGGCCTCGGGCCGCGCGTGCCGCTGATCATCATCTCGCCGTGGACGAAGGGCGGCTGGGTCTGCTCGGAGACGTTCGACCACACGTCGGTGCTGCGTTTCCTCGAAGCGCGCTTCGGCGTGCAGGAGCCGAACATCAGCGCGTGGCGCCGGTCGGTCTGCGGCGACCTCACGTCGGCGTTCGACTTCTCCGCGCGGCCCGATACGCGCACGGTGAGCTTCACGGTGCCGCAGCACATCGCCACCGCCGGCCAGGCGTACCAGGTGCCCGCGCAGCAGTCGATGCCGGCGCAGGAGCCCGGCACGCGTCCGGCGCGCGCGCTGCCGTACGAACTGTTCGTGCATGCCCGCGTGAACGGGCGCGACGACAGCGTGTCGCTCGATTTCGCGAACTCGGGTGACGCGGGCGCCGCGTTCTACGTGTACGACCGCCGCAATCCGGGGACGCCGCCGCGCCGCTACGCGGTGTCGTCGCACGACCGCTTCGCCGATACCTGGAGCACGTCGGCCGCGCGCGGCGACTACCATCTCGCCGCCTATGGCCCGAACGGCTATCTGTGCGAATTCCAGGGCAACACGCGGCTGGCTGCGGACGGCCACCACGCGAATCCGGAAGCGAAGATCGGCTACGACGTGCGCAATCGCCACGTGTACCTGCAACTGCGCAACAGCGGTCGTGCGGCATGCCGCGTGGTCGTCGACAACGCGTACAGCCACGCGCATGCGCGCAGCTACACGCTGGATCCGGGCGAGCGGATCGAAGATCACTTCGAGTTGTCGTCGAGCCACGGTTGGTACGATCTGACGATCACCGCGACGACGCTGCGCGGCGGCGACGACAAGGTCGTGCGCCGCTTCGCGGGCCACGTCGAGACGGGCCGGCCAAGCCAGAGCGATCCGGGGCCGGTCAAGCAGACGGCCTGACGGCAGGCCTGCGTCGTGCGGTCCGGCGTGCGCGCGCCGGCCGCACGCTGACCGCATTCCGGCACGAGGAACTGGTTTTTGGAAACTGAAAACTGTTGACAATATATCGGGCCGAGGGTATACAACGATCATTCGCCGACATGGCGCCCTCGTTCTCATCCGCGGCTTCGCTGCCTGCCCGATCATGACTGCCCCGAACGCGCTCAACGCCATCGAACTCCTGCAAAGCCAGTCGCTTGCGATGATTGTCCAGGACATGCTCGAGCGCGCGATCGTGTCCGGTGAATATGCGCCGGGCGAGAAACTCAACGAAGTCGATATCGCGACCAAGCTGAACGTGTCGCGCGGGCCCGTGCGCGAGGCATTCCGCGCGCTCGAGCAGGCCGGGCTGCTGCGCAACGAGAAGAACCGCGGCGTGACGGTGCGTGTCGTGCCGCTGCGCGAGGCAGAGGAAATCTACGAAGTGCGCGCGATGCTCGACGAGTCGGTCGCGCGCGCGCTCGCGAAACGCATTTCGCCCGACACGCTGAAGGTGCTGAAGGGCATCATCCAGTCGATGAAGGAGGCGGCGAAGGCGCACGACGTCACGCGCTATACCGAGCTGAACGTGCAGTTCCACGACGCGATGGTGGTCGGGGTCGGCAATACGCACCTCACCGACACCTATCGCCGTCTCGTGCGCCAGCTCGGGTTGCTGCGCCAGGCCGCGATCGAGGCCGAGGAGGACGCGATCGCGGTGTCGGCGGCCGAGCACGGCAAGATCGTGCAGGCGCTCGCGAGCGGCGACGAAGAGAATGCCGTCGCGCTCGTGCGCGAGCACCTCGCGCACGGCCTCGCGCGGATGCGCCGCACGCACGAGCAGGGGCTGCCCGCGGCGGGCAAGGCGGCGCGCGAGAAAGCCGCGCGCGTGTGACGCGGCCGCACGGGCGGTCGTAGCAAAAGCAAAGGGACGCTTCGCAGCGTCCCTTTTTCGTTGCGCTTCGTTGCGCGTCGCGTCATCGCTTCGTCACGCCTTGTCGGCCTTGCCCGCCGCGCTCGCGAATTTCGCGAGCCACGTGTCGATCCTCGCCGGCCGTCGGTTCTCGTCTTCCGCGCGCTCCTTGCGGCGGATCGCATTGCGCACGACGTGCGCGCCGACATAGCGGATCGGCTCCGGCGGGAAATGGCCGAGCGGCCCGCGCACGATCGGACTGCGCGTCCATGCGTTGTCGAGGCCGAGCACCAGCGACGACAGGATCTGCCCGCCCATGTAGGTCGGCCCGACGCCGTTGCCCGAATAGCCGAAGCCGTAGAACACGTTCGGCGCGTCGTCGAGGCGGCCGAAGAACGGGAAGCCCGTCACCGAGCGGTCCGACGGGCCGTTCCAGCTTGCGGTGATCGGCACGCCGGCGAGCGACGGGAAGAACTCGCGCAGGCTCCGCGTGAGCTGCGCCTCGTACGGCGAGCGCCGGTCGAACACCGGCGCGATGCGGCTGCGCCACGAGAACGTGTTGCCGCCTTTGCCGAGCATCAGCCGGCCGTCGGCGGTCGTGCGGTAGTAATACACGAAGATCCGCGAATCGAGCACCGACACGCCGTCCACGAGCCCGGTCCGCTCGAGCAGTTCCGGGCATTTCTCGGTGATGACCATGTCGCTCGACACGACCGCGATCGTGCGTTCGAACTGCTGGAAGCGGCTCGCCATCCACGCGTTGATCGCGAACACCAGCTTGCTCGCGCGCACGCTGCCGGACGGCGTGCGCACGACGGCCGGCTGCCCCGGCGTGAAGTCGACTAGCGGCGTGCGTTCGTAGATCCGGATCCCCATGTCGAGCGCGACGCGGCGCAGTCCGCGCACGAGCTTGCCCGGATGCACGGTCGCGGCGATCGGCGAGTACACGCCGTCGAGATTGCGTGCGGAGCCCGAGCGGCGCGCGACGTCGGCGGCCGGCAGCGGCTCGTAGCTGTGGATGCCGCACGCGACTAGCGCGTCGAGCACCGGCGCGAGCGTGCCGACCTGCGCGCGCGATGTCGCGGTGTACAGCGTGCCGTCGAGCCGCAGCTCGGCATCGATGCGATGCGCGCGACAGAAGTCGGCGATGTGCTGGACGGCCGCCTCCGACGCCTTCACGAGCTGGATCGCCTCCGCTTCGCCGAACAGCCTCCGCAGCGTCAGGAATTTCGCGGACCATGTAAGCAGGCAGCCGCCGTTGCGCCCGCTCGCGCCGGCGCCGCACAGGTCGGCCTCGAGTATCGCGATGTCGAGCGCCGGGTCCTGCTGCTTCGCCTGGATCGCGGTCCAGAGCCCGGTGAAGCCGCCGCCGACGATACAGGCGTCGGCCTGCGTCGCGCCCTGCAGCGCGGGGGCGAGATCGCCATCGTTGAACAGTGCTTGTTCGATCCAGAAAGGTCGCATCGGATGTCGTGCCGGTAAGGGTCGAAGATTGCCGTGCCGCACACGGCGGGAAAACAAAACGAAGCCGCCGCGCGGCGACGCGTGACGTCGTGCGGCGGGCGCATCGTGTCAGGCCGCCGCTTCGGCGGATACGCGCGGCACGCCCATCGCGTTCAGCGTGTCGGCGATCGCGGCGACCGCGCCGGGAATACCGGCTTCGCCGAAGTGGCCGATGCAGCCGACGCGGAACGTTGCCCGGATACGGAATGTAGCCGCGCTTTTTGACCACCTGATAAATGCGCTTGAAATCGTAGTTCGGATCGCCCGGTCTTTTGCTTTCTGTTCTCTGCATGTTGTTGACAATCTACAAATCATCAACTTTAATGTCAAGCATGGAAAAGACCTCCTCGGCGCGGCGCGGGCGCCGACAGCTCGACCCCTTCGAACCGAAAGGACTGAACGTCATGACCGAAACGCCTGTATCCGTGGAAGTGAACGGCCGCCGCTACAACTGGATGAGCCGCCCCGTGGTGGTGGTCTGCGTCGACGGCTGCGCCTACGAATATCTCGAGATGGCGGCCGAGGCCGGCGTCGCGCCGTTCCTGCGCACGCTGCTGAAGCCGGGCACGGCGCTCAAGGGCGAGTGCGTGGTGCCGAGCTTCACGAACCCGAACAACCTGTCGATCGTGACCGGCGTGCCGCCGGCGATCCACGGGATAAGCGGCAACTACTTCTACGATCGCGACACCGGCGCCGAGGTGCTGATGAACGATCCGAAGTACCTCGTTGCGCCCACCGTGCTCGCAACCTTCGCCGAACAGGGCGCGCGCGTCGCGGTCGTCACCGCGAAGGACAAGCTGCGGCGCCTGCTCGGCAAGGGGCTCAAGGGTATCTGCTTCTCGTCGGAGAAGGCCGACGAGGCGAGCCTCGAGGAAAACGGCATCGACAACGTGCTCGAGCTGGTCGGCAAGCCGGTGCCGAGCGTGTACAGCGCGGACCTGTCCGAGTTCGTGTTCGCGGCCGGCGTGCGCCTGCTCGAGACGCGCCCGATCGACCTGATGTACCTGTCGACGACCGACTACGTGCAGCACAAGTGCGCACCCGGCACCGATGGCGCGAACGCGTTCTACCAGATGATGGACGCGTATCTGAAGCGGCTCGACGCGCTCGGCGCGATCGTCGCGATCACGGCCGACCACGGGATGAACGCGAAGCACGACGGCGAGACCGGCGAGCCGAACGTGATCTA
Source organism: Burkholderia sp. BCC1640 (assembly GCF_902833125.1). Taxonomy (NCBI): domain Bacteria; kingdom Pseudomonadati; phylum Pseudomonadota; class Betaproteobacteria; order Burkholderiales; family Burkholderiaceae; genus Burkholderia; species Burkholderia sp. BCC1640. Next base: position 72,215 of record NZ_CADFEF010000027.1, on the reverse strand, counting down.
CCTGCAGGAGCTGTTCGACGAGTGGCTCGGCCACGACGCCGCGCGCGTGATCCTGCCGATCACCGATCCGTACGTCGTGCATCACGGTGCGCTCGGCTCGTTCGCGACCGTCTACGTGCCGGCTTCCGCCGACGCCGACGCGCTGCGCGCGCGGCTCGCCGAGGTGGACGGCATCGAGGTCGTGCTGACGGGTGCCGAAGGCTGCGCACGCTTCGAGCTGCCGCCCGACCGGATGGGCGACCTGATCGTGATCTCGAAGCAGGACGTCGTGCTCGGCACGCGCCGCATCAAGCACGACCTGTCGGGCCTCGATGTGCCGCTGCGCTCGCACGGCGGGATCTCCGAGCAGATCGTGCCGCTGATCTTCAGCAAGCCGGTCGCGACCGACGTCACGGGCCGCGCGCGACTGCGCAACTTCGACATCATCGACATCGCGCTCAATCATCTGCAGTGACGCGGACGCATCCGCCAGGGAGACATCATGAACGCCATTGCAGCCTCGACGGCGACCGGTTCACCTCATCGTGAAGCACTGCGAATCGATGGGGAGCGGATTCATCGCGACGCGGTGATCGAGGTCCGCAACCCGTACGACGGAACGCTGGTCGGCACCGTGCCGAAGGCGACGCTCGACGACGTGCGACGTGCATTCGCCGTCGCGCGTGCATACCGGCCGTCGCTCACGCGCCACGAGCGTGCGGCGATCCTGCGCCGCGCGGCCGACATCGTGCGTGCGCGCACCGCCGAGATCGCGGCGCTGATCACGGCCGAGGCCGGGTTGTGCATCAAGGATTCGACGTACGAAGCGGGGCGCGTGGCCGACGTGCTCACCTTCGGCGCGGGCGAGGTGCTGAAGGACGACGGGCAGATCTTCTCGTGCGATCTGACGCCGCACGGCAAGAAGCGTCGCGTGTACACGCAGCGCGAACCGCTGCTCGGCGTGATCTCCGCGATCACGCCGTTCAATCATCCGATGAACCAGGTCGCGCACAAGGTCGTGCCGTCGGTCGCGACCAACAACCGGATCGTCGTGAAGCCGTCGGAGAAGGTGCCGCTGTCGTGCTACCTGTTCGCGGACATCCTGTATGAAGCCGGCCTGCCGCCGCAAATGCTGCAGGTGATCACCGGCGACCCGAAGGAAATCGCGGACGAGCTGATCACGAACCCGGCGATCGATCTGATCACGTTCACCGGCGGCGTGTCGATCGGCAAGTCGATTGCGTCGCGGATGGGCTACCGGCGCGCGGTGCTCGAACTCGGCGGCAACGATCCGATCATCGTGATGGAAGACGCCGATCTCGACGAAGCGAGCACGCTCGCCGTGTCGGGCTCGTACAAGAACTCGGGGCAGCGCTGCACCGCGATCAAGCGCATGCTCGTGCACGAGGCGGTGGCCGATCGCTTCACCGAGTTGGTCGTCGAGAAAACCCGCGCGTGGGCTTACGGTAATCCGGCGGATCCGTCGGTCGACATGGGCACCGTGATCGACGAAGCGGCCGCGAAGTTCTGCGAGCAGCAGGTGAACGACGCGATCGCGCGCGGTGCGCGGCTCCTGGTCGGCAACGTGCGCGACGGCGCGTTGTATTCGCCGACGGTCATCGATCGCGTGACGCCCGACATGCCGCTCGTGAAGTACGAAACGTTCGGGCCGGTGTCGCCGATCATGCGCTTTCGCGACATCGACGACGCGATCCGGATGTCGAACAGCACCGACTATGCGTTGTCGTCGTCGGTCTGCACGAACCGCTTCGACAGCATCACGCGCTTCATCACGGAGCTGGAGGTCGGCAGCGTGAACGTGCGCGAGGTGCCGGGCTACCGGCTCGAACTGACGCCGTTCGGCGGCGTGAAGGATTCGGGCCTCGGCTACAAGGAAGGCGTGCAGGAGGCGATGAAGAGCTTCACGAACACGAAGACCTATTCGCTACCGTGGTAAGCGGTGCATGATGCGGACGCGCCGGCCGCCACGCGACGGTCAATCCTCGTCCTCGTGATGGTGACGACGCCAGCCGCGATGCCAGCCGTTGTCGTGCCGGTAGTAGCGGTAACGGTAGTCGCCGTAGTACGGGCCGTAATAGACAGGTGCCGGCTCGTAAATCACGGGCGGCGGCGGCGCGTAATAGACAGGCGGCGCTTCGATCACGGGGCCCGGCACCCCGAAATACACGCCGATGTCGGCACGCGCGAACGCACTTGCCGACAGGCAGGCGGCCGCGATGCCGAGAGCACTGGACAACAGGATGCGTTTCATTTTCCGTTCACTCCGTTCGCGGGCGGCAAGGCCCGCGAGCAATCGGTTCACCATGTCTTCATGGTACGTAGCGCTTGCCGAATGGGTGATACCGCAGCGTCGCTTCTGTAACTGCCGGTAACGAATCGTCGTACGATCGCCGCGCTGTATCGCGACGGATTTCGTCTGCGGAATGGGCGTGGCCGGCCGGCGCGTTCGTTATTCGACGCGCTCATATCGTTAGCGGATTTGCGTTTTTGCCGGATATCGGCGCGTCGGTAGAATTCGCGGACCTCTCGCGCGGCCGTTCGGGCCGGCGGGTCCACTCCCTTCCATCGTTCGGGGTCCGCACCATGAAATTCCTTCGCTCCATCCTGGTCGTCGCATTGCTGCAGGCCACTGCCGTCACGAGCGCGCTGGCGGCCGACGGTCTCGCGCAGATCAAGTCGGCCGGCGTGTTCCGGGTCGGCACCGAAGGCACCTATGCACCGTTCACGTATCACGATGCGTCGGGCAAGCTGACCGGCTTCGACGTCGACATCGCGACCGCGATCGCGCAACGGCTTGGCGTGAAGGCGGAGTTCGTCGAAGGCAAGTGGGACGGGCTGATCGCGGGCCTCGACGTGAACCGATACGACGCGGTCGTCAACGAAGTGTCGATCACCGATGCGCGCAAGGCGAAATACGATTTCTCGACACCGTACATCACGTCCCACGCGGTGCTGATCGTGCGCGCGGACAACACGTCGATCCGCTCGTTCGACGACCTGAAGGGCAAGAAATCCGCGAACACGCTGACCAGCAATTTCGGCAAGCTCGCGGCCGCGCACGGCGCGGACGTGGTGCCCGTGCAGGGCTTCAACGAATCGATCGACCTGCTGAGCGCGGGTCGCGTCGACGCGACGATCAACGATTCGCTGTCGTACCTCGATTTCCGCAAGCACAAGCCCGACGCGAAACTGAAGATCGCGGCGACCGACACGAGCGGCGCCGGCGATGCATCGGGCGTGCTGCTGCGCAAGGGCAGTCCCGCGCTGGTGGCGGCGATCGACAAGGCGCTCGCGGACATCAAGGCCGACGGCACCTACGCGAAGATCTCGCAGAAGTACTTCGGCCGCGACGTGTCGCAGCCGTGACGCGAGGCTGACCGATGCCGCCCTGGCTGCACCTGATGGCGGAATCGCTGCGGCCCCTGCTGGTGGCAGGGCTCGTGTTCACGGTTCCGCTCACGCTCGCGTCGTTCGCGATCGGCCTGCTGCTCGCGTTCGGCGCGGCGCTCGCGCGCCTGTTCGGGCCGCGCTGGGTGCAGGCCGGCGTGCGTTTCTACATCTGGTTGTTTCGCGGCTCGCCGCTGCTCGTGCAGCTGTTCGTGATCTTCTACGGATTGCCGAACGTCGGCATCGTGCTCGATCCGCTGACCGCCGCCGTGATCGGCTTCTCGCTGAACGTCGGCGCGTACAACGCCGAGGTGATCCGCGGCGTGATCGAGTCGATCCCGAAGGGGCAGTGGGAAGCCGCGTACTCGATGGCGATGACACGCGCGCAGGCGCTGCGCCGCGCGATCCTGCCGCAGGCCGCGCGCGTCGCGCTGCCCGCGCTGTCGAACTCGTTCATCTCGCTGGTGAAGGACACGTCGCTCGCGGCCGTGCTGACCGTGCCCGAGATCTTCCAGGCTGCGCAGCGCATCGCGGCCGTCACCTACGAGCCGCTGATCCTCTATACCGAAGCCGCGCTGATCTATCTGCTGTTCAGTTCGGTGCTCTCGTCGCTGCAATGTCGGCTCGAGCTCCGCTTCGGGCGCCATGCGTTGTTCCACGCGGAGTTGCGATGATCCGTCTCGAACGCATCGACAAATCGTTCGGCGCGCAGCGCGTGCTGACCGGCATCGACCTCGCGTTGCAGCCCGGCAGCGTGACCGCGTTGATCGGGCCGTCCGGCAGCGGCAAGAGCACGCTGCTGCGCTGCGTGAACCTGCTCGAAGTGCCGGAGGCGGGCGTGCTCACGGTCGGCGATGCCCGCATCGACTTCGCGGCGGGGCGTCGCCCGTCGCGCGATCACGTGTTCGCGGTGCGCCGTCAGACCGGCATGGTGTTCCAGAACTTCCAATTGTTTCCGCACCTGAGCGTCGTGCAGAACGTGATGGAAGGGCTCGTGACCGTGCAGCGCTGGCCGCGCGAGCAGGCGCGCGAACGGGCGCTCGCGTTGCTGGACAAGGTCGGTATCGCCGACAAGGCCGACGCATGGCCCGCGACGCTGTCGGGCGGCCAGCAGCAGCGCGTGGCCATCGCCCGCGCGCTCGCACCGTCGCCGCAGGTGCTGCTGTGCGACGAGCCGACGTCCGCGCTCGATCCTGAGTTGTCCATCGAAGTCGTCGAAGTGCTGCGCCAGCTCGCGCGGGAAGGCACGACGATGCTGATGGCCACGCACGACCTGCGCCTGGCGGCGTCGGTCGCGCACGATGCGGTGTTTCTCGCGGATGGCCGGGTGGTCGAGGCCGGCGCATCGCGCGAACTGTTCGGGCGGCCGCGCGATCCGCGCGCCGCAAAGTTCGTCGCGACGCTCGCGCAGGGCGTGCCGGCCTTCTGATTTGCTACGCCTCACGGCTGCGTGGGCGATCATTCCTGTCCGTGTGCGTCGAGCACCGCGGCGACGATCGCCTCGGGCGCATCCTCCTGGACCAGGTGCCCCGCACACGGCACGCGGATCAGCTTGCCGCCCGCGATGCGATCGGCGAGGGCCTGCCCCTGTTCGATTGGAATCCACGCGTCGTCCTCACCCCACACGATGCGCACCGGAAAGTCCGGCGGCGCATAGCATGCCTCGGCTTCCTCGATGTAACGCTGGCGCATTTGCGCGATCTGTCGATAGAACGCCGGCTGGCCGGTCGGCGTGAGCCATGGCGAGCGATAGATCGACAGCACGTCGTCGCTCAACGGTCGCGCGACGGCATGGCCGATATAGGCCGACACGAGCGCATGGTGCGCATACGCCGGCAGCCCGGTGAACGCGGCTTCGTGCTGCGCGACATGCCGCACGAACGGCGAGCCTTGCGGCGCGATCGCGACCGGGTTCACGAGCGTCAGGTCCGAATACGCGATGCCGTCGAGGAAGTGCGCGCGCAGCACGGTCGCGCCGCCGTAATCGTGCGCCAGCACGCGCGGGCGCGAAATTTTCCATTCGTCGAGCAGGGCGCCGAACAGCACGTTCTGCCGGCCGAGCGAGACGTCCGCGTCGGGCATGTCCGACTGGCCGTAGCCGAGCAGGTCGTAGAAGAACACGCGATGGCGTCGCGCGAGCCATGGCGCGATCCGGCGCCACACCTGCGATGAAAACGGCGTGCCGTGCACGAGCACGAGCGGCGGCCCTTCACCGAGCGTGCCCCATGCGATCCGGTGACCGTCGAAAACGAAGCGATTGGCGAGATCGAGCATCGGTGCCTCCGTGCTAACCTGTTTGGGTTGGTAACAGGTTACGCCTGTTCATCCGGATATGAAACCGATAGGTGGAAATAAATGGTTACTCGACACGAGCCTGCGCGACAGGCGCACGCATGGACCGCGGCCGATTTCGTCGGCGGCCATCCGGCGCTCGATTTCCTGAACACGGTGGCCGACACGGGCAAGACGCGCGACGAGGACAAACTCGTCGACTGGGCGGCCGTGCGCGCGTGGGCGGAGAAGTCGGGCTTGCTGGCTCGGGCCGACCTGACACGGTTTCTGCGTCATCCCCGGCAGGACGGCGCGGACGAGCTCGCCGCGCTGCGTGGTTTTCGCGAGGATGCATACGTGGCGCTCGCGCACCTGACGAGCGGTGGCGGCGGCAGCGCCGGCGCGCGGGCGGCGCACCGGCTCGCGGAGGCGATTCGCGATGCGATCGGGCGCAGCACGTTCGACGCGGTCGATGGCCGCTTCGCATGGCGGCCCGATGCGCGTGCGGCGTCGCGCTGGGTCGACGCGGCCGCGCTCGGGTTCGAGCATCTGCTGCGCGGCGACGACTTCGCGCGCGTGCGGCAGTGCGGCCGCTGTACGTGGTTCTTCGTCGATCGCGGCCGTGGCGTCGGCCGACGCTGGTGCGACATGCGCACGTGCGGGAATCGCGCGAAGGTGGAGGCGTTCAGGGAGCGGTGAGGCGCGGGCCGTGGTGTCGACGGCCCGGCTGCTTCGCGTTCGTCATTCAGTGAGTTCGTGCGGCCGATGGTCGGGCCACAGCGCACCGATGACGAACAATCCGGCGACGAGGAACGGCGCGCCGATCGCGAACAGGATCGCCGTGAGCCCCCACCGGTCCCAGAACCGGTCGATGACCGCGCGCTCGGGTATGACGGGGTCGTACAGCACGTTGACCACCTCGCCTTCGTACAGGCCGGGGCGCGATGAAGCCGAGCCTTGCGCGAACGTGACCGGCCGGCCGCTGTCGGTCGTGAACGCAATGGTCGCCGAATAGAGCGACGTGCGTGTGCGGGACGATTGTGCGGATTCGGTGATCTCGACGACGTGGCCGGTCGAGTGCGCGTAATGGCGGGCGATCTGCCATTGTCTCAGCCCGGCGGCGCCGGCGCCGGCCAGGAAGCCGGTGCCGATCGCGATCGGCATCAGCACGATCGCGATGTTCCAGCGGCGCCGGGCCGACTTGCCGGCGGCTGGTGCGGCAAGCGCGTCGGCGTGCCGGCTGCGGCGCTCGCTCCTGTACAGCAGGCTGCCGATCGCAAGCGACGCGACCGCGAGCAGAGTCGGCACCGCGACGGGAAACCAGCGTTGCGTGAAATCGTCGATCATCGCGGGACGGTTCGGATGGGCCGGATCGACCAGGACGTCCACGCTTTCGCCGATGTCATACGCCGGGACCACCGATGCGGTATTGCCGGCGACTTCACGGCGATGGCCGTCGTTCGCGAGATAGGCGACGATCGGGCGGTATCCACGCATCGCGTCGCTGTCCTGCACGATGCGCACGACCGTGCCCGGCGTGCGGACCAGATCACCCACCGCATGGCTCGCGATGACGGCGAGCATCGCTGCGACCACGAGCAGTGCAACGCCGAGCGCGAGTGCGACGAGCGCGTCCTTACGTGGCATGGCCGGATCCGCGGTGCGCGTCGTGCGACGGGGCCGGATGCGATCGGGGGGATGGCGCGACTCGACGCGCGCGCCGCTGTCGGCGTGACCATGCCCTCTGAATGGTCGCGTCTCGCTCACATGATTCCATGTCTGACGTCCCATGCTCTCTCAGTGCCGGCGGCGATATGGCGATCGCCGTCCCGGTCGTGTGATATTTTGTCGGACGATTCTAGCGGAAAGTGCACGGGCGAGGCATGTATGTAATTGCATGCCGCGATGCGGGGGAGTCAGGCGGGCGCCTGAATCGGTCGCCGGAACGGAAAAAGGCCGGTCAGCTTGCGCTGACCGGCCTTTTGAATTCCTGGTGGGGCGTGAGTGACTCGAACACTCGACCTACGGATTAAGAGTCCGCTGCTCTACCAACTGAGCTAACGCCCCCAACAGAAGAAAGATTATGCACGGGTATTTCGGTCTTGGCAAGCGCTTTCTGCAAATTTCCTGAAAATACTTCGTCACGGCCGCGGCGGCTCCCCGCGCGGTCACGACCGATCGCAGTTGGCGCGCTCCCGGTATGATGACGTCCACACCTGTTGCGCGGCGGTCGCGCAACGTTTTCTGGACATTCGAAGATGGACGAAAACGCAGTCCGCGAATTGCTGGACCGCCTGCTGGCCCCGTGGGTCCGCTCGCTCGGTCTGGTCCCCGTATCGATCGGCGACGACAGCGTCACGATGCGCCTGCCGTTTTCCGGCGAATTCCGTCATTCGGGCGGCATCATCTGCGGGCAGGTGTTCACGGCCGCCGCCGACACCGCGATGGTGGTCGCGATCTCGGTCGCGCTCGGCGAGTTCCGGCCGATGACCACCGTGTCGCTGAACACGAATTTCATGCGTCCGGTGCGCAAGGGCGACGTGCTCGTCACCGCGCGCGTGCTGCGGATGGGCCGCAACCTGGTGTTCGGCGAAGTCGAGCTGTTCGACGAGGACGGCAAGATGGCCGTTCACGCAACGTCGACCTACGCGCTCGTCAGCTGAGCGGCGCGATGTTCGACCAGATCGTTTTCGCGGGCGGCGGCAATCGCTGCTGGTGGCAGGCCGGCTTCTGGGACGTTGCCCAGCCGGCGCTCGGCTTGCGTCCGCGCGTGATCGCCGGCATCTCGGCCGGCGCGGCGACCGCCTGCATGCTGTATACGCGCGACGCCGCGTGGGTGATGCGCTATTACGAGGAGGCGCTGCGCCACAACCGCAAGAACGCGTACTGGGGCAACCTGTTCGGGCGCGAGCCGGTGTTTCCGCATTACCGGATCTACCGTCAGGCACTGCTCGACATCTACGGCGAGCCGTTCCCGCAACTTGCCGATGCGCCCGAGATCCGCATCGGCGTGTCGCACGTGCCGCGCTGGCTCGGCGCGCGCAGCGCGGTCGCGGCCGGCCTCGTTGCATACAACATCGAAAAGTACGTGCGCAAGACGCTGCATCCGACGCTCGGGCGCACGCTCGGCTTCCGGCCCGAGTTCGTGCGCGCGCAGGCATGCGCGAGCGTCGAAGAACTCGCCGACCTGATCCTGCAGTCGTCGTGCACGCCGCCGTTCACGCCGGTGCTGCGCCGCGGCGGCCGGCCGGTGCTCGACGGCGGCATGGTCGACAACGTGCCGGTCGACGCGCTCGACGCATCGCCGGGCGACGTGCTGGTGCTCGTCACGCGGCTGTATCCGCGCCCGCAGATGTTCACGGTCGCGCATGGCGACCAGCGGCGGCTCTATGTGCAGCCGTCGAGCAAAGTGCCGATTTCGAGCTGGGATTACACGAGTCCGTCGCAGATGCGGCATGCATACGACCTCGGACGCCGCGACGGCGAGCATTTCCTCACGCGCGTCGACGCGATGACGGGCGGCCGCGTGGCCGCCTGAAGGCGGGAACGGAGAAACGGAGCCGCGCGGCGAACGCGGCTCGCGCCGGTCAGCGCACGCGGCGCGGCGTCAGCGCTTCCGGATTGACGACGCTCGACAGGTCGCCCTGGTCGAACGCGAGGATGTTCCGGAACGCCGCGCTGAAGTAGAGCTCGTAGCTTTCGCGCTCGACGTAGCCGATGTGCGGCGTGCAGATCACGTTTTCCATCCGCAGCAGGCTGTAGCCCTGCAGGATCGGCTCGCTCTCGAACACGTCGATCGCGACCATCCCCGGACGGTTGTGCGACAGCGCGTTGACGAGTGCGTTTTCCTCGAGCAGTTCCGCGCGGCTCGTGTTGACGAGCAGCGACGTCGGCTTCATCCGCATCAGGTCTTCCTGCTTCACGATCCCACGCGTGTCGTCGTGCATGCGCAGGTGCAGCGACAGCACGTCGCTCTGCTCGAACAGCGCTTCGCGGCTCTCGGCGGCGGTGTAGCCGTCGGCGCGTGCGGCCTCGAGCGAATGCTCGCGGCCCCAGATCAGCACGTTCATCCCGAACGCCTTGCCGTAGCCGGCGACGAGCCGGCCGATCTTGCCGTAGCCCCAGATGCCGAGCGTCTGGCCGCGCAGCACCTGGCCGAGACCGAAGTTCGGCGGCAGCGCCGATGTCTTCAGGCCCGACTGCTGCCAGGCGCCCTGTTTCAGGTTCGCGACGTATTGCGGAATGCGGCGCTGGGCGGCCATCACGAGCGCCCAGGTGAGTTCGGCGGGCGCGACCGGCGAACCCGTGCCTTCGAGCACCGCGATGCCGCGATCGGTACACGCTTCGAGGTCGATGTGGCTCGAGATACGGCCGGTCTGGCTGATCATGCGCAGGTTCGGCAGCTTGGCGAGCAATTGCGACGAAATCGGCGTGCGCTCGCGAATCAGCACGAGCGCCTCGACTTCCGCCAGGCGGCTCGCGAGTTGCCCCAGGCCGCGTACCGTGTTGTTGAAGACCTTCACGTCGTGCTCGGCGAGCATCTCGAAGCAGTTCAGCTTGCGGACGGCGTCCTGGTAGTCGTCGAGGATGGCAATTTTCATGATCAGCGGGAGTCGCGCGTTGAAAGCGGCAGTGGCGGCGGCGCACGTCGCGCACCCGTCCCGCCCGGCCGGGGCCGACATGATGCTACGTCGGCGGACGTCGTGGTGTCTTTTTAACAGGTTGTTACGCTCCGCCGCAATCGGCGCCGGCCAGACCCGGCGCCGCTCCCGTCGGCTGCGGCTGGGTGCGATGTTGTGTCGCATCAGACACGTCCTTCCTGATTCGGCCGCTTACCGGACGAGGTTCACCCAATTGTTGCTCCAATCAGAATAATTGGATCATCCATTCGCGATGGGTGAGGATTTTTGACTATTTTTATCGTCAACGCGGGCCTTGTTGAGCAACTCTGCATCATTTCCGCTGTCGTAGGAGAATTACGCATATGCTTCAACTTTTTGAAGTTGTAACAGCGGCAGGAGTCGTTTATGGATCATTTGCAGTCGATGCGCGTGTTCGTCAAGGTTGCAGATCTCGGCAGTTTCGCGCGGGCCGCGAGTGCAATGGATATCTCCAACGCGGTCGCGACGCGTCACGTCGCCGATCTGGAAGGCCGGCTCGGCACGCGTCTGCTGAACCGCACCACGCGCAGCCTTTCGCTGACGGAGTCGGGGCAGGTCTACCTGGAGCGGGCGCGCCAGATTCTCGATGAGCTCGAGGATGTCGAACAGATGGTCGTCGCGCGCAATCACGAGCCGGTCGGCACGCTGCGCATCGTCGCGCCGGTCGTGTTCGGCCTGCATAACCTTGCGCCCGTCCTGCAGTCGTACACCGAGAATTTCCCGAAAGTGGTGCCGGATCTGACGCTGGTCGACCGCCAGGTCGATCTCGTCGAGGAAGGTTTCGACGTCGGCATCGTCGTCACGCGTCAGATGCGCAGCGCGAGCATCGTCACGCGGCGGCTGACCACGGGCTGCATGACCGTGTGCGCGACGCCGAGCTACCTGGAAAAGCACGGCGTGCCGACCCACCCGGAACATCTCGCCGAACACCCGGCGCTGAGCTTGCCGACCGAATACTGGGGCGACGAGCGCGTGTTCACGGGGCCGGACGGCGAAGTGCGCGTGCGCCCGACCAACGTGATCGTCGCGAACAACACCGCGATGCTGCGCCAGTTCGCGCTGCTCGGGATGGGTGTCGCGATCCTGCCGAGCTACCTGATCGGCAGCGACATCGCGCGCGGTGCGCTGGTGCGGCTGCTGCCGGATTTCCGGCTGCCGCAGGTCGAGATCAACATCGCATATCCGAGCCGGCGCCATCTGCCTGCGAAGGTGCGCACGTTCATCGACCACCTCGTCGAGTATTTCAGCCACTCGACCGACGCGACGATGGGCGAACAGTGGGCCGCACAGGGTGCTGCGCCTGCGCCGATCGGCGTCGAGACGCGTGCCGAGCCGCCCGAATCGACCGGTCCGAACCTGCAGCCGCGCCTCGCGCGTTCGCCGCGCGCGCGGGTTGCGGTGCCGTCGCCGCTGTAACGTCGCGGCGGCCGCGCACCGACCCGGCCAGCATCAAGAAAAAACGCGGATCGAGCGATCGATCCGCGTTTTTTTATCGCTGCTTGCATGGCCGTGCGTCCGACGTGCGACGCGCCGGGGGAGCCCCCGGCAGCCGGAGCATTACGAGCCGGTCTTGCGCGCCGTCGTCTTGCGGGCGGCGGTCTTGCGGGCCGGTGCCGGCTTCTCGTCGGCGCCTTCCGTGACGGTTTCGGCGTCCTTCGTCGCCGATTTTGCCGTCTTCTTCGCGGCGGCGGCCTTCGGCTCCTTCTTCTCGAACTCGAAACCGATCTTGCCGTCCGGCTGCTTCACGAGGAAGGCCTTGAAGTTGCGGCCCGTACGCGACGACTTGAAGTTCGGCAGCAGATCCGTGCGGCCGTCGGCCAGCAGCTTCGCCATTTGCTCGCGCGTGATTTCCTGCTGCAAGATCACCTTGCCCGAACGGAAGTCGCAGGTTTTCGGATTCGCGACCGAGTGCTCGCACACATAGCTCATCCCGTGCTCGAACACGCGGCCCTTGCACTTCGGGCATGCGCCGACCGGTTCCTGCGCGGAGAAGTCGGGCGCCTCGCCTTCCTCACCGCCCTGATCCTGGCCGAAGTCGAACTCGAGCTTGTAGTTCTTCGTCTCGTCGTCGAACGAGAGCTTGAGGATCGCCGAGAACGGACGGCCCATCTTGCTGCGGAAGCCGGACAGCGGACCGATCGTCTTCTGCTGCAGCAGCTCCTCGACTTCCGCGATCTCGAACTGCCGGCTACCCGGAATCTTCGAGATCGAGAACTCGCACTTCGTGCACGCGAAGCGGCGGTAGTTTTCCTTCACCTGGCCGCCGCAGTTCGGGCATGGCGTCTCGAGCGTCGCGTAATCGCCGGGAATCGTGTCGGAATCGTATTCCTTCGCGCGCTTGACGATCTGCTGCGTCATGCGGGCGATTTCCTGCATGAATGCGTCGCGCCCGAGGTTGCCGCGCTCCATCTGCGACAGCTTGTATTCCCATTCGCCGGTGAGCTCGGGCGCGGTCAGCTCCTTCACGCCGAGCCCGCGCAGCAGCGTCATCAGCTGGAATGCCTTCGCGGTCGGGATCAGTTCGCGGCCTTCGCGCACGAGATATTTCTCGCCGAGCAGGCCTTCGATGATCGCCGCGCGCGTCGCCGGCGTGCCGAGACCCTTCGCGGCCATCGCCTCGCGCAGTTCGTCGTCCTCGACGAGCTTGCCCGCGCCTTCCATCGCCGACAGCAGCGTCGCTTCCGAGTAGCGTGCGGGCGGCTTCGTCACGAGCGCGACCGCGGCGATCTCGTCCGTCTTCACCTTCTCGTCCTTCTGCACCGGCACGAGATTCGCGTCCGCGCCTTCGGCGTCGCGGCCGTACACCTGCAGCCAGCCCGGCTCGACGAGCACCTTGCCTTCGGTCTTGAAGTGATGGCCGGCGACTTCGGTGATCCGCGTCGTGACGCGGAATTCGGCCGCCGGGAAGAACACCGCGAGGAAGCGCTTCACGACCATGTCGTACAGCTTCTGCTCCGGCTCGGACAGCGACTTCGGCGCCTGCAGCGTCGGGATGATTGCAAAGTGGTCGCTGATCTTCGAGTTGTCGAAGATCCGCTTGTTCGGCTTCACCCAGCCCTTGTCGAGCACCTGCTTCGCGTGCGGCAGGTAGTTGTGGCTCTCCTTGAGCATCTCGAGCGTGGACTGCACCGTCGCGAGGTAGTCTTCCGGCAGCGCGCGCGCGTCGGTACGCGGGTAGGTCAGCACCTTGTGCTTTTCATACAGCGCCTGCGCGAGACCGAGCGTGTTCTTCGCGGAGAAGCCGAAGCGGCTGTTCGCTTCGCGCTGCAGGCTCGTCAGGTCGAACAGCAGCGGCGACAGCTGGGTCGACGGCTTCGATTCCTCGGACACGGTGCCGACCTGGTCGCGGCACGCGGCGACGATCGTTTCGGCGGCCGGCAGGCTCCATAGGCGGGAGTCGCGCTTTTCAGGATCGAATTCGTCGCGCTTGAATTTCGGGTCGAACCACTTGCCTTCGTAGAAGCCTCCCGCGCACGCGAACTCGGCCTTCACTTCCCAGTAGTCGCGCGGGATGAAACGGCGGATTTTCTCTTCACGTTCGACGACGATCGACAACGTTGGCGTCTGAACGCGGCCGACGGTCGTCAGGAAGAAGCCGCCGCCCTTGCTGTTGAACGCGGTCATCGCCCGCGTGCCGTTGATCCCGACGAGCCAGTCGGCTTCCGAGCGGCAGCGTGCGGCGTCGGCGAGCGGCTGCATGTCCGTGTCGCTGCGCAGGTGCGCAAAACCGTCGCGGATCGCCTGCGGCGTCATCGACTGCAGCCAGAGGCGCTGGACCGGCTGTTTCGCCTTCGCGTGCTGCACGATCAGGCGGAAAATCAGCTCGCCCTCGCGCCCCGCGTCACATGCGTTGATTAGGCGGTCGACGTCCTTGCGCTTCATGAGCTTGGTCAGGACTTTCAGGCGCGACTCGCTTTTTGCGATCGGGTTCAGGTCGAAATGCGGGGGGATGACGGGCAGATGAGCGAAGCTCCATTTCCCGCGCTTGACCTCGTACTCTTCCGGGGCGGCGATTTCCAGCAGGTGGCCGACCGCGGACGACAGGACGAATTCGTCGCTCTCGAAGTATTCGTCATGCTTGGTAAAGCCGCCCAAAGCGCGCGCGATGTCGTTCGCGACAGAAGGCTTTTCCGCAATGATCAGTGCTTTGGACATGACAGATGTGTGTTGGTAGACCGGGTTCGCCGGCGTGGGTCCCTTTTACGACGGCTTTATAGCACACGCCGCGGCGACGGCGGCGCGGCGTGCAAAAAGCGGCTCATCATAGTGGGGGGCCGCAACGGCGGCAAGCGCCCGGCGCGGCGGCACGCGCAACGGCGCGAAAAGCTGCCGGGCCGGTGCGTGGCTTACGCCTCGACATTCAGGATGTTGCGCAATTTCGGTGCGTGCGGCGCGCCGGGCACGGCGCTCAGGTCGGACAGCATCCGTTCGACGATCGCCGCGTGCGGCAGCACCGTACCGAAGAAGCGCGCGGTGTTCGCGTCCTCGATCAGGATCGTCGGAAAATTCTCGACGTCGAGATCGTCGAGCCGGTCGGCATGGGTTTCGACGTCGATCCACGCGAAGCAGGTGTCGGGATGGGCGTCGGCGAGCTGGTCGAAGGCCGTTCGGTAGTCACGGCAGGTGCCGCACCACTCGGCGCACAGGCAGGCGACCAGCAGCGTGTCGGGATCGGCGAGGCGCTCGGCGATCCGATCGGCATCGGTGTCGAGATTCAGCGCGGGCATGGAATTCCTCGGGGTTGCGTCGGCGGCACGGCCGCCTCTATGCGGGGGACTGTAGCACGCCGGACGCGGGCGGGGTGGGCGTTGCGTCAAGCCGCGCGAAGCGTCCGCCGGGCATGCTCGCCACGCGGCCGGCCAGTTCGAGCCCGAGTAGCGCGCGGTGCAGCGCGTCGTCGGACAGACCGGTGTGCTCGGCAAGCCACTCGTAAGTAACGGGGCCGTATCCCAGTGCGGCGAGCACGGACTGTTCGGCCGGGTTGTCGGTTGGCGTGCCGTCGATCTCGGCGGGCGTGGCGACCGGAATGGCGGAACCGGCTTTCTCGATGTGCTCGCCCGCGCACCGCGCGGCGGTGTCGGTCGTTCCACCGTTATCGGGGCGCGAACGTGAATTCTCCGTGCGGCTGGCGTGAACAGCCGGTTCGCCCAACCCGTATTCCTCGAGCACGTCGAGCGGGGTCGTGGTGAGCTTCGCGCCGTCGCGGATCAGTGCGTGGCAGCCCTGCGCGAGCGGCGCGTGGATCGAGCCCGGCATCGCGAACACGTCGCGGCCCAGCTCGTTCGCGAGCCGCGCGGTGATCAGCGAGCCAGAGCGCGGCGCGGCTTCGACGACGAGCGCGCCGAGCGCGAGCGCAGCGATCAGCCGGTTGCGCTGCGGGAAATGCGCCGCCCGCGCGGGTGTGCCGAGCGGCCATTCGGAAACGATCGCGCCGCGTGCGGCAATCTCGTGCGCAAGGGTGCGGTGCCGAGCCGGGTAGACGAGATCGGCGCCCGTCGCGATCACCGCGACCGTGCCGGCGCGGCCGTCGAGCCCGCCGCGATGTGCGGCGCCGTCGATGCCGAGCGCGAGACCGGAGACGATCACGAGGCCTGCATCGGACAGCGCATGCGAGAAGCGTGTGGCGTCTGCGAGCCCCTGCGGCGTCGCATGTCGGCTGCCGACCACGGCGAGCCCGCGTGCATGCAGCAAGTCGAGCCTGCCCTTTACATATAGCAGCGGTGGCGGATCGTGCAGGTCGCGCAGCCGCGGCGGATAGACGGGATCGTTGAGCGTGACGATCGCGTTGCCCGGTGCGTCGAGCCATGCCAGTGCGGCGTCGGTGCGGGCGTCGAGGCCGTTCCGCTGGCTGGTGCGCACCGCCCGCGCGGCGGCAGCGCTGCTCGCCGCACCGATGGCCTGGTCGGATGCGCGCAGCAGCGCCGTCGGCGAGCCGAATGCATCGAGCAGTGCACGCAGCACGGCGGGCGGGAGTCCCGGTGCATGCGCGAGCTGCAGCCACGCACGCAACGCGGAGGTCGTCAGCGCTTGCGGCGACATGAGGTTCCCCTCGAATGCGACGGCCAGCGAACAGCGTGGCGCCGTGATAAAATTTTCATCATCCGAAATACTCGATAGGGCCGCGCGCACGAGCGTCCGGCCAATTGCAGGAGGCAGACCCGCGGCATTGACATGCCGCGCGTCCGCCTCATCTTCATTGCATCCCGGCGGCGGCGCCAGCCGGCCGGATGGCCGATGCGGCGCGCCGCTCCACCGAATACCGAACACCATGGCTTTGCTGAACATTCTTCATTACCCCGACAAGCGGCTGCACAAGGTCGCCAAGCCCGTCGACAAGGTCGACGACCGGATCCGCAAGCTCGTCGCCGACATGGCCGAAACCATGTACGCCGCGCCGGGCATCGGCCTCGCGGCGACGCAGGTCGACGTGCACGAGCGCGTGATCGTGATCGACGTCTCCGAGGAGAAGAACGAACTGCGCGCGTTCATCAACCCCGAGATCATCTGGTCGAGCGACGTGAAACAGATCTACGAGGAGGGCTGCCTGTCGGTGCCCGGGATCTACGACGAAGTCGAGCGTCCCGACCACGTGCGTGTGCGTGCGCTCAACGAGCAGGGCGAAACCTTCGAGCTCGACTGCGAGGGCCTTCTCGCCGTGTGCGTGCAGCACGAGATGGATCACCTGATGGGTCGCGTGTTCGTCGAATACCTGTCGCCGCTGAAGCAGACCCGTATCAAGACGAAGATGAAGAAACTCGAACGCGCGATGTGACGCGCGTTTGCCCAGCCCGATCCCGAACGCTGTCATGACCCATACGTTGCGCGTGATTTTTGCCGGCACGCCGGAATTCGCCGCGGCCGCACTCGCCGCGATCCACGAGGCCGGTTTCCCGGTGCCGCTCGTGCTCACTCAGCCCGACCGCCCCGCCGGGCGCGGGATGAAACTGCAGGCGAGCGCCGTGAAGCGCTATGCCGTCGAGCACGGGATGCCCGTCGCGCAGCCGACGTCGCTGCGCCGCGCGGGCAAGTACCCGGAGGAAGCGGCCGACGCGATCGAGCTGCTGCGCGCGACACCGCACGACGTGATGGTGGTCGCCGCATACGGCCTGCTGCTGCCGCAGGAGGTGCTCGACATTCCGCGCGCCGGCTGCATCAACATCCACGCGTCGCTGCTGCCGCGCTGGCGCGGCGCCGCGCCGATTCATCGCGCGATCGAAGCCGGTGACGCTGAGACGGGCGTCACGCTGATGCAGATGGACGTCGGCCTCGACACCGGCGCGATGATCGAGGAAGCGCGCCTCACGATCGCGCCTGACGATACGACCGCGACGCTTCACGACCGGCTGGCCGCCGACGGTGCGCGCCTGATCGTCGACGCGCTCGTGCGGCTCGAGCGCGACGGCGCGCTGCCCGCCATTCCGCAGCCGGCCGACGGCGTGACCTACGCGGAAAAGATCGGCAAGCACGAAGCGGCGCTCGACTGGCGCAAGCCGGCCGACGTGCTCGCGCGCCAGGTGCGCGCGTTCGACCCGTTCCCGGGCGGCGTCGCGATGCTCGACGGCGCGGCAATCAAGCTGTGGGCGGCCGAGCCGGTGGCGGCGCGCGGCGCGATTGTCGACACGGCGCCTGGCACGATCGTCGAGGCGGCGCCGGAAGGTGTTGTCGTCGCCTGCGGCGGTGGCGGCGCGCTGCGCGTCACGCAACTGCAGAAGCCGGGCGGCAAGCGGCTGCCCGCGCGCGAATTCCTGGCCGGCTCGCCGCTCGCCGCGGGCCAGCGCTTCGCGTTGCCCGACGGGCTTTGAGCCTTATTCGACCCGACATGCCGGTCGAGCGCAATCGGCCGGATGGCCGAGTCGCGCGGCGCGGCAGGCGCGCGTAGAATTTCCCTGCGCTTTCCGGTTTCGAGGTTCCCATGCTTGGTATCACCCATTTCGGCTTCTTCGTGCTCGCGGTTTTCCTGCTGAACGTCACGCCCGGCCCCGATACGGCGTACATAGTCGGCCGCAGCGTCGCGCAGGGCCGTGGCGCGGGGCTGATGTCCGCGCTCGGCATCTCCGCCGGCTGCTGCGTGCACGCGCTTGCGTGCGCGTTCGGTCTGACCGCGCTGCTCGCGGCGTCGGCCGCCGCGTTCACGGTGATCAAGCTGGTCGGTGCCGCTTACCTGATTTACCTCGGCGTGCGCATGATCCTTGCGAAGCAGGCGGCCGCGCCGGCAGGCGCCGAGGCGGCACGCGTCACGGCGGCGAGGCCGCTGCGCCAGCTGTTCATGCAGGGTTTCTGGACCAACGTGTTGAACCCGAAGGTCGTGCTGTTCTTCGTGTCGTTCTTCCCGCAGTTCGTGTCGGCCGACAGCCCGCACAAGGCGCTGGCGTTCCTGGCGCTCGGTTCGGTGTTCGTCGTGATGAGCACGGTCTGGACCTGCATCGTCGCGTGGGTCGCGGGGAGCGTCACGCAGCGCTTTTCCGGCAAGCCGGGCGTCAGGAAGTGGCTTGACCGCACGGTGGGCAGCGCCTTCGTCGGCCTCGGGCTGCGGCTCGCGGCGACGCAACGCTGAAATTGAATTTTTCCGGCAAGACCTTATCTAACAAATCACTTACAATTTTCCGCCGTGCATCGTGATGTGCGGCGGGTCCCCTGACGGATAAGGAGTGGGTATGTTCAATTGGGTCAAAACGGCGATGCTGATGGCCGCGATCACGGCCCTGTTCATCGTGATCGGCGGCATGATCGGCGGCTCGCGCGGCATGACGATCGCGCTGCTGTTCGCGCTCGGCATGAATTTCTTCTCGTACTGGTTCTCCGACAAGATGGTGCTGCGCATGTACAACGCGCAGGAAGTCGACGAGAACACGGCGCCGCAGTTCTACCGGATGGTGCGCGAACTCGCCACGCGCGCGAACCTGGCGATGCCGCGCGTCTACCTGATCAATGAGGACGCGCCGAACGCGTTCGCCACGGGCCGCAACCCCGAGCACGCGGCGGTCGCCGCGACGACGGGCATCCTGCGTGTGCTGTCCGAGCGCGAGATGCGCGGCGTGATGGCGCATGAGCTCGCGCACGTGAAGCATCGCGACATCCTGATTTCGACGATCACCGCGACGATGGCGGGCGCGATTTCGGCGCTGGCCAACTTCGCGATGTTCTTCGGCGGTCGCGACGAAAACGGCCGTCCGGCCAACCCGATCGCGGGCATTGCGGTCGCGTTGCTCGCACCGATCGCCGGTGCGCTGATCCAGATGGCGATCTCGCGCGCGCGCGAGTTCGAGGCCGACCGCGGCGGCGCGCAGATCTCCGGCGATCCGCAGTCGCTCGCCACCGCGCTCGACAAGATCCATCGCTATGCGGCCGGCATCCCGTTCCAGGCGGCCGAAGCGCATCCGGCCACCGCGCAGATGATGATCATGAACCCGCTTCACGGCGGTGGTCTGCAGAATCTGTTCTCCACGCACCCGGCGACCGAGGAGCGCATCGCGCGTCTGATGGAGATGGCGCGTACCGGCCGCTTCGACTAAGTCGCGTCGCGCTTGACACGTCACCCCGCATGCCCTGCGCTGCGGGGTGTTTCATTTGTGCGCCCCGTAAAGGGGACGCATGACCTCACGCTACAATGCGCGGTTTGGAATCGCGGCGGCCACGCGGCCGCAGGTTCCCGCCGCTCGCGGCGCCCGTTTGCCGATTTTGCTCCGATGACACGAACCCGCTCCTCCGCTCAGTCTTCCTCCGGCCGCGCCGCGCGCCTGTCCGCGCTGCATCTCGCGCCCGATTCGCTGGGCTTCGCACTCGACGCGGCCGCGCAGGCCGTCGATGCGGTGCGGCGCGGCACCGCGCTGCCGGCGGCACTGGCCGCGGTGTTCGCGCAGATGCCGGCCGGCGCACAGGCGCTGGCGCGGGGCGCGACGCAGGACGTCGCGTACCGGACGATGCGTCGTCTCGGCAGCGCGGACTGGCTGATCGGCCAGCTCGTCAGCAAGGCGCCTCCCGCGCACGTGCATGCGGTGCTCACCGGTGCGCTCGCGCTGATGCTCGATCCGGAGGAGGTGGCCGCGTACCCGGCATTCACGATCGTCGACCAGGCCGTGACCGTGATCGGCGCACGGCGCGAATTTGCGTTCGCGAAAGGGCTGGTCAACGCTGTGCTGCGGCGTTTCCAGCGTGAGCGCGACGCGCTCGTCGCGGCGATGCAGGATGATCCCGTCGCACGCTGGAATTACCGCACCTGGTGGGTCGATGCGGTGAAGCGTGCATGGCCGGATGCCTGGCAGGCGATTCTTGCGGCCGGCGAGCGCCAGGGGCCGCTGACGTTGCGCGTGAACGCGCGCCGCGCGACCGTCGACGCATATCTCGACACGCTGCGCGCGAGTGGAATCGACGCGACCGCGATCGGTCGCCACGCGGTGCGGCTCGCGTCGGCGCTCCCGGTCGACCGCATTCCGGGCTTCGCCGACGGCGTCGTATCGGTGCAGGATGCCGGTGCGCAACTCGCGGCCGAATGGCTCGGTGCGCGCGACGGCATGCGCGTGCTCGATGCGTGCGCGGCACCGGGCGGCAAGACCGGGCATATCCTCGAACTGGCCGACGCCGAAGTCGTTGCGCTCGAAAGCGACGCGACCCGCGCGGCGCGCATCGGCGAGAACCTCGCGCGCCTGTCGCTCGCGGCGGACGTGCGCGTCGGCGATGCGGGCGCTCCGGACGCGTGGTACGACGGCCGTCCGTTCGACCGCATCCTCGCCGACGTGCCGTGCTCGGCGTCCGGCATCGTGCGTCGTCATCCCGATATTCGCTGGCTGCGTCGCGAAGCCGACATCGCCGCGCTCGTCGCGGAGCAGCGCCGCATCCTGACGGCGTTGTGGCCGCTCGTGAAGCCGGGCGGCGAACTGCTCTACGTGACCTGTTCGATCTTCCCCGAGGAAGGTGAGTTGCAGGCTCGCTGGTTTGAAGCGGCCTGTGAAGATGCGGTACGATTGGACGCGCCCGGCCAACTGCTGCCGGGCGGCGTGCACGGCGGGGCGGCCGGCGCACTCGACCAGAACACCGATCACGACGGATTTTTCTACGCGCGGTTTCAGAAACGGTGACGATCAAACACCTTTTTCCACTTCGGCTCGCGGCCGTCCTGCTGGTCGCGTTGACGCTGTGCCTGACTGTCGTTCGGCCGGCGCGTGCCGAGTCGATCGCCGTGCAGCGCGCATCGCTGCAGGCTGACGGAAGCGGCTGGAGCCTCGATGCCCGCTTCGATTTCGAGCTGAATCCGAACCTCGAGGATGCGGTCAACAAGGGCATCCCGCTTTACTTCACGACCGACTTCGAACTGGGCCGCGCGCGCTGGTACTGGTTCGACGAGCAGCCGGTGTCGGTGTCGCAGACGATCCGCCTGTCGTTCCAGCCGCTCACGCGCGAGTACCGCGTGTCGACGGGCGGGCTGCAACTCGGCTTCCCGTCGCTGAAGGACGCGCTCGCGGTCGTCCGGCACATCACGTCGTGGCACGTGATCGACCGCAACCAGGTGCGCGCCGGCGAAACCTACACCGCCTCGGTGCGGATGCAGCTCGATACGGCGCTGATGCCGAAGCCGTTCCAGGTCGACGCGGTGAACAACCGCGACTGGACGCTCGGGTCGGACTGGAAGCGCTTCACTTTCACGGTGACCGAACGTGCTAAATAAAGTGCGCCGCGCGGCCAGCGGGAAGAGCCTCCTCGTTCGCGTGATCGTCTCGACCGTCGCGCTCACGGCGCTGCTGCTGCTCGTGCTGCTCGCGGCCGCGAGCGCGAACACCGAATTCTTCGACCGCTACTACTCGTGGCTGTACGCGATGAACATCATCGTCGCGCTCGTGTTCCTGCTGGTGGTGCTCGGTCTGATCGGGATGATCGTCGTGCGCCTGAGGAAGGGCAAGTTCGGCACGCGGCTGCTCGCGAAGCTCGCGGTGTTCTTCGCGCTCGTCGGCGTGGTGCCGGGCGGGATCATCTACATCGTGTCGTATCAGTTCGTGTCGCGCAGTATCGAGTCGTGGTTCGACGTGAACGTCGAGACCGCGCTGACGGCCGGCCTGAACCTCGGCCGCGGGATGCTCGACGCGTCGCTGTCCGACCTGCAGACGAAGGCGCGGCTGATGTCCGATCAGCTCGCGAGCGTCGATGCGAACACGAACGGCACGACACTCACGCTCTTGCGCCTGCGCGACCAGTTCGGCGTGCAGGATGCGACGATCGTCGAGCCGAGCCGCGGCGGCTCCGGCGCGGCGCCCGAGCTGCACATCGTCGCGCAGGCATCGGGCAATTTCGCCGCGCTGATTCCGGACGACCTGCCGACGCCGCTGATGCTGAGCCAAGCGCGCGAACACGGCGCGTACGCGGCGATCGAGGGCGAGGTCGACGGCGACCCGCGCGCGCACGGCGCGAAGGGCGCGCTGCGGCTGCGCGTCGTGCGGCCGATTCCCGATGCGACGACGTCGCTGCTGCAACCGGCGGAGCGATTCCTGCAGCTCACGCAGCCGGTGCCGCCCACGCTTGCGCACAACGCCGACGCGGTGCAGCGCGCGTATCGCGAATATCAGGAAAAATCGCTCGGCCGCACCGGGCTGCGCAAGATGTACATCGGCACGCTGACGCTCGCGCTGTTCCTCGCGACCTTCATCGCGATGATGCTCGCGCTCGCGCTCGGCCAGCAGCTCGCGCGGCCGCTGTTCCTGCTCGCGCAGGGCACGAAGGAGGTCACGGAAGGCGACTACACGCCGAAGCGCGAGATCAAGTCGCGCGACGAGCTCGGCTTCCTCACACAGTCGTTCAACGCGATGACGCGCCAATTGTCGGAGGCTCGGCAGGCGGTCGAGAAGAACCGCATCGCGCTTGAGCATTCGAAGACGTATCTCGAGAGCATCCTCGCGAACCTGACGGCCGGCGTGTTCGTGCTCGATCGCCAGTTCCGGCTGACGACGGCCAACCGCGGCGCCGAGCGGATCTTCCGGCAGCCGTTCAGCTCGATGATCGGCACGGCGCTCGACCGAATCGGCGTCGTCGCGGAATTCGGTGCGATGGTGCGCAAGGCGTTCGCCGATCGCGAAGCGGCTTCGGACGGCGGCAGCGGCGATCGCGGTCACTGGCAGCAGCAGTTTGCGATCGAGGTGCCGGGCGAAGCCGATCCGCTGACCTTGCTCGTGCGCGGCACGCGCCTCGTGTCGACGGTCGAGGGCGAGGCCGACGATCCGCAGACGTCCGGCTACGTCGTCGTGTTCGACGACATCTCCGACGTGATTTCCGCGCAGCGTTCGGTCGCATGGGGCGAGGTCGCGCGGCGGCTCGCGCACGAGATCAAGAACCCGCTGACGCCGATCCAGCTGTCGGCCGAGCGGCTGCAGATGAAGCTGTCCGACAAGCTCGCACCGCCCGATGCGGACGTGCTCAAGCGCGGCGCGACGATGATCGTCAACCAGGTGGCCGCGATGAAGCGGATGGTCGACGATTTCCGCGAATATGCGCGCACGCCGCCGGCGGTGCTCGCGAACCTGCAGCTGAACGAACTGGCGAGCGAGGTGCTCGGGCTGTATGGTGTCGGCGAAGGCAAGAGCGCGATCGTCGCCGAACTCGCGCCGTCGCTGCCGGTGATTCGCGGCGACGCGACGCAACTGCGCCAGGTGATTCACAACCTGCTGCAGAACGCGCAGGATTCGGTCGCGGAAGTCGCGCATCCGCGTGTGTTGATCGAAACCAAGACAGTAGAATATGGCGATCCCGACGCCGAGGGCAAAACGCGCGTCGCGGTACGTCTTACCGTGTCCGACAACGGGCCCGGTTTTCCGGCACGCATCCTGACCCGTGCGTTCGAGCCGTACGTGACGACGAAGGCGAAGGGCACGGGGCTCGGGCTGGCCACGGTCAAGAAAATCGTCGACGAGCACGGTGCGCGGATCGATCTGCGCAATCGCATGCACGGCGAGACCGTCGAGGGTGCGCAGGTGTCGATCCTGTTCCTGCAGATGGCGAGCGATACGCCAGGCGCCGAATCCGGCGCGCAGGGCGGGACGGCTCCCGCCAAGACAAAAGCAAGTGTGCAGACAAAGGCAGCGTAAATGGCAACCATCCTGGTGGTAGATGATGAAATGGGCATCCGGGAATTGCTCTCGGAGATCCTCAGCGATGAAGGACATGTCGTCGAGGCGGCGGAGAACGCGCAGGCCGCGCGGGAATACCGCCTGAATCAGGCGCCCGATCTCGTGCTGCTCGATATCTGGATGCCCGATACCGACGGCGTCACGCTGCTCAAGGAATGGGCGGCGCAGGGCCTGTTGACGATGCCCGTGATCATGATGTCCGGGCACGCGACGATCGACACGGCCGTCGAGGCGACGAAGATCGGCGCACTCGATTTCCTAGAGAAGCCGATCGCGCTGCAGAAGCTGCTGAAGTCCGTCGAGCACGGTCTCGCGCGCGGCGCGGCACCGGTGTCCGTCAACGCAGCGGCGAAAGCCGGCATCGGGCAAGCATCGGGGCCGGCGGCCGTCGCATCCGCGGCCGCGCTGCCGACGCTCGGCGACGACATGGTCACGGCGCTCGGCCTCGCGGGCCAGACGGCCGCGATTCCGTTCGACATCCCGTTGCGCGAAGCGCGCGACGCATTCGAGCGCGCGTACTTCGAATATCACCTCGCGCGCGAGAACGGCAGCATGACGCGCGTCGCGGAGAAGACGGGCCTCGAGCGCACGCACCTGTATCGCAAGCTCAAGCAGCTCGGTGTCGAGCTGGGCAAGAAGCCGACCGAAGGCGCTGCATAAAATATTTCGCGAAAACACTTGCGCAAGTGATGAGGGCTGGATATACTTTCTCTTCTTCGTTGGCCCGGTAGCTCAGTTGGTAGAGCAGCGGATTGAAAATCCGCGTGTCGATGGTTCGATTCCGTCCCAGGCCACCAGCAGTTCCAACCCCAAGAATCGGAAGGTTCTTGGGGTTTTTCGTTTGTGGTGGGTTTGCGCGGCATCGGCGGCGCGCCCGGCAGCATTCGTCGGGGCGTGATAAAATCCGTGCCCGCTCAATGACTTAGCGCATCGCTTCATGCGCACGGCAGGCAGCCCGCAGGCGCCGCCGTGACGCGCGGCAACGATGCCGCGCGATGGGCGGTATAAGCGCGCCGCCGCGTTCGCGGCCGACCGCGCTGCCTATACTGGTCGAGCCGGCGCAGGCCGGCACGCGTCGGGCCGTCCGACGGCAGCCGGCCCCGGGGCGCAGCGCGACGCGAGCCTACACATTCACGGAGTATCACGGTGATTCGGACAGACGCTAAAGACGGCGCGCTCGTGTTGTTTTCCGGCGGGCAGGACTCGGCCACGTGCGTGGCCTGGGCCCTAGAACGCTACCAGACGGTCGAGACGCTCGGCTTCGATTACGGCCAGCGCCATCGCGTCGAACTCGAGTGTCGCGAAGGTGTACGCGATGCGCTGAAGCACCGGTTTCCCGCATGGGCGGGCCGCCTCGGCGACGATCACATGATCGATCTGTCGGTGCTCGGCGCGATCAGCGATACGGCGATGACGCGCACGATCGAGATCGAGACCGCGGCGAACGGATTGCCGAACACGTTCGTGCCGGGCCGCAACCTGCTGTTCATGACGATCGCGGCCGCGATCGCCTATCGCCGCGGTCTGCGCGTGCTGGTCGGCGGGATGTGCGAGACCGATTTCTCGGGCTACCCGGACTGCCGCGACGACACGATGAAGGCGCTGCAGGTCGCGCTGAACCTCGGGATGGATACGCGCGTCGTGCTCGAGACCCCGCTGATGTGGCTGGACAAGGCGCAGACGTGGCAACTCGCCGAGCAACTCGGCGGCGAGGCGCTCGTCGAGCTGATCCGCGTCGAGACGCACACGTGCTACGTGGGCGAGCGCGCGGAGCTGCACGACTGGGGTTTCGGCTGCGGCGAATGCCCGGCCTGCAAGCTGCGCAAGCGCGGCTACGAGGCCTACCTGAAGGGCGAGCGGGTGACCGAAGCACCGCTGTGACGCGGGTGCGGCGGCAGCGCCGGATGAATAACGGATTCTGATCGACAACGAGCGGCGCGAGCCGGACGAAGCACGATGACTTACGCGGTCAAGGAAATTTTCTACACGTTGCAGGGCGAGGGCGCGAACGCGGGCCGTCCGGCCGTGTTCTGCCGGTTCGCCGGCTGCAATCTGTGGTCGGGCCGCGAAGAGGATCGTGCGGACGCCGTGTGCCGTTTCTGCGATACGGACTTCGTCGGCACCGACGGCGAGAACGGCGGCAAGTTCAAGGACGCCGAAGCGCTCGTCGCGACGATCGCCGGCCTGTGGCCGGACGGCGAAGCGCATCGCTTCGTCGTCTGCACGGGCGGCGAGCCGATGCTGCAGCTCGACCAGCCGCTCGTCGACGCGCTGCATGCGGCGGGCTTCGAGATCGCGATCGAGACCAACGGCTCGCTGCCCGTGCTCGAAACGATCGACTGGATCTGCGTGAGCCCGAAGGCCGACGCGCCGCTCGTCGTCACGAAGGGCAACGAACTGAAGGTCGTGATCCCGCAGGACAACCAGCGGCTTGCCGACTACGCGAAGCTCGATTTCGAGTATTTTCTCGTGCAGCCGATGGACGGCCCGTCGCGCGATCTCAATACGAAGCTCGCGATCGACTGGTGCAAGCGGCATCCGCAGTGGCGGCTGTCGATGCAGACCCACAAATATCTGAACATTCCCTGAGCCACGGCTTTTGACATCGTGCTGATTACCCGAAAACTCGAATTCGACGCGGGCCACCGCATTCCCGATCACCGCAGCCAGTGCCGGAACCTGCACGGCCATCGCTACGTGCTCGAAGTCACGCTGCGCGGCGATCTCGTCGATACCGAGGGGGCGCCCGACCGCGGCATGGTGATGGATTTCGCCGACGTGAAGGCGCTCGCGGTCGAGCACCTCGTCAACAAGTGGGATCACGCGTTCCTGGTCTACGCGCGCGACGAAGTCGTGCGCTCGTTCCTCGAGCAGATGGCCGACCACAAGACCGTCGTGCTCGACCGGATCCCGACCGTCGAGAACCTCGCGGCGATCGCATTCGACATCCTCGCGAACGTGTACGACGCGCACTACGGCGTGAACCTGCGCCTGGAACGCGTGCGCTTGTACGAAACGCCGAACTGCTGGGCCGACGTCGAGCGCCAGCCCGGCCGCTGATCCTGCCTTTTCGGCAGCCTCGCCAACCGGCGCGGGCTGCCTGCCACCGCGCCGTGCGGCCTCGTCCGGCGCCGCTCCCCGCCTGTTCCCACATTCCGCGTAACGCCGCGCTATGATCGCTGCGTGGCACCGGAAAACGCATCCGTGCGCCAGCGCGCGGCCCGCGCTGTCAGATCGGCCGCCCACGGCCGACTGACGTTCCAGGGCCCCGTGTTGCGCCCGCTTCGCTTGTTGCTTGTCCCGTTCGATTGCCGTTCCGTCCCGGAGGCCGTATCGATGAGCACGCTCACCAATTCCCTCAAACAACGTCTGCACGACGGCGACGAGCCGCTGTACGGCCTGTGGCTGTCGCTCGGCTGCGAAACGGCCGCGGAAGCGCTCGCGCACGCCGGCTACGACTGGCTCTGCATCGACATGGAGCACGCGCCGAACGACAGCCGCGACGTCGCGTCGCAACTGCGCGCGCTGGCCGCCGCGCACCTGCCGAGCGAGCCCGTCGTGCGCGTGCCGGGGCGCGAGCCGTGGCTCGTGAAGCGCGCGCTCGACGCCGGCGCGCGCACGCTGATGTTCCCGTGCATCGAGACGCCAGACGAGGCCGCGCACGCAGTGCGGCTCACGCGCTTCCCATCGCCGGATTCCCCCGATGGGCTGCGCGGCGTGGCCGGCATGGTGCGTGCGGCGGCGTTCGGCATGCGCCGCGATTACCTGCAGACGGCGAACGCGCAGGTCGCGGTGATCGTGCAGATCGAATCGGCGCGCGGTATCGATGAAGTCGAACGGATCGCCGCGACGCCGGGTGTCGACTGCCTGTTCGTCGGCCCGGCCGATCTGGCGGCGAGCCTCGGGCATCTCGGCGACAGCCGCCACCCGGACGTCGAAACCGCGATGGCGCGCGTGCTCGCGGCCGGCAAGCAGGCCGGCGTCGCGGTCGGCATCTTCGCGAACGATACCGCGACCGCGCGCCAGTATCGCGAGGCCGGCTACCGGATGATCACGCTGTCGGCCGACGTGAGCTGGCTGCTGCGCGCGACGCGCCAGGCGCTGCAGGAGGTGCGGTCATGAACGGCGGCGACGGCGCGAGGCCCGGCAGCGCGCGGCGTACGGCCGGCGTATGCGCGCGGATCGGCACGATGTTCGGGCTGTGGGCCGTGTGCGTCGCGGCGGTCGCGCAGAATGCGCCGCACGCGAAGCCGGACCCGGCGCGCGAGACGCAATCCGCGGTGGCCGACTACAACGCCGGCGACTATCGTGCGGCGCTGGTGCAGTTCCACGACGCGGCCGAACGCGGCGACCGGCTCGCGCAGTTTAACTACGCGATGATGCTGCTCACCGGCGTCGGCGTGACCGCGAACGTCGACGAAGGGCTGCGCTGGCTGAAGCGGGCGGCCGACGCGAACATGTCGCATGCGCAGTACGTGTACGGGCGGATGTTCGACGACGGCGAGTTCGTCGCGCGCAATCCGGCCGAAGCGCACCGCTGGTTCCTGCGTGCGGCGAAGCAGGGGCACGTGCAGGCCGAGCTGTCGCTCGCGAACCAGTTTCTCGACGGGCGCGGCACGCCGCGCGACAACCGGCAGGCGTTCGCGTGGTACAAGCAGGCAGCCGACGCGGGCGAGCCGACCGCGCAGTACGTGACCGCATCGTTCTACGAGCGCGGCGGCGATGGCGTCACGCAGAACCTGAACATCGCGCGCGCGTATTACGCGGCCGCGGCCGCGCAGGGCGACGAGACAGCCGGGCTGAAATTCAAGGAGCTGAGCGCGCGCCTGAAGACGCAGGAACCGGCATCGGGCGCCGGCGCGGACCACGGGGGCCCGCGCGCGACGCCGCAGTGAGCGGGCGGCACGCATCGCATTCGACCTGCCCAAGGAAAAACGGCGCACGAAGCGCCGTTTTCTTTGCCGCAGACTGCTCTGCCGGCGACCGCGTGCCGTGTCGCGGCGTCAGCTCTTCATCAGTCGCCGCTGTCGCCCGACGCTCATGATCATTCCGATCGCGATGCCGAGCGTCGTGAGCGCGGTGCCGCCGTAGCTCATGAACGGCAAAGGCACGCCGACGACGGGCAGCACGCCGCTCACCATCCCGATGTTGACGAACGCATAGACGAAGAACGCGAGCGTGAGCGAGCCCGCGAGCAGCCGGCCGAACAGCGTCGCGCCCTGCGCGGCGATGTAGAGCCCGCGCGCGATCAGCGCCATGTAGAGCGTCAGCAGCACGAGGCCGCCTGCGAGCCCCCATTCCTCCGAGAACACCGCGAAGATGAAGTCGGTGTGTTTCTCCGGAATGAACTCGAGGTGGGCCTGCGTGCCCTTCAGATAGCCCTTGCCGAGCACGCCGCCCGAGCCGATCGCGATCACGGCCTGGATCGTGTGGAAGCCCTTGCCGAGCGGGTCGGAAGTCGGGTCGAGCAGCGTGCACACGCGGTGCTTCTGGTAGTCGTGCATCAGCGGCCACTGCACTTCGGGCTGGCAGATGCGCTCTTCGAACACGGCGATCGAGCCGACCGCGATCACGCCCGCGACGAGCACCGGCACGATCAGCTTGAACGACAGGCCGGCGAGGTAGATCACGAAGAAGCCGGCCGCGAACACGAGCAGGCCCGTGCCGAGGTCGGGCTGCTTGGCGATCAACCCGACCGGCACCATCAGGATCCCGAACGCGGCTATGAAGTCGTACCAGCGCAGCCCGCCTTCGCGGCGCTGGTAATACCACGCGAGCATCAGCGGTGTCGCGATCTTGAGGATTTCCGACGGCTGGATCACGACGCCGACGTTCAGCCAGCGCTTCGCGCCCTTCTTGGTCATCCCGAACAGCGCGACCGCGATCAGCAGCGCGACCCCGAACGAATACAGCGGGACCGCGAAGCGCATCAGCGTCGTCGGCGGAATGTTGGCGATCACCCACATCAGCACGAACGTCAGCAGGATGTTGCGCAATTGGTCCTCGACGCGGCCCGGCATGTCGATCGACGCGCTGTACAGCGTGACGATGCCGACGCACAGCAGCAGGAACACGATGAGGGCGAGCGGGCGGTCGAAGCCCGCGAACATCTGCTTGATCTTGTCGAGCCAGGCGCGCTTGTCGAATTGCATGCCTTTCTCCGTTAATGAGCGGTGCCGGCGTTCGCCGCTTTCGCGGCGGCCAGGGCACGGGAGTTGTCGTCGCGCGGCGCGGTGGCGAGCGGCTGCGCGTCGCTGGCGGGCCGGCGCGGCCGGTGCGGGCGCCGGATCGGCGGCAGGCTCGCGGGCATCGGCGCCGCGGCGCTCGCGACGGCTGGCTGCACGGCGCTTGCCCCGGCCGCACCCGATGCATCGGGTGCCGACGCGGCCGATGCCGCGTCCGCCGCGCTGGCCGCGGTCGGCACGACGGGCTGCGCAAGCGCCTTGAAGCCGGCCGCGACGGACACGGTCTTCGAGGCATCGCCGATCACCGGTGCGTTGATCGGCTCGGTCGCCGACGCAGCGGCGGCGACGGCGGCCGCCTCGTTCTCCGGTTTCTGGCGATCGACGAGGTAGAAATCGAGCACGCGGCGTGCGATCGGGCCCGCGGCCTGCGCGCCCCAACCGCCGTTCTCGACGACCAGCGCGATGGCGATCTGCGGATGGTCGACCGGCGCGTACGCGATGAACAGCGCGTGGTCGCGCAAGTGCTCGGCGAGCAGGTGGCCCTTGTAGTTCGAGCCCTGCAGCGAGAACACCTGCGCGGTGCCGGTCTTGCCGGCCGCGAGGTACGGCGCGCCGCGGAACACCTTGTACGCGGTGCCGGACGGGTTTTCGATCACGTTCTCCATCCCGCGCTTCACGACGTCGATGTCGGACTGCTTGAGCGGAATCGTTTCGCTTTCCTTCGGCACGGTCAGATGGCGCCCGCGCGTGATCGGATCCTCGACTTCCTTCACGAGGTGGGGCTTCATCACGACGCCGTTGTTCGCGAGCGTCGCGGTGGCGTGCGCGAGCTGCAGGATCGTGAACGAGTTGTAGCCCTGGCCGATCCCGAGGCTGATCGTCTCGCCGTCGAACCACTTCTGCTGCGCGGCCTTCTTGAACGCCTTCTTCTTCCAGTCGGTCGACGGCAGGATCCCGCGCGCCTCGCCCTGGATGTCGATGCCGGTGATCTGGCCGAAACCGAACGGCTTCATGAAGTTCGCGATCGCGTTCACGCCGAGGTCGCGCGCGAGCATGTAGAAGTAGGTGTCGTTCGACACCATGATCGCCTTGTTCATGTCGACCCAGCCCTGGCCCGAGCGCACGTCGTTGCGGAACGTGTGGCCGCCGAACGTGAAGTAGCCGGGATCCTGGAAGCCCCAGCCCGGCGAGCGCTTGCCGAGCGTCAGGCCGGCCAGCGCCATGAACGGCTTGTACGTCGAGCCGGGCGGGTAGGTGCCGTGCAGCGGGCGGTTCAGGAGCGGCTTGTCGGTGGAGTTGTTCAGCTCGTCCCAGGTCTGCTGGTCGATGCCGTCGACGAACGAGTTCGGGTCGAAGCTCGGCGACGACACGAACGCGAGCACGTCGCCCGACTTCGGCTCGATCGCGACGAGCGCGCCGCGCTTGCCGGCAAACGCCTGCTCGGCGACCTGCTGCAGCCCGATGTCGAGCGACAGCACGAGGTTGTTGCCGGGCGTCGCCTGCGTGCGCGACAGCGTGCGCACGGGCCGGCCGCCGGCCGTCACCTCGACTTCCTCGAAGCCGGTGAGCCCATGCAGCTCGGTTTCGTAGCTCTGCTCGACGCCGATCTTGCCGATGTAGTCGGTGCCCTTGTAGTTGTTCGCGTCGCGACGCGGATCGTAGTGTTCCTGGTCGCTGTCGTTGTCGTCGCTGATCGCGTCGATGCGATCCTGGTCGCGCTTCGAGATGCGGCCGATGTAGCCGATCACGTGCGCGGCCGTCGTGCCGAGCGGGTATTGGCGGAACAGGCGCGCGCGCACGTCGACGCCGGGGAAGCGGAAGCGCTGCGCGGTGAAGCGCGCGACTTCCGCGTCGGTGAGGCGCGTGCGGATCGGCAGGCTCTCGAAGTTCTTCGAATCTTCCTGCAGCTTCTTGAAGCGGCGGCGGTCGCGCGCGTCGATCGGGATGATCGCGGATAGCTTGTCGATCGTGTTGTCGAGCGTGTCGTCGAGCTTCGACGGCGTGATCTCGAGCGTGTACGCCGAATAGTTCTTCGCGAGGACCACGCCGTTGCGATCGGTGATGATCCCGCGGTTCGGCACGATCGGCGCGACCGAGATGCGGTTTTCCTCGGCCTGCAGCGCGTATTTGCCGTGCTGCATCAACTGCAGGTAGAAGAAGCGGCTCGCGAGCAGCCCGAAGCAGACGAACACGAACACGCCCGCCGCCGCGACGCGCAGGCGGAACTTCGAGAGCTGCTGTTGGGTGTCGTTGAATTCGGTCATGCGGTCACGATCGGTCTGGCCCGTGCGCGGCGAGCGCGCGCGGGCGAGGAGCCGCCCCGGAGCGCGGCGCGCGGGCGTGGAGGCGGCGGGTATTCAAGGTCGGTCCGGCTCAGATGGGGCGCGTATCGTCCGGGTCGACCGGGCGGCGTTGCGGCATCAGCAGCAGGTGGCTCGCGATCGGCCACAGCGCGGCCTCGACGAAGCCGTCCACCAGATAGCGCCAGCCGGGAAACGCGGCGCCCATCACGAGGCGGATCACGAACGGCACCAGCTGCGCGACGACGAGCAGCGGCGTGACGTACAGCACCTGTACGCCGATCGGCATCCACAGCACGCGGCGGTGGATCGTGATTGCGCCGTACGACAGCAGCGTATAGGCAAGCGCGTGCTCGCCGAGCAGCCCCGCGTCATGCACGTCCATCAGGATGCCGAGCGCGAACGCGACGCCCATCCCGACCTTGCGCGGCTGGTGGATGTTCCAGAACAGCAGCACGAGCGCGACGAAATCGGGCACGCCGGGCAGGCGGCCCCACGGCATCAGGTTCAGCAGGAATGCTGCGGCGAGGCTGAAGACGATGAAGTACGGGTTGACCGGCTGCAGGATGTATTGCGGGCGGTTCATCGCTGGGCTCCTGGTTGCCCGGCCGCGGGCTTCGCGGGCGCGACGGCGGGCTTGGCCGGAGCGACGGGTGCCGACGGCGCGGGTTTCGCGCCGGGTGCGGCCGCGGCGGCCGCCTTCGCGTTCGCGTCGGCCTTTTCGGCCTTGTCGCCCTTCGCGGCGGCCTTGGCGCCCTTCTTGCCCTTCGCGTTCTTCTCGGCGGCCGGATCGGGCTCGGCCGGGCGCGGCGGGACGTCGTTCTGGTAGTGCAGCACCAGCATCTGGCGCGCGCCGCGCACGGCGGCGACCGGCGCGCAGGTCACGCGCGCGAACGCGGTATCGGCGAGCTTGTCGACGCGCACGACCTTCGCGACCGGCAGGCCCGGCGGGTACACGCCGTCGAGGCCGCTCGTGACGAGTTCGTCGCCGGCGACGAGGTCCGAGCTCGTCGGCACGAAGCGCAGGTCGAGCGAGTCGCCCTTCGGCGTGCCGTAGATCACGCTGCGCAGGCCGGTGCGCAGCACCTGCACGGGAATCGCGAGATCGCGGTCGGTGATCAGCGTGACTTCGGCCTGCAGCGGGAACACGCGCGTGATCTGGCCGATCACGCCGTCCTCACTGACGACCGGCGCGCCGTTCTGGATGCCCTGCTGAGAACCTTGTCCGATCACGATCTTCTGCGTGAACGGGTCGCTGGTGTCGTACTGGATTTCGACGGGCGTCGATTGCGTCGCGATGTGCTGGCGCAGCTCGAGCACCGCGCGCAGGTGCATGTTTTCCTGCGTGAGCACCGCGGCCTGGTTGGCCTGCGTGGACAATTGCAGGTTGCGCTTGCGTAGCGCGTCGTTCTCGTGGCGCAGCGATGCGCCCGTAACGGCGATGTCGGCCGCGCCCATGAACAGGTCACGCGGCACGAGCGCCGCGCGCTGCAGCGGGTACAGCACGGTGCCGAGCACGCCGCGGACGATTTCGAGCGTGCTGAAGCGCGCGTCCGACACGAGGAGCGCAATGGCGAGGGCGACGAAGAAGATGAGCCGCGCGAGCGCGGGCGGACCTTGCTTGAAGAGGGGCGGCGGACTGTATTCCATGGTCGGCGCCGGGCGCGTGTGATCGGTTAAATAATGCTCAGACGCGCAAACGGCGCGGCGGTTCGTTCTGAACGAGCGATCCGGCCACGCCGCGGGTGCGCCATGTCAAACGGGACTGCTTAGGCGATCACTCGTACGAGAAGATGCTGCCCAGCTTGTCCATGCGCTCGAGCGCCATGCCCGAACCGCGTACGACGCAGGTGAGCGGATCTTCGGCGACGAGCACCGGCAGGCCGGTTTCTTCCGCGAGCAGGCGATCGAGGTCGCGCAGCAGCGCGCCGCCGCCCGTCAGCATCATCCCGCGCTCGGCGATGTCGGCGCCGAGTTCCGGCGGCGTCTGCTCGAGGGCGATCTTCACCGACGACACGATCTGGTTCAGTGGATCGGTCAGCGCTTCGAGGATTTCGTTGCTGGAGATCGTGAAGCTGCGCGGAATGCCTTCCGACAGGTTGCGGCCCTTCACTTCCATTTCCTTGACTTCGGAGCCCGGGAACGCGGAGCCGATTTCCTTCTTGATCGCCTCGGCGGTCTGTTCGCCGATCAGCATCCCGTAGTTGCGGCGGATGTAGTTGACGATCGCCTCGTCGAACTTGTCGCCGCCGACGCGCACCGAGCCTTTATAGACGATGCCGCCGAGCGAGATCACGCCGACTTCCGTCGTGCCGCCGCCGATGTCGACGACCATCGAGCCCGTGGCTTCCGACACCGGCAGGCCCGCGCCGATCGCGGCCGCCATCGGCTCCTCGATCAGGTAGACCTGCGACGCGCCGGCGCCATGCGCCGCTTCCTTGATCGCGCGCCGCTCGACCTGGGTCGAGCCGCACGGCACGCAGATGATGATGCGCGGCGACGGCGAGAACATGCGCGACTCGTGTGCCGTCTTGATGAACTGCTTGATCATCTGCTCGGTGACGGTGAAGTCGGCGATCACGCCGTCCTTCATCGGGCGGATCGCCTCGATGTTGCCCGGCACCTTGCCGAGCATCTGCTTGGCTTCCTTGCCGACCGCCTGGATCGTCTTCTTGCCGTTGGGGCCGCCTTCCTGACGAATCGACACGACGGACGGTTCATCGAGCACGATGCCCTTGCCGCGCATGTAGATCAGGGTGTTTGCGGTGCCGAGGTCGATCGCCAGATCGTTGGAGAAGTAGCTGCGCAAAAAACCGAACATTCAGAATCCTGTTTCGCTCTGGGCCGGCCCTGCATAGCGAACGCTGAGGGCGGCAGCGGAAAAAATAACAGCCTCGGGAAGCGTGGCGGAAGCGGCCGCCGCGGCGCACGAAGCTGCGAGTGATGTCTACCGGGGATCGCACGAAGCACGCACGGCTTGCCGAAGCGGGGCGAAACGGTGCGGGAAAAGGCTGCCGGGTTTGGGTCGAACGCGTAATGATACCTTATAATTTCACGGTATTTGAATCGAAACGGACGGTATTTTTGCCGCTTCGGCCCCGATTTTTGAGGGTGGGATCGCACCCTCCAACCCCCCGCCGCAGCGCGATTTTCGATGCGCTGCGCAGCCTTGTTTTTCCGGTGATCGCATGGCCCTGACCCTGACCGATGTGAAACGCATCGCGCACCTGGCGCGACTCGAAATGGCCGACGCCGACGCCGAGCATACGCTCGGCCAGCTCAATGAATTCTTCGGGCTCGTCGAGCAGATGCAGGCGGTCGACACCGCCGGCATCGCGCCGCTCGCCCATCCGATCGAACAGATCCAGGAAGTCGCGCAGCGCCTGCGCGACGACGCCGTGACGGAAGTCGTCAATCGCGACGACAACCAGCGTCCGGCGCCGGCCGTCCAGGACGGCCTCTATCTCGTGCCGAAGGTGATCGAGTAAGCGTTCGATGACAAGCGCGCCGCCTTCGCGCCGCGCGCCACCCAGAATTCCCAGGAAAACCACTCAATGCACGCAAAAAGCCTGACCGAACTGCGCGCCGCGCTCGCCGCCAAGGAATGCTCGGCCGTCGAGCTCGCGCAGCTCTACCTGAAACGGATCGACGCGGCACGCGACCTGAACGCGTTCGTCCATGTCGACGCCGACCTCACCCTCGCGCAGGCGAAGGCCGCCGACGCCGAACTCGCGCGCGGCGCGGGCGGCGCGCTGACCGGCCTGCCGATCGCGCACAAGGACGTGTTCGTCACGCGCGGCTGGCGCTCGACCGCCGGCTCGAAGATGCTCGCGAACTACGAGAGCCCGTTCGACGCGACCGTCGTCGCCCGCCTGCAGGCGGCCGGCATGGTCACGCTCGGCAAGACCAACATGGACGAGTTCGCGATGGGCTCGTCCAACGAGAATTCGGCGTTCGGCGCCGTGAAGAACCCGTGGGACACGAACGCCGTGCCGGGCGGCAGCTCGGGCGGCAGCTCGGCGGCCGTCGCCGCGCGCCTCGCGCCGGCCGCGACCGGCACCGACACCGGCGGCTCGATCCGCCAGCCCGCGTCGTTCGCGGGCGTGACGGGCATCAAGCCGACCTACGGCCGCGTGTCGCGCTACGGGATGATCGCGTTCGCGTCGTCGCTCGACCAGGGCGGCCCGATGGCGCAAAGCGCGTCCGACTGCGCGCTGCTGCTGAACGCGATGGCCGGCTTCGACGAGCGCGACTCGACGAGCCTCGAGCGCGACGACGAAGACTTCACGCGCCACATCGGCCAGCCGTGGGCGCCGGGCAACGATGCGGGCAAGCCGCTCGCGGGCCTGCGCATCGGCCTGCCGAACGAATATTTCGGCGACGGCCTCGCCGACGACGTGCGCGCGTCGATCGACGCGGCGCTCAAGCAATACGAGGCGCTCGGCGCGACGCTCGTGCCGGTGTCGCTGCCGAAGACGGAACTGTCGATCCCCGTGTATTACGTGATCGCGCCGGCCGAGGCGTCGTCGAACCTGTCGCGTTTCGATGGCGTGCGCTTCGGCCACCGCGCCGCGCAGTACGGCGACCTGCTCGACATGTACAAGAAGTCGCGCGCCGAAGGCTTCGGCCCCGAGGTGAAGCGCCGTATTCTCGTCGGCACCTACGTGCTGTCGCACGGCTACTACGACGCGTACTACCTGCAGGCGCAGAAGATCCGCCGCATCATCGCGAACGATTTCCAGGAAGCGTTCAAGTCCTGCGACGTGATCATGGGCCCGGCGTCGCCGACGGTCGCATGGGATCTCGGCGCGAAGGGCGACGATCCGGTGCAGATGTATCTCGCGGATATCTACACGCTGTCGGTGAGCCTCGCAGGCCTCCCCGGCATGAGCGTGCCGTGCGGCTTCGGCGCCGGCGCGAACGCGAAGCGCCCGGTCGGTCTGCAGATCATCGGCAACTATTTCAACGAAGCCCGGATGCTGCAGGTTGCCGACGCGTTCCAGCGCGCGACCGACTGGCACAAGCAAGTTCCGGCGGGGGTGTAAGCATATGACTCAATGGGAAGTCGTCATCGGTCTCGAGACGCACGCGCAACTGTCGACCGTCTCGAAGATTTTCTCCGGCGCGTCGACGCAGTTCGGCGCCGAGCCGAACACGCAGGCCTGCCCGGTCGACCTGGCGCTGCCGGGCGTGCTGCCGGTGCTGAACCGCGGCGCGGTCGAACGCGCGATCCGCTTCGGCCTCGCGATCGGTTCGACCATCGCGCCGCGCAGCATCTTCGCGCGCAAGAATTATTTCTACCCCGATCTGCCGAAGGGCTATCAGATCAGCCAGTACGAGATTCCGGTCGTGCAGGGCGGCCAGATCACGATCCAGGTGCCCGCCAACGAAAAGGCCGGCAAGGAAGCGTACGAGAAGACGGTCAACCTGACCCGCGCGCACCTCGAGGAAGACGCGGGCAAGTCGCTGCATGAAGACTTCGCCGGGATGACGGGGATCGACCTGAACCGCGCGGGCACGCCGCTGCTCGAGATCGTCACCGAGCCGGAAATGCGCAGCGCGGCCGAGGCCGTGGCCTATGCGAAGGCGCTGCACGCGCTCGTCGTGTGGCTCGGCATCTGCGACGGCAACATGCAGGAAGGCTCGTTCCGCTGCGACGCGAACGTGTCGGTGCGACCGGTCGGCCAGGAGAAGTTCGGCACGCGCGCCGAGATCAAGAACCTGAACTCGTTCCGGTTCCTCGAGGAAGCGATCAACTACGAAGTGCGCCGCCAGATCGAGCTGATCGAGGACGGCGGCGAGGTCGTGCAGGAAACGCGCCTCTACGATCCGGACAAGCGCGAGACGCGTTCGATGCGCAGCAAGGAAGACGCGCACGACTACCGCTACTTCCCCGACCCCGACCTGATGCCGCTCGTGATTGGCCGCGACTGGGTCGAGCGCGTGCAGGCCGGGATGCCCGAGCTGCCGGCCGCGATGCAGCAGCGTTTCGTCGAGCAGTACGGCGTGTCCGCGTACGACGCGGGCGTGCTGACGTCGAGCAAGGCGATGGCCGCGTACTTCGAGGCCGTGGTCGCGAAGGTCGGCGCGGCGAACGCGAAGATCGCCGCGAACTGGCTGATGGGCGACGTGTCGTCGCAGCTGAACCGCGACGGCATCGAGATCGACGCGATTCCCGTCTCGGCCGCGCAGCTCGCGCTGGTGCTGCAGCGCATCGCCGACGGCACGATCTCGAACAAGATCGCGAAGGAAATCTTCGCGACGATCTGGGACGAGAAGGCGACCGACGAAGGCGCGGCCGACCGCATCATCGACGCGAAGGGCCTGAAGCAGATCTCCGACGCCGGCGCGCTGGAAGCGATCATCGACCAGGTGCTGGCGGCGAACGCGAAGTCGGTCGAGGAGTTCCGCGCCGGCAAGGAAAAGGCGTTCAACGCGCTGATCGGCCAGGCGATGAAGGCGACCAAGGGCAAGGCCAATCCGCAGCAGGTCAACGAGTTGCTGAAGAAGAAGCTCGGCTGAGCATGGCCGTGCGCCTGAACCGCGCCTGACGACGGGCCGCCGCCGAAACTGTTCGGGGCGGCCCGTCGTTTTGGTGCATGCGTTATCGTGTGCGCGTGTGCCTTGCACCGTCCAACGGAGGAACGAATGGCGAAACAACCGTCGCTCGACGATTTCCGCGTGCCGTACAGCACGCGCGAGAAGGAAGCCGCCGCATTCACGCTCGATGCGTTCGATCCGGCCGCGAAGCCGTTCTCGTCGGGGTCGAAGGATGCCGACCGCGAACGGCTGTCGGCCGTGTCGACCGAGCTCGACGTACAGCAGGAGCGCCTGCACACGCAGCAGAAGAAGCGTGTGCTGCTCGTGCTGCAGGGGATGGATACCAGCGGCAAGGACGGCACCGTGCGCGCGGTGTTCCGCGAGGTCGACCCGCTCGGCCTGCGCGTCGTGTCGTTCAAGGCGCCGACGCCGATCGAGGCCGTGCACGACTTCCTGTGGCGCGTGCATCTGCAGGCGCCGGCCGCGGGCGAACTCGCGATCTTCAACCGCAGCCACTACGAAGACGTGCTCGTGCCGCGCGTGCTCGACGCGATCGACAGCAAGGAATGCGAGCGCCGCTACCGGCAGATTCGCGATTTCGAGACGATGCTGTTCGAGAACGGCACGACGATCATCAAGTGCTTCCTGCACATCTCGAAGGACGAGCAGCGCGAGCGGCTGCAGGCGCGCATCGACGATCCGACCAAGCACTGGAAGTTCGACATCGCCGATCTCGACGCGCGCAAGCACTGGGACGCGTACCAGTCGGCGTACCGCGACGCGCTCGCCGCGACGTCGGCCGAGCATGCGCCGTGGTACGTGATCCCGGCGAACTCGAAGACGCATCGCAACGTGATGATCGCCGAGCTGCTGCTGCGCACGATGACCGACATGAAGCTCGAATTCCCGCCGCCGAAGCCGGAACTCGAGGGCGTGAAGATCCGCTAGGCTGCGATCCTGTAACAACATCGAACTGAACTGAACAACGGAACCCGACATGATGCGAGTGATTACCGCCAACCTGAACGGCATCCGCTCCGCCGCGAAGAAGGGCTTCTTCGAATGGCTCGGCGAACAGAACGCCGATTGTGTGTGCGTGCAGGAAATCAAGGTATCGGCCGACGACCTGCCGGCCGAATTCGTCGAGCCGCACGGCTTCAGGAGCTACTTCCACCACGCCGAGAAAAAGGGCTACAGCGGCGCGGGCGTGTACAGCCGCCACGAGCCCGATGACGTGATCATCGGCTTCGGCAGCAGCGAATTCGACGCCGAGGGGCGCTACGTCGAGGCGCGCTACGGCAAGCTGTCGGTCGTGTCGGTGTACGTGCCGTCCGGCTCGAGCGGCGAAGAGCGGCAGCAGGCGAAGTACCGCTTCATGGACGAGTTCATGCCGCACCTCGCCGAGCTGAAGAAGAAGCGCGAGGTGATCCTGTGCGGCGACGTGAACATCGTGCACAAGGAAATCGACATCAAGAACTGGAAGAGCAACCAGAAGAACTCGGGCTGCCTGCCGGAAGAGCGGGCGTGGCTCACGCAGCTGTTCGACGATGTCGGCTACGTCGACGTGTTCCGCACGCTCGACCCGCGCCCCGAGCAGTACACGTGGTGGAGCAACCGCGGCCAGGCGTACGCGAAGAACGTCGGGTGGCGGATCGATTACCAGATCGCGACGCCGGGCGTGGCCGGCACCGCGAAGCGCACGTCGATCTTCAAGGACATCAAGTTCAGCGATCACGCGCCGCTGACGGTGGATTACGACTACAAGAAGTGAGCGTCGGCGCGACGCGACGCCGCGCGCGTCGCCGTCGAGCCGCCCGGTCGCCGGATGCGAAAACGGGCCGCATGTCGAACATGCGGCCCGTTTCGCTTGGCGCGTCGCTTACTGCTTGATCGACGCCATGTCGATCACGAACCGGTACTTCACGTCGCTCTTCAGCATCCGCTCGTAAGCGGCATTGATCTGCTGCATCGGAATCGTTTCGATATCCGACGTGATGCCGTGCTCCGCGCAGAAGTCGAGCATTTCCTGCGTCTCCGCGATTCCGCCGATCAGCGAACCCGCGAGGCGGCGGCGCTTGAAGATCAGGTTGAACACCTGCGGCGACGGATGGTCGTGCTCCGGCGCGCCGACGAGCGTCATCGTGCCGTCGCGCTTCAGCAGGTGCAGGAACGGGTTCAGGTCGTGCTGCGCGGCGACCGTGTTCAGGATGAAGTCGAAGCTGTTCAGGTGCGCGTTCATCTGCGCGTCGTCCTTCGAGATCACCACTTCATGCGCGCCGACGCGCTTGCCGTCCTCGACCTTCGACGGCGACGTCGTGAACAGCACGACGTGCGCGCCCATCGCGCGCGCGAGTTTCACGCCCATGTGGCCAAGCCCGCCGAGGCCGACGATCCCGACCTTCTTGCCGGGGCCGACGTTCCACTGGCGCAGCGGCGAATAGGTCGTGATCCCCGCGCACAGCAGCGGCGCGGCGCCGGCCGGGTCGAGCGTCTCGGGCACGCGCAGCACGAATGCCTCGTCGACGACGAGCTGCGTCGAATAGCCGCCGTACGTGACGTCGCCGGTCACGCGGTCCTGGCCGTTGTACGTGCCGACGAAGCCGTTCTCGCAATACTGCTCGAGGCCTTCCGCGCAGCTCGGGCAGGTGCGGCACGAATCGACGAGACAGCCGACACCGACCAGCTCGCCGACCTTGAAGCGCGACACCTGCGGGCCGGTCGCGGTCACGCGGCCGACGATTTCATGGCCCGGCACGACCGGGTAGATCGTGTTGCGCCATTCGTTGCGGGCCTGATGCAGGTCCGAGTGGCAGACGCCGCAGTAGAGCACCTCGATCTGGACGTCGAGGTCGCGCAGCGCGCGGCGCTGGAATTCGAACGGGGCGAGCGGCGACTGCGCGTCGGTCGCCGCGTAAGCGTAGGTTGTGCTCATGCAGGGGCTCCTTGTCCGGGAAAACGTCCGGCGAATCAGACTGCCGCCGCGTCATGTGGCGACGCGGCGAGACAGGTGCCCATCGTAAGGAGCGAGCCGCGTCGGCGAAATACACGAAGGTCTCGAAGATTTGCCTATTCCTCTCGAATTGCACGCGAACGGCCGTCAAAATGCTTTCACGGTGCTACATTGCAAGCCTGATTCTCTTGCCGGACAGGACGACGCCGATGAGCTTCCAGCCCCTTTTCGACGACGCGGGCGACCGTGTGCGGCGCCGCATGATCGAGCTGCATGCGCGCCTCGCGCCGAACGACGGCGATACGCAGGCGGCGCTCGACGGCGTGCGCTTCTTCCGCGTGAGCCGCCCCGTGCCGCGCATGCCGGTGCTGTACGAGCCGAGCATCATCGTCGTGTGCCAGGGCCGCAAGCTCGGCTATCTCGGCGACCGCTCGTTCGTCTACGACGCGCAGCAGTATCTCGTGCTGTCGGTGCCGCTGCCGTTCGAATGCGAGACCTTCGCGAGCATGGACGAGCCGTTTCTCGCGATCTCGATCCGCGTCGATCTCGCGGTGATCGCCGAGCTCGCGATCCTGCTCGACGAGACGCTCGGTGCGGCGGTCAGCGAGCCGCACGGCGTCTATTCGACGCCGCTCGATGCGCCGCTCGCCGACGCGGTGGTGCGGCTGCTCGAAGCGCTCGCGTCGCCGCACGACACGTGCGTGCTCGGGCCGGCGATCATGCGCGAGATCGCGTACCGCGTGCTGACGGGCGCGCAGGGCGACGCGATTCGCGCGGCGCTCGTCCAGCAACATCATTTCGGCCGCATCGCGAAGGCGCTGCGGCGCATTCATGCGGACCTGAAGGCCGATCTCGACGTCGAGACGCTCGCGCGCGAGGCCGGGATGAGCCTCGCGGTGTTCCACGCGCAGTTCAAGCACGTGACGGCGACGTCGCCGATGCAGTACGTGAAGGCCGCGCGCCTGCACCAGGCGCGGCTGATGATGGTGCAGGACGGCCTCGGGGCCGGTGCCGCCGCGGCGCGGGTCGGCTATGCGAGCGCGTCGCAGTTCAGCCGCGAGTTCAAGCGGCTGTTCGGCCGCAGCCCCGGAGACGACGTGCGCTGGATGCGCGAAAGCGGCAGTCGGCCCGTCGAGTCGGAAGTCGGCGCGTAGCGCCAGGGCTCATGTGCCGGCGATGCGCGGCGAGGAAACCGCCGGATGCCGCGCTCAGCGCCGCACGATCTTGCGCCGCTGCGCGCTGATGCCGGCGTAGTCGGGCAGCGTGTCGACCCGTTTGCCGACTGCCTTCGCATACAGCGGCATCAGGTCCGGCAGGCGGTTCAGCAGATCCTGCCGCCGCGTGGCGCTGTACGGATGCATGTAGATGAAGCCCGACGTCCTGTTCGCGCGCGTCGCCGCCGCGAGCTTGTCCCACAGCGTGATCGCCGCGCGCGGATCGAAGCCCGCGCGGGCGGCAATGTCGCCGCCGATCACGTCGGCTTCGGTTTCGTCGGTCGGGTCGTAGCGCAGCGTCTGCAGACGCGCGCCGAGATTCAGCGCCTGCGGCAGCGGATCGCCGACGCCGAACAGCGGCGGCAGCGAGGCCGCGCGCAGCGACGTTTGCGACGTCGTGCTGAAATTGCTGCGTGCGTGTTCGCG
The DNA here is from genome assembly GCF_902833125.1 of Burkholderia sp. BCC1640. Taxonomy (NCBI): domain Bacteria; kingdom Pseudomonadati; phylum Pseudomonadota; class Betaproteobacteria; order Burkholderiales; family Burkholderiaceae; genus Burkholderia; species Burkholderia sp. BCC1640. The sequence goes on along the minus strand of NZ_CADFEF010000027.1, from coordinate 28,173 downwards.
CAGCGCATGCGCAATGCCGTGCGCGAGCAGCACGCCGAACTCGTCGTCGTTCAGGCGGACGCGATCGAGCAGCCCGCCGTACACGAGCACCTTGCCGCCCGGCAGGCACGTGACGCGGATGTCGCGCGAGCGGATCGCGTTGACGTCCCACGCCCAGGTCTTCACGCGATCGTTCCACTTCACCGAATACGGCGCGAGCTTCGTGACGATCGCGCGCAGCCGCTTCACGCGCGGCTGGTTCGCGGGCAGCAGGCGGTCGCTGTCGGCGGCAGCCTGCACGATCTGCGCGTATTCGCTCGCGGTGAGTTGTTCGAGCAGCGGCGACGGGATCAGCGTACGGAACGCGATCGCGTTGCCGTAGCGCACCTGCTGCGACGTCGGCGCATAGGCCTTCGCGGGCACGGCGGCGCCGGTCGGCTGCGCGGCTTCGGCGGTGGACTGCGCACCGGGAGCGGCGGGCGTGGCGGGCGTGGACGGTGCAGCCGGCGCGGTGGCGGGCGCGGTCGCACTCGTGTCGGCTGCCTGCGCGCTTGCCGCCGCGCCGAGCGCCGCGATGCCGATGCTCAGCGCGGCGGCGACGCGTGCCGCGCGATGCAGTCGATCATTGCGCACGGCTGGCCTCGCCGTTGCGCGCGGTGCCGTTCCACGGCGCGATCTTGAACAGCAGCAGCATGCCGGGGATCGCGAGCGCGGTGCACACGATGAAGTAGTCGAACCAGCCGATCTTCGCGACGATGAAGCCGCTCGCGGCCGATGCGAGCGTGCGCGGCACGGACGCGAGGCTCGTGAACAGCGCGAACTGCGTGGCCGTGTAGCGCGGGTCGGTCGTGCTCGCGATATACGCGACGAACGCGGCCATCGTCAGGCCGGTGGTGAACGTTTCGGCGGCGTAGACGAGCGCGAGCGCGACCGTCATCGGGCTCAGATGCGGCGTGACCTCGAAGCCGAAGATCGACAGGAACGACGCGAGCGCGTGACTTGCCGCGACCGTGAAGTCGTAAATCACCGCGAGCACCGGCGAGTCGGGGCCGACCTGCGCGAGCCACGCGAAGCCGAGCGTCGATACCATCTGCAGCGCGCCGAAGATCCACAGCCCGCGGCCGATGCCGATCTTCACGAGCCAGATGCCGCCGATGATGCCGCCGGCGACGCTCGCGACGAGCGCGGTGGTTTTCGCGACGATGCCGATTTCGGTGCGCGAGAAGCCGATGTCGAGGAAGAACGACGTCGACAGCGTTGTCGCCATCGTGTCGCCGATCTTGAACAGGAAGATGAACGCGATGACGAGCAGCGCGCCGCTCCAGCCGTCGCGCTGGATGAATTCGCGGAACGGCAGCACGATCGCGTCGCGCAGGTTGCGCGGCGGCGCGCCGACCACCTCGGGCTCGTGCACGAGCAGCGTCATCAGGATGCCCGGCAGCATGAATGCGCCGGTGATCGCGAACACGACGTCCCACGGCATGTGATCGGACAGGATCAGCGCCAGCGAGCCGGGGATCAGCGCGGCGAGCTTGTACGCGTTCACGTGCACGGCGTTGCCGAGGCCCTGCTCGGTGTCGCGCAGCAGTTCGCGGCGATACGCGTCGATCACGATGTCGGAGCTTGCGCCGAAGAACGCGACGAGCGTCGTGAGCGCGGCGACCGTCCAGATCGAGTCGCGCGGCGACACGAAACCGAGCGCGGCGATCGCGCCGGCGACCAGCACCTGCGTGAGCAGCATCCAGCCGCGCCGGCGGCCGGGCCGCCAGCCGGGCAGGCGCGGGATGAAGCGGTCCATCAGCGGCGCCCACAGGAACTTCCACGTATACGGGAACTGGATCAGCGCGAACAGGCCGATTTCCTTCAGGTTCACGCCTTCGGAGCGCAGCCATGCCTGCACGAGGTAGACGAGCGTGAACAGGGGCAGCCCCGACGTGAAGCCGAGGAACACGCAGATCAGCATGTGCGTGTTCAGATAGGCGCGCCAGCCGGGATGATCCTCGTGAGCGGTGAGTGCGGGCGCCTCGTGTGGCGTTTTGGACATGGACGGAAACTGGGTAGCGTTGACTGATTGCGGCGGCAGCGCAGGCGGCGCGGGCGGCGCAGGAGGGGCGGCCGCACGCGGGTGCCGGCCGGATCATCCGTCAACGGCTCCCCGGCTCAGCTGCGCTTGACGCGGTAGACAGCAAGACTACCACGCCAGTTCGCTCCCCATCGAATCGGCTGGCCTTCGTGCAGCACGATGCGGTCGAGGATCGTGACGCCGACTTCGGGCGCGAGCGCCTCGAAATCCTTGATCGTCAGCACCCGGACGTTCGGCGTGTTGTGCCACTGGTAAGGCAGCGACTTCGACACCGGCATCCGGCCGCGCAGCACCGACAGCCGGTGCGCCCAGTAACCGAAGTTCGGGAACGACACGATGCATTCGCGTCCGACACGCGCGGTTTCGCGGAGGATCGCGGCCGTCTGGTGGATCGTCTGCAGCGTTTGCGACAGGATCGCGAAATCGAAGCTGTGATCCTCGAACAGGCGCAGGCCGTCCTCGAGGTTCTGCTGGATCACGTTGATCCCGTTCTTCGCGCTCGCGAGCACGCCGGCGTCGTTCAGTTCGATCCCGTAGCCGGACACGTCCAGTTCCTCGGACAAAAGCGACAGCAGCGAGCCGTCGCCGCAGCCGAGATCGAGCACGGTCGCGCGCGGTTCGACCCAGCGGGCGATCGCACGGAAGTCCGCGCGTGCGGACAGGGAGTTCAGCGCTTGCTGGTTCATGCACCCACCTCGTTGGCGATTCGTTCGTAATACGCGCGGAGCAGGTTGTGATAGCGCGCGTCGTCGAGCAGGAACGCGTCGTGGCCGTGCGGCGCGTCGATCTCCGCGTAGCTGACCGTGCGCTTGTTGTCGAGCAGCGCCTTCACGATCTCGCGCGAACGCGCGGGGGCGAAGCGCCAGTCGGTCGAGAAGCTCGCGATCAGGTACTTCGCCTGCGTGTGCGCGAGCGCGGCCGTCAGGTTGCCGTCGAACGCCTTCGCCGGGTCGAAGTAGTCGAGCGCGCGCGTGATCAGCAGGTAGGTGTTCGCGTCGAAGTAGTCGGCGAACTTGTCGCCTTGGTAGCGCAGGTACGACTCGACCTCGAATTCGACGTCGAAGCTGAAGTTGTACGCGTCGAGCGCGCCGTCCGCGCGGCGCAGCGCACGGCCGAATTTCTCGGCCATGTCGTCGTCGGAGAGATACGTGATGTGGCCGATCATCCGCGCGACGCGCAGGCCGCGCTTCGGCTTCACGCCGTGCGCGTAGTAGTCGCCGCCGTGGAAATCGGGATCGGACAGGATCGCCGAGCGCGCGACCTCGTTGAACGCGATGTTCTGCGCGGACAGCTTCGGCGTCGATGCGATGTCGATACAGTGGGCGACGCGGTCCGGATACATCAGGCTCCATGCGAGCGCCTGCATCCCGCCGAGGCTGCCGCCCATCACGGCGGCGAAGCGCTCGATGCCGAACGCGTCGGCGACGCGCGCCTGCGCATGCACCCAGTCCTCGACGGTGACGACCGGAAAGCGCGCGCCATACGGCTTGCCGGACGACGGATCGATGCTCATCGGGCCGGTCGAGCCGAAGCACGAGCCGAGGTTGTTCACGCCGATCACGAAGAAGCGGTTGGTGTCGAGCGGCTTGCCTGGGCCGACCATGTTGTCCCACCAGCCGGTGCTGCGCGGGTCGTCCGCATAGATGCCGGCGACGTGGTGCGACGCGTTGAGCGCGTGGCAGACGAGCACCGCGTTCGAGCGCGCGGCGTTGAGCTCGCCGTACGTCTCGACGACGAGCTGATAGTTGCCGATCACGCTGCCGCTTTGCAAGCGCAGCGGTTCGGCGAAGTGCATGGTCTGTGGAGCGACGATGCCGATCGATTCCATTCGTTCCGCCTTATGACTGGGCGGCTAAACGGTGTCGGCGATGCGCGGAGGCGAAGGTGCGCGGCTGACGACCTCTTTAGCCGCATTTATAGTGAACCGCCGGGACGAAGACGCATCAAGGCCCTGGTCGGTTCGCGCGCCCGCAATCGAGTCAGCAAATCGGCGCGCTTCCGACCTGCCGCCAAGGAGGCGGCAGGTCGGAGGAGTATAGCGGAATTCCGCGGAGCGCGGATTTCGCGGGCCGGCTGCCCCGGCTACTGCAGGATCAGCCGCAAATGCGCATCGGCCTGTTCGCCGGGCGGCCTCTGGAACCCGCCTTTCGCGAACCGGTGCCACTTGCCGATCACGTAGCTGACGAGCAGGCTCGCGCGCGCGGCCGGATCGTAATCGGCCGGCAGCACGAACGGCGCGGCGCCATCGGGCGCCTGCGCCTCGGTACGCGCGACCCGCAGGCACTGCTTGACGGTCGCCTCGATCCGGTCGAGCAGCTGGTTCACGCGCTCGGTGAGCCGCTCGTCCTCGCCGACCAGCGCCTCGCCCGTCAGCACGCGCGTCATGCCCGGATTCTTCGCGGCGAAATTGAGCATCGTCAGCGCGATCGTGCGCGCCTGCTGCACGCCGTTCGGCTCCTTTGCGACGATCTGGTTGACCAGCCCGAACAGCGCCTGCTCGATGAACTCGATCAGGCCTTCGTACATCTTCGCCTTGCTGGTGAAATGCCGGTACAGCGCGGCTTCCGACACGTCGAGGCGGGCTGCGAGCGCAGCCGTCGTGATTTTTTCGGGCTTCGGCGCCTCGAGCATCGCGGCGAGCGTCTGCAGGATCATCACGCGGCGCTCGCCCGGCTTCGGGCGCGCGCGGGACGGTGTGGCCTGGTCTTCCGTTACGGCTTGGTCCTGCGGGTAAGTCGGCTGCATTTCTGTCGCCCCGATCGTGTGCCCAGTCGGAGCGATTTTAACGAACGAATGCGCTGGTCGACATATTGGGGGCGGCCGATGTTCGGCAGATGGCCCGGCAGGTGCCCGGTGATCCACACCGTGCCGATGCCGAGGCGCTTGTAGCGCTTCAGGTGGCTGCGGGTATCTTCGACGAGGATCGCGTCTTCGAACCGCGCATGCGCGGCGCGCAAAATCCGGCGCAGCATCGTGTGGTCGGGCTTCGCGCGCCATGTGCGACGGTCGCGCATGTGCTCGATCGCGATCACGCGCTCGAACAGCCGCTCGATGCGCAACTCGCGCAGCACCGCGCGCGCGTAGTTCTCGGGCGCGTTGGTCAGCACGAACTTGCGGCCCGGCAGCGCGGCGACGATGCGCGCGAGGCCGCGCTCGGCGCGCAGCATCGCGGGCAGGTCGGAAAACGTGTGGACGACGCGCAGGAAGTCGTGCGGATCGATCGGGTGATGGCGCGCGAGGCCGAGGAGCGCGGCGCCGTAGCGCTGCGTGTAGCCGGTGCGCAGTCGGTCGGCTTCGGCACGCCCGACGTGGAGCGTGTCGACGATGTACTGCGTCATCGCGCGATTGATCTCCGGAAAGATCGCGTGCGATGCGTGATGGAGCGTGTTGTCGAGATCGAACAGCCAGACGGGCGCGCCGGCGCGCGGCCGGCTGCGGGAGATGCGCCGGCGTCGCAGCGACGCCGGCAGGTCCGGGCCGGTGGTTTTGCGGCGCGCGCTCAATGCGAGCGGATCATCGTGCCGAACGGCTGCTCGGTCAGGATTTCGAGCAGCACCGAGTGCTCGATGCGGCCGTCGACGATGTGCACCGACTTCACGCCGCTCTTCGCGGCGTCGAGCGCCGACGAGATCTTCGGCAGCATGCCGCCCGAGATCGTGCCGTCCGCGAACAGCGCGTCGATCTCGCGCGCCGACAGGTCGGTCAGCAGGTTGCCGTCCTTGTCCATCACGCCGGGGATGTTGGTCATCATCAGCAGCTTCTCGGCGTTCAGCACCGTCGCGAGCTTGCCCGCGACGAGGTCCGCGTTGATGTTGTACGACAGGCCGTCCTCGCCGAAACCGATCGGCGAGATCACCGGGATGAACGCGTCGTCCTGCAGCGCCCTCACGACCGCCGGGTTGATCGCCTCGACTTCGCCGACCTGGCCGATGTCGATGTACTGGCCGGGGTTGTCGCGGTCAGGCATCAGCAGCTTGCGTGCGTGGATCAGGCCGCCGTCCTTGCCCGTCAGGCCCACCGCATGGCCGCCGAAGTGATTGATCAGCATCACGATGTCCTGCTGGACTTCGCCGCCCAGCACCCATTCGACGACTTCCATCGTCTCTTCGTCGGTCACGCGCATGCCCTGGATGAAGGTGCCGGCCTTGCCGATCTTCTTCAGCGCGTGATCGATCTGCGGACCGCCGCCGTGGACGATCACCGGATTGATGCCGACCAGTTTCAGCAGGATCACGTCGCGCGCGAAGCCTTGCTTGAGCCGCTCTTCCGTCATCGCGTTGCCGCCGTATTTGATCACCACGGTCTTGCCGTGGTAACGGCGGATGTACGGCAGCGCCTCGGCGAGGATTTCTGCCTTCAGCGTGGGGGCGATCTGCGAGAGGTCGATGGGCTCGGACATGGCGGCGGCTCTGGCTGGGAACGGTTGAAACAGGGCGAATTGTACAGGAGTGGCGCAGCGCAGCATCGGGTTTTTGGGCTGGCGTGACGGCCGATCTCGCGGGCCGGTCGCCACGCGCGGCGGCCCGCCGGCCATGGTGCCGGACCCCGCGCGGGGCCCCGCGGCGGCGGCGTGGACAGCGCGATTCGACCCGCGTTGGCGGCCCGCATCGGCCGATCGGCCGACGTGCAAAATCCGCCCGCCGCGCTATGCTTGTCGCGTAGGGTGACGTTCATGCCCGCTTCCGCGTTTCCGCCATGACCGATACCGCCGCCGACGCCCGTTCGACTCCGCGCCGTGCGCGCTGCCCGCACTGCGGGCGCGGCTTCGACTGCGGCGCCCGCACGCAGCCGTTCGACTGCTGGTGCGCGTCGATGCCGACCCTGTCCGGCGGCGCGCCGCCGGCGCCCGGTACGCGCTGCCGCTGCCCGGAGTGCCTCGCCGACGAGATCGCCCAGCGTATGGCACGCGCGGCCGGCTGACGGCGCAGGCCCGTGCAATCCGGCTCGACGCCGGCTCGCCCGGTGCTCCGTCCGTCCTCACTGATCCGGCCCCCGGTAGAGGTGCCGGGCGCTAAACGGGTAAACTGCTCGGATGCAACGAATTACCACCACCGGGCGCGTCAACCTCAGTCACCTGTTCTGGCTGCGCAATCTCGCGATCATCGGCCAGCTCGTGACGATCGGCGTCGTGCAGACCTATTTCGGCGTGCATCTGCCGTTGCCGGCGATGCTGATGGTCATCGCGCTCGAAATCGTTTTCAACGCGCTGACCTGGGTGCGTGTGCTGCGCGCGCGGCCCGAGACCAATTTCGAACTGCTCGGCCAGCTGTGGGTCGACCTCGGCGCGTTGTCGGCGCTGCTGTTCCTGTCGGGCGGCACGACCAACCCGTTCGTGTCGCTGTACCTGCCGTCGCTTGCGATCGCGGCGGCCGTGCTGCCGTGGCACCTGATGATCTGGCTCGCGGCGTTCGCGGTCGCGTGCTACGCGGCGCTCGGCTTCGATTCGGTGCCGCTCAACATGGACAATCCGGCGAACCTGTTCGACTACTACCGCACGGGGATGTGGGCGAACTTCATGGTCAGCGTCGGCCTGATCGCATGGTTCGTCGCGCGCATGTCGAACGCGTTGCGCCAGCGCGATGCGGCACTCGGCGAAGCGCAGGCGCACCTGCTGCGCGACGAGCGGGCGGTCGCGCTCGGCGTGCAGGCCGCCACCGTCGCGCACGAGATGGGTACGCCGCTGTCGACGATCGCGATGCTCGCGGAGGAACTGCGCGACGCGGCCCGCGCCGATCCGGGGCTCGCGCGCTACGAGGCCGACCTGAAGGTGCTGGAAGAACAGATGACGCTCTGCACGTCGGCGCTCGCGCGCCTGCGCAGCCGGGCGAGCGCGCCGGCGAGCCGCCAGCCGGTGGACGACTGGCTCGACACGTTCGTCGAGCACTGGCGCCTGCGGCATCCGCACGTGCAGTTCGAACTACTCGGCGCGCGCCCGTCGGGCGTCGGGCTCGACGACACCGTCGCGGCCGGCCAGATCCTGACGATCCTGCTCGACAACGCCGCGCGGGCGAGCCCGCACCGCGTGACGCTGGCCGCGAAGCTCGCGCACCACGAGCGGGCTGCGGACCAGATCGAATTCGAGGTATGCGACGACGGCCCCGGCATTCCGGCCGCGTTGCGCGAATCGCTCGGCTCGATGCCGGTCGACAGCACGCAGGGCGGGCACGGGGTCGGCCTGTATCTTGCGTTCAGCGCGGCCGTGCGTCTCGGCGGCGAGATCGAGCTGTCCGATGTCACGCCGCGCGCGACGGGCGGCAACGGGCGCGCCGGTGGCGGCGCGAACGGGCACGCGGCAGCTGCGTCGGGCCAGCGCGCGACCGAACGAGCGGCGACCCCGCCGGACGGCCGCCCGGCCGGCACCCCCGGCCGCGGCACGCGCGCGGTGCTGCGCCTGCCGGTGGCGCGTATCGCGGTGCCGGCCGCCTCAACCAACACGTAGACGGAGAAACCACATGAGCGAGAACAATTTCCTGGTGATCGACGACAACGAGGTGTTCGCGGGCACGCTCGCGCGCGGCCTCGAGCGCCGCGGCTACGCGGTCCAGCAGGCGCACGACAAGGAGGCGGCGCTGCGGCTGGCGGCCGGCGGCAAGTTCCAGTTCATCACCGTCGACCTGCATCTCGGCGACGATTCGGGCCTGAGCCTGATCGCGCCGCTGTGCGACCTGCAGCCCGACGCGCGGATCCTCGTGCTGACCGGCTACGCGAGCATCGCGACCGCCGTGCAGGCGGTGAAGGAAGGTGCCGACAACTATCTGGCGAAGCCGGCGAACATCGAGTCGATCCTGGCCGCGCTGCAGACCAACGCGAGCGAAGTGCAGGCCGACGAGGCGCTGGAGAATCCGGTCGTGCTGTCGGTCGACCGGCTCGAATGGGAGCACATCCAGCGCGTGCTGGCGGAGAACAACAACAACATTTCGGCGACCGCGCGCGCGCTGAACATGCACCGCCGCACGCTGCAGCGCAAGCTCGCGAAGAAGCCGGTGCGGCAGTAAAGGGGCGCGGCGGCATCGGCCGGACGCACCAACGAAAACGGGCGGCCCGCCGGGCCGCCCGTTTTGCATTCGACGCCGCGCGCGTTACAGCACGTAGCGCGACAGGTCTTCGTCCTGCGACACTTCGCCGAGCGCGCGATCGACGTACTTCGCGTCGATCGTCACGCGCTCGCCGGCGTGATTGCCGGCCGAGAACGACACTTCCTCGAGCAGCTTCTCGATCACCGTGTACAACCGGCGCGCACCGATGTTCTCGGTCTTCTCGTTGACCGCGTACGCGATCTCGGCGAGGCGGCGGATGCCGTCTTCGGCGAACTCGAGCTGCACGTCTTCGGTGGCGAGCAGCGCCTGGTACTGCTTGACGAGGCTCGCGTCGGTCGCGACGAGGATCGCCTCGAAATCCTTCACCGACAGCGAGTCGAGCTCCACGCGGATCGGAAAGCGGCCCTGCAGTTCGGGAATCAGGTCGCTCGGCTTCGCGAGATGGAACGCGCCGCTCGCGATGAACAGGATGTGATCGGTCTTCACCATCCCGTACTTCGTGTTGACCGTCGTGCCCTCGACGAGCGGCAGCAGGTCGCGCTGCACGCCCTGGCGCGACACTTCGCCGCCGCTGCCTTCGTTGTTGCGCGACGTGATCTTGTCGATCTCGTCGAGGAACACGATGCCGTTCTGCTCGACGTTTTGCACGGCCTTCGTCTTCACTTCCTCGTCGTTGAGCATCTTCGCCGCTTCCTCGTCGGTCAGCAGCTTCAGCGCTTCCTTGATCTTCACCTTGCGGCGCTGCTTCTTGCCGCTGCCGAGGTTCGAGAACATCGAGCGGATCTGCTCGGTCATCTCTTCCATCCCCGGCGGCGCCATGATGTCCATGCCGGCCGACGGCTGCTCGAGGTCGAGCTCGACTTCCTTGTCGTCGAGCTGGCCTTCGCGCAGGCGCTTGCGGAAGGTCTGGCGCGTCGCGTTGTTGTCGTCGTTCGCGTTATCCGCGTTGCTGCCGAAGCCCACCGCGCGCGGTTGCGGCAGCAGGATGTCGAGGATGCGGTCTTCCGCCTGGTCGGTCGCCTTGCTGCGCACCTTGCGCATCTCGGATTCACGCGTCTGCTTGACCGAGATCTCGATCAGGTCGCGCACGATGCTGTCGACGTCGCGGCCGACGTAACCGACTTCGGTGAACTTGGTCGCTTCGATCTTGATGAACGGCGCGTCGGCGAGCTTCGCGAGGCGGCGCGCGATTTCGGTCTTGCCGACGCCCGTCGGCCCGATCATCAAAATGTTCTTCGGCGTGATTTCCTGGCGCAGCGGGTCGGCGACCTGCTGGCGGCGCCAGCGGTTGCGCAGCGCGACGGCCACCGCTTTCTTCGCGTTGTCCTGGCCGATGATGTGCTTGTCGAGTTCCGAGACGATCTCGGCAGGGGTCATGGTGCTCATGGTGCGGTCCTTACTCGATCGTTTCGATGATGCGGTTGTGGTTCGTGTAGATGCACATGTCGCCGGCGATCTCGAGCGATTTCTCGACGATCTCGCGCGGGGACAGCTCGGTGTTCTCCGCGAGCGCGCGGGCCGCGGCCTGCGCATAGGCGCCGCCCGAGCCGATCGCGCAGATGCCGCCTTCCGGGTCGAGCACGTCGCCGTTGCCGGTGATCACGAGCGTGGTGGTCGCATCGGCCGTGATCAGCATCGCCTCGAGGCGGCGCAGCATCCGGTCGGTGCGCCAGTCCTTCGCGAGCTCGACGGCCGCGCGGGTCAGGTTGCCCTGGTGCTTCTCGAGCTTCGCCTCGAAGCGATCGAGCAGCGAGAACGCATCGGCGGTGCCGCCCGCGAATCCGACCAGAACCTGGTTGTTGTAGATCCGCCGCACTTTCCGCGCGCCACCCTTCATGACGATGTTGCCGAGGGTTACCTGGCCGTCGCCGCCGAGCGCGACCTTGTCGCCGCGCCGGACCGAAACGATGGTCGTGCCGTGAAATTGCTCCATCTGCGTTCCTTGAGAAAAACGGGGAAGAGTCGGGCGGCGCGGGGCGCCGCCGCTTGAATCGCAGTGCGCCGGGGAGCGGCCCGGCGCGCGTCCGTTTCATTTTAGGGCGGGCGCCGGGATATCAAGAGGGGGAGGCAAATCGGCCGGTGGGCCGGGAACCGGTGCCGGAAAAACAAAAAGCGCGCGGCAGGCCGCGCGCTTCCGGGAAGCAGCGTGTCGGAGCGGAACGCCGCTCGATCAGTCGCCGAACAGCTTCTGGCGCAGCTCGCGGCGCTCTTGCGCCTCGAGCGACAGCGTGGCCGTCGGGCGCGCGAGCAGGCGCGGGATGCCGATCGGCTCGCCGGTTTCCTCGCACCAGCCGTAATCGCCGGAATCGATGCGGGCGAGCGACTGCTGAACCTTCTTGAGGAGCTTGCGTTCGCGATCGCGCGTGCGCAGCTCGAGCGCGTGCTCTTCCTCGATCGTCGCGCGGTCGGCGGGATCGGGGACGATCACCGTCTCGCGCAGGTTCTCGGTCGTCTGGCCTGCGTTCTTGAGGATGTCCGCCTGCAACTGTTCGAGCCGATTTTTGAAGAAGGCGAGCTGATCCTCATTCATGTAATCCTTGTCGCTCATCTTCAGGATTTCGGCTTCGGTCAAGAGTTTCTTCGTCATCTGCTTGCTTCTTCAATGTGCGGCAAATCAGGAGATAGTGCCTGCACTTTGGGATTACCCGCAACTGCGCTTGCAATCATTTGCGATTTGCCGCCGCGGGGCCGAAAGCCTCTGGAAAACCGGTTCTCAAATACCAGGATAGGCCTGGCGCGGAGTTGCGCGCGCTGCGAACCGGTGTGCTGCGCGGCACATTGCATCGGCCGCGGCCGAGAGGCGGATTGGCGATCCGGCGCGGTTGCGATGCCCGGAAAACTGGTTCAGCAAGAACCGGGCCTGTTTGTTGCCGTACTCCAGCGGGCACGTATTGTAACTGAATCGCAAGCGGGCGCCGTATCGGGTCGATCCCCGTCGGCTGCGCCAATATCTAGAAAATATAACGCGCAAATCGCGAAAAAGCGATGACGGCGAAACCCTGCCCGGAAAAGGCACCGCGCAAGCGCCGCGGCCGCCCCGGAAGGCGGCAGCATGGAAGGCGCGCAACGCCGGCCCGAAGGCTCAGGCGAGGCAGGCGTCGAGGCCGTCGGTGATCAGGTCCTGCGGCAAGTCGACGCCGATGAACACCATCTTGTTGGTCTTCTTCTCGACCGGCAGCCACTTCGCGGCGAGGTCGCTGCCCATCATCTGGTGCACGCCCTGGAACACGACCTTGCGGTCGACGCCCTTCATGTACAGCACGCCCTTGTAGCGCAGCATCCGTTCGCCGTAGATCTGCAGGATGCCGCCGAGGAAGTCTTCCAGCTTGTTCGGGTCGAACGGGCGGTCGTTGCGATACACGAACGACTTGATCTTGTCGTCGTGATGCGCGTGGTGGTGGCCGTGGTCGTGATCGTGCGCGCATTGACCGTGATCGTGGTCGCAATGCGCGTGATCGTGATCATGGTCGTGATCGTGGTGATGGTGCGCGTGGTCGTCCTCGGCGAGGAAGTCCGGGTCGATCTCGAGCTTCGCGTTCAGGTTGAAGCCGCGCAGATCGAAGATTTCCTTGATGTCGGCATCGCCGAAGTTCACGATCTTGATCGTCGCCTTCGGGTTCATGTGCATCAGACGGTGCTTGAGCGCCGCGACCGTCTGGTCGTCGACCAGGTCCGACTTCGTGACGAACAGGCGATCGGCGAAGCCGACCTGGCGCTGCACCACTTCGTGTTCGTCGAGCTGCGCGTCCGCATGCTTCGCGTCGACCAGCGTGATGACCGCGTCGAGCAGGAAATCGTCGGCGATCTCGCTGTCGATGAAGAAGGTTTGCGCGACGGGGCCCGGGTTCGCGAGGCCGGTCGTCTCGATCACGATGCGGTCGAAGTCGAGCTTGCCTTCGCGCTTCTTCGCGGCCAGATCGCCGAGCGCGCGCGCGAGGTCGCCGCGGATCGTGCAGCAGATGCAGCCGTTGCTCATCTGGATGATCTGCTCGTTCGTATCCTGGACGAGGATCTCGTTGTCGATGTTCTCTTCGCCGAACTCGTTCTCGATCACGGCGATCTTCATGCCGTGCTGTTCGTTCAGGATGCGCTTGAGCAGCGTCGTCTTGCCGCTGCCGAGGAAGCCGGTGAGGATGGTGACGGGAGTGGCCATGTCGGTCGCCTGTGGTTCGTGAATCGGGGTCAAAACCAGGATGTGTGCGTCGCGCCGTCGACTCGCGAGCCGGGGCGCACAACCATCCATTGAAACATACCTGTCAAGCCCTCGCCCGTCGTCCGGACGACAGGCTCGAGCGCGGAGCCGCCAGCGGGGCGGGCCGGCGGACGCGGGTGTGCGCGTAGATCGGGGCGGTCAGACGATTTGCAACAGCAGGCCCTTCAGATATTCGCCTTCCGGGAACGCGGCGAGCAGCGGATGATCGACGCCCGCGCCGAGCCGCTTCAGGATCCGCGCGTCGACCTTCGCGTCGGCGGCCGCGCCCGCGACGATCTTCTGGAACAGGTCCATGTCGATCGCGCCCGAGCACGAATACGTGAACAGCAGGCCGCCCGGGCGCAGCAGCCTGAAGCCGCTCAGGTTGATGTCCTTGTAGGCGCGTGATGCACGGTCGACGCTGTCGCGGGTCGGCGCGAACTTCGGCGGATCGAGCACGATCAGGTCGAAGCGCTCGCCTTCGTCGACGAGGCGGCGCAGCGTCTTGAACGCGTCCGCGTCGAGCCAGGTCGCGCGCCCGGCATCGAAGCCGTTCGCGACGACGTTCTGCTGCGCGAGCGCGAGCGCGTCTCCCGACGAGTCGATCGACACGACACGGTTCGCGCCGCCCTTGAGCGCCGCGAGCGAGAAGCCGCCCGTGTAGCAGAAGCAGTTGAGCACGTCGCGGCCGGCTGCGTATTGCGCGACGAGCGCGCGGTTGTCGCGCTGGTCGACGTAGAAGCCTGTCTTGTGGCCGTTCGGCACGTCGACGTGATAACGCACGCCGTTTTCGTTCGCGATCAGCGTCGCGGGCGGCGCGTCGCCGGCGAGCACGCCGGTCGTCTGCGCGAGCCCTTCCTTGTCGCGGATCGACACGTCCGAGCGTTCGTACACGTTCGGGCAGCCGGTCGCGCCGCTGAGCGCCGCGACGATCGCGTCCTTCCACGCCTCGACGCCCGCGGCCATGAACTGGCACACGAGCTGGCCGCGCGGCGCGGCGCCCGGCTCGGCCGTGTCCGCGACGTAGTAGTCGACGATCAGCCCCGGCAGCCCGTCGGCTTCGCCGAACACGAGCCGCACCGCACCCGTGCCCGACACCATCGTCGTGCGGTGCGCGACCGCGCGCTGCACGCGGCGCTTGAAGAACGCGTGATCGATCGGCTCGTTCTCGTCGAAGCTCCACACGCGCACGCGGATCTGCGACTGCGGGCTGTACGCGCCGCGCGCGAGGAAGCGGCCGTCGTGCGCGCGCACGATCACGGTCGCGCCGGGCGCGGGCGTGCCGTCGACGCGGTCGATCGCATTGGCATAGATCCACGGATGCCGGCGCAGCAGCGATTTTTCCTTGGACGGTCTGAGTGTGACGGTTTGCATGATCGGATCGAAAGGGGCCGCGGACGGCGCCGGCCGTGGCCGGCCGCCATGCGCGGCGGGGAGGGCGGGGGCGCGCGTCAGTCGCGCTTCTTCGCGCGCGGATGTGCGCTGTCGTAAATTTTCGCGAGATGCTGGAAGTCGAGCGACGTGTAGACCTGCGTCGCGGCGACGCTCGCGTGGCCCAGCAGTTCCTGCACCGCGCGCAGGTCGCCGCTCGACTGCAGCACGTGCGTCGCGAACGAATGGCGCAGCACGTGCGGGTGGACGTTGGCGGGGATGCCCGCTGCCAGCGCCGCGCGCTTCACGCGGTCGCGCACGACGCCCGGCGCCATCCGGTTGCCGCGCACGGACACGAACAGCGGATGCGGATCGTGCTTCACGAATTCGCCGCGCACCGCGAGCCACGCGTTCAGCGCCTCGATCGCCTTGCGGCCGACCGGCACCTTGCGTTCCTTGTTGCCCTTGCCGCGCACGGTGACTTCGGCTTCGGCGAGATCGAGCCAGCCGGCCGAGCGGTAGCCGTCCGCCTGCGTGTACATGACGTCGAGGCCGACCAGTTCGGCGAGGCGCAGCCCGGACGAATAGAACAGCTCGAGGATCGCGTGATCGCGGATGCCTTCGGTCGTGCCGGCGAGTGGCGCGTCCATCAGTGCCGATGCGTCGTCGACCGACAGCGCCTTCGGCAGGGTCTTCGGTCGCTTCGGCGCACGCACCGCGGCGACGGGGTTCGCGGGCATCTCGATGCGCTGCGCGAGCCAGCGGTAGAACGCACGCCATGCGGACAGCCGGTGCGCGATCGAGCGCGCGGACAGCCCGCCCGCATGCGCGCGCGCGACCGCGCCGCGCATGTCGGCGGCCGTCAGCGCGTCGAGCGGGCGGCCGGCGGCGAGCTTCTTCAGTTCGTCGAGTTCGTGCGTGTATGCGCGCAGCGTGTGTTCCGACAGCTGCCTGACGTGCTTCAGGTTCGACAGGTAGGCGGCGATCGGATCGTCGGTCATGGGAGCGGGATCAGTGCGGCAGCAGGCGCGTGAGCGCGGCGCTCGCGAGCGTCGCGATCTGCGCGAGGAAGTCGGTCGCCATCCCGTCGTGGAAGCGGCGCGGATCGGGCGAGCCGAGCACCAGCAGGCCGAATGCGGGGGCGTCGGTGCCGCCGAGCGGCGCGCGCAGCGCGAGCAGCGCGACCGACGTGGCCGCGCCGTCGCCGGCCGGCGCGGCTTCAGCGCCTTCCGCCGCATTCACGGCCGGCGCCGCGAGCGCGGGCGCGAGCCACTGGGCGGCTTCGAATCCGGTGTTCGCGCCGCAGTACGGCGTCGACAGCCCGTTCGTGAACAGGCGCACTTCCTCGCCGACCTGGCGCGCGAAATCGGCTTGCGCGTAAGTGTCGGCGACGTCCCACACGCGCAGCGCGGTCTGCGGCACGTCGAACACGTCGGCGATGCCTTCGGCGATCGTGCGCGGCAGCGCGTACGGGTCGCGTTCCGCGATCACGCGCGCGGTCCAGCGGCTGAATTTCGCGGACAGGCTGTCGTTTTCGTGGCCGTAGCGCACGAGCTCGGCGAGCCGGCGCTCGAGATGCTTGTTCTTGTCGCGCAGCATCTCCATCTGCCGCTCCTGCAGCGAGATCGCGGCCTTGCCGTGCGGGTTCGCGAGACGGATCGTCGCGAGCAGTTCCGCGTGTTGCGCGAAGAATTCGGGATTGGCGAGCAGGTAGTCGGCGACTTCGCGATCGTTCATGTGGCTGGAGCGTTCAGTTATCAGGACGTTGAAGGGTCAGACGTTCAGGTCGATCTCGCCTTCGAACACGGTCGCGGCGGGCCCGGCCATCATCAGCGCGGCGGTTTCGTCGCGCGCGCCGTCCCAGCTGATCGTCAGCGTGCCGCCGTGCGTGTGCACGGTCACCGGCGAATCGAGCAGGCCGCGCCGGATGCCGGCCGCCACCGCCGCGCACGCACCGGTGCCGCACGCGAGCGTCTCGCCCGCGCCGCGCTCGTACACGCGCAGCTTCACTTCGTTGCGCGACACGATCTGCATGAAACCGGCATTCACGCGCTGCGGGAAGCGGGCGTGAAGCTCGATCAACGGGCCTTCGTCGAGCACCGGATACGCTTCGGCGTCGTCGACGACCTGCACCGCGTGCGGGTTGCCCATCGACACCGTCGAGATCCAGCGCGTGTGGCCGCCGACGTCGAGCGGCCACAGCGTGTCGTTGCCTTCGGTCCGGCCATCGAGCCCCGAGGCGTCGAACGGCACCTGCGCCGGCGCGAACACGGGCGCGCCCATGTCGACGACGACTTCGCCGTCGTCCTGCATGGTCAGCGTGATCAGGCCCTTCATCACCTGCACGCGCACGCTGCGCTTGTCGGTCAGGCCGCGGTCGCTGACGAACTTCACGAAGCAGCGCGCGCCGTTGCCGCAGTGTTCGACTTCGCCGCCGTCGCAATTGAAGATCCGGTACTTGAAGTCCGCGCCGTCGACGGTCGGTTTCTCGACGAGCAGCAACTGGTCGGCGCCGATGCCGAAGTGTCGATTGGCGAGCGCGCGCACCTGCGCCTCGGTGAGCGGCGGCAGCGCGCGCGAATAGCCGTCGAGCACGACGAAGTCGTTACCCGCGCCGTGCATTTTGGTGAACGAGAGTTTCACTGGGTCCGGAATTCCATGGCGAACAGGGCGGTCGGCACGGCGGACGCGGCGTGCCGCCAGGGCGGGCGGCGTCGTTCGTCGTGCTGATCTCAACCGCAAATGATACATGCAGCCGACAGGGGCGTCCTGCGCGGGCGGGGCGTCATTCGGATGGCCGGGCGAGGAAAACGGCGGGAGGGCGGATCCGTGGCTCGCGCAGCAGTCGGCCCACGATTTTCTGGCAGGCGCGCGCGAAAGGCGCGCCGAAGGCGGCACGGGTGCAGGCGCGCATCTGACGGCGCGCCCGCGGGTTCGGCTCAGTAGAGGCTCGGCTCGCCCGGCGGGCGCGTCTTGAAGCGCTTGTGCACCCAGTAATACTGCTCCGGCATCAGCGGAATCTGCTCCTCGAGGAATTCGTTCATCCGCCGCGCGTCGAGATCGTCGTCGCCGGTCGGGTAGTTGTCCCACGGCTTGAACACCTTCAGCCGGTATCCCTTGTAGTTCGGCAGCACCTCGCCGATGAACGGCACGACCTGCGCGCGGCCCGTCTTCGCGAGCCGGCCCACGGCCGTCAACGTGCACGCCGGCACGCCGAAGAAGGGTACGAACGTCGAATTGCGCAGGCCATAGTCCATGTCGGCGCCGAGCATCACCGGCTTGCGGTCGCGCAGCCAGCGCAGCACGACACGCGCGCTGTCCGCGCGGCCGACCATCTCGGCGTCGAAACGCCCGCGGGCCTGCTTCGCCTCTTTCTCGAGCACGGCATTCGAGAACGGCTGGTACAGCGACCCGCAGCGGCGCTGCAGCGAACGGTTCAGCCAGATCGAGCCGGCTTCGATGCCGACGAAATGCAGGCCCAGGAACAGCGTCGGGGGCAGATCCGGATCGGTGAGATCGACCGCGCTGTCGACCTGGATCAGCTTCGCGAGCTTGCGCTCGGAGCCGAACCACTGGACGCTGCGCTCGACGTAGCTGCGGATCGCGTGGCGGAAGTGCTGGCCCGCCACTTCCTCGCGCCGTTCGTCGCTCCAGTCGGGGAAGCAGAGTTTCAGATTGGTATGTACGATGCGCTTTCGCCGGCTGGGAATCTGGTACAGCAGCCAGCCGAGGCCGTCGCCGAACCGTGCGGTCAAGCCGTACGGCAGCAGGGCGAGCAGCTTCAGCAAGCCGATGGCGAGGTGCGTGCCGAGGCGGCCTAGCATGCGGAATCTCCGTGGGGCCGGCTGGCCGGCACGTTGCGAACAGGGGGGTAGGACAGCGGACGATGCAGCACGGGTGGCGCTCTGTGACAATTCACGAAAGCCGCTATAATACGGGCTTCGCCGAGTTAACTGACAACTTGCGGGGCGAAGCCGGCTGGCGCGAAGCGCGCTGCCCGGTCCTGGTAATCCGCTAAAGCGTCGCCGCTTCAGGCCCAACGAAGCTGGCTACGTGAAACCAACCGTAACCACACAGGAGCCTGAAAAAGTGGCAAACGATTATCTCTTCACGTCCGAATCCGTCTCCGAAGGCCATCCGGACAAGGTCGCGGACCAAATCTCGGACGCGATTCTCGACGCCATCCTCGAGCAGGACAAATATTCGCGCGTTGCAGCCGAAACGCTGTGCAACACGGGTCTCGTCGTTCTGGCCGGTGAAATCACCACGACGGCCAACATCGACTACATCCAGATCGCGCGCGACACCATCAAGCGCATCGGCTACGACAACACCGACTACGGCATCGACTACAAGGGTTGCGCGGTGCTCGTCGCGTACGACAAGCAGTCGCCGGACATCGCGCAGGGCGTCGACCGTGCGCATGACGACAACCTCGATCAAGGCGCGGGCGACCAGGGCCTGATGTTCGGTTACGCATGCGACGAAACGCCGGAACTGATGCCGCTGCCGATCCACCTGTCGCACCGTCTCGTCGAGCGCCAGGCGAGCCTGCGCCGCGACGGCCGCCTGCAGTGGCTGCGCCCGGACGCGAAGTCGCAGGTGACGATCCGCTACGTCGACGGCAAGCCCGATTCGATCGACACCGTCGTGCTGTCGACGCAGCACGCACCGGACATCGAACTGCCGGCGCTGCGCGAAGCCGTGATCGAGGAAATCATCAAGCCGACGCTGCCGGCCGACCTGATCAAGGGCGACATCAAGTTCCTGGTGAACCCGACCGGCCGGTTCGTGATCGGCGGCCCGCAGGGCGACTGCGGCCTGACGGGCCGCAAGATCATCGTCGATACCTACGGCGGTGCCGCACCGCACGGCGGCGGCGCGTTCTCGGGCAAGGATCCGTCGAAGGTCGACCGTTCGGCAGCGTATGCCGGCCGTTACGTCGCGAAGAACATCGTCGCGGCAGGCCTCGCATCGCGCGCGCTGATCCAGGTATCGTACGCGATCGGCGTTGCCGAGCCGACCTCGGTGATGGTCAACACGTTCGGCACGGGCCGCGTGTCGGATGCGGTGATCACGAAGCTCGTGCGCGAGCATTTCGACCTGCGTCCGAAGGGCATCATCAAGATGCTCGACCTGCTGCGCCCGATCTACGAGAAGACGGCAGCTTACGGCCACTTCGGCCGCGAAGAGCCGGAATTCTCGTGGGAAGCGACCGACAAGGCGCTCGCACTGGCCGAAGCGGCCGGCGTGGAGCCGACGGCACGCGTCGCGTAAGCGTCGTCCGCTCGAAACGAAAAACCCCGGCATGCCGGGGTTTTTTTTATGCCTGTCGATCGCCGTCGGAATGACGGCGTCGCGGCGATCGTGGCGGGCGGCTGCCCGCCGGCGCGGCTTCAGCGTGCGCTGAAGCCGAACCAGCCGTTGCTGGCCGCGAGGCGGCGCGGGCGGTTGATGCGGCGCTGCGGGCCCAATGTGCGGCGCAGCGCGAGCGCGCGCAGCGACGACGGTTTCTGCAGCAGCGAGCGCAGGCCGGCGCGGCGTGCGAACGCCTGCGCGCTCATCATCGAGAAGAACGCGTGGAACCAGGCACGGATGCCGTCCAGCCGGCTGTGCGCGTGCGTGTGCTCGGCGAGCGCCTGCGTGCGTGCGCGATGATGGCGCAGCGGGCGGGCGGGAGCGGACGGCGCGACGCGTTTCGCAGTGCGGTTGAGACGGGAAGTCAGACGGAATGGCATGTGAACGATGCTTCGCTTGTATGAATGGCGCCCTTGAAAAGCGCACTGGTATGAACGGCCTCGGAAGGCGCAACGGATCTTAACGAAAGTCGTTGCGCGCCGCGCCCGCCAGAATTGACAGGCCGCGACAGGCTACAAGGGATTCATGACGTGCAAAAGTCGCGATAAACCCTTGTGCCGCAAGCGTGTGGCTGCATACCGCCTGTCGCTGAGGCTCGCGCCGCGCCGCACAGTTCCCTTGCGCCAGATCAAATCGGCGATTGGCATGCCCCTGCGTACGACAATGGCGCTGTTCGCGGCATCCGGCGCCGATTTACAATCGTCACATTCACACGATAAACGTCTGGCATCCCATGTCGTCTTCATTGCAGTCGGAATCGATCCGCGCGCAAGTCGCGGAATTGCGCGAACGCGGCTTCGTCGTCGCGCGCGGCCTCGTCGACGAGGCGCAGTGTGCGGCGCTCAAGCAAATCGCGGTGCGCCAGTTGCAGGAAGCGGCGGAGCCGATCGAGTTCGAGGCGGATTTGCGCTACCCGGGCGCGCCCGAATCGAAGCATGCGCCGGGCGGGCATACGGTGCGGCGGCTGCTGGATGCCTATACGCGCGATCCGGCGTTCGCCGCGCGCGCGATCGCGCCCGAAATCGGCGCGTGGATGCGCGAGTACTTCGGCGAACAGCCGGTGCTGTCGCGCGCGCATCACAACTGCATGATGACGAAGCACCCCGCGTACGGCAGTCTGACGGGCTGGCATCGCGACTTCCGCTACTGGTCGTTCGAACGCGCGGACATGGTGTCGGTGTGGCTCGCGCTCGGTCCGGAAACGAATGAAAACGGTGCGCTCTGGCTGGTGCCGGGTTCGCATACAGCCGAATTCGGGCCGGAAGCGTTCGACGACGCGAAGTTCTTCCGCAGCGACCTACCGGAAAACCGCAAGATGATCGACGCGGCAACCTGCCCGTCGCTCCAGACGGGCGACGTCGTGTTCTTCCACTGCAACACGCTGCATTCCGCGGGGCAGAACCGCTCCGACCAGGTGAAGTTCTCGCTCGTCTATACGTACCACGGCGTGAGCAACCGGCCGATGCCGGGCACGCGTTCGGCGGCGAAGCCGGAAGTGCAGTTCTAACGGCGGTTCGGGCGGCGGCGCAGCCGCGCCGGTTGTCCGATGCGGCGCTGCGGCCGCGCGGGCGGATGAACAAACGGGCGGCCTGGGCCGCCCGTTGCGTTTCGTGCAGCCCGCTCGTGCGATGCGGGCCGCCGGCGTGCGTCGCGCAGCCGCGCGATCAGCGCTTGTTGCCCGGCATCGCGAGGCCGATCAGGCCGATCAGCGATGCGACGGCGCCGCCGGCGATCAGCAGGATCGTCTTCGTGGCGGGTGAGCCGGTGAAGAAGCGCGACACGTTGTCGTTGATCGAATGGAACGACTGGCCGCCGAAATACAGCAGCACGACGCCGCCGACGAGCAGCGCAACCGAGATGACCCGGGACATACCAACCTCGCTGTAACGGTGATTCGAGACGCCGCAGTGTAGGCGACGCACGCGGTCGCGTCCATGGCCGTGCGCGCTTCGGCCACGTTCGATACCATAACCGTCGTACGTTTCCCTCGCCGCCGGCGCGCGATGTTCGCGCGCGGCGCGCGTCCCATCCCCGACGTCTTCACGGAACCGACTCATGGCCTACGAAGCAGCTTCCGAACGTTATGCCGACATGCAATACCGCACCTGCGGCAAATCCGGGCTCAAACTGCCCGCCCTGTCGCTCGGCCTGTGGCACAACTTTGGCGACTCGACGCCGATCGCGACGCAGCGCGACATCCTGCGCACCGCGTTCGACCTCGGCATCAATCACTTCGACCTCGCGAACAACTACGGGCCGCCGTACGGCAGCGCCGAAACCAACTTCGGCCGGCTGCTGAAGGAAGATTTCCGGCCATACCGTGACGAGCTGCTGATCTCGACGAAGGCCGGCTGGGACATGTGGCCGGGGCCGTACGGCAGCGGCGGCGGGTCGCGCAAGTACGTGCTCGCGAGCCTCGACCAGAGCCTGCAGCGGATGGGGCTCGACTACGTCGACATCTTCTATTCGCACCGCTTCGACGCGCACACGCCGCTCGAGGAAACCGCCGGCGCACTCGCATCGGCCGTGCAGCAGGGCAAGGCGCTGTACATCGGCATTTCGTCGTACTCGGCCGCGAAGACGCGCGAGATGGCCGAACTGCTCGCGCAATACAAGGTGCCGCTGCTGATCCACCAGCCGTCGTACAACATGCTGAACCGCTGGGTCGAGCAGGATCTGCTCGGCACGCTCGACGACATCGGCACGGGCAGCATCGCGTTCACGCCGCTCGCGCAGGGGCTGCTGACGTCGAAATACCTGAACGGCGTGCCGGCCGATGCGCGCGTGAACAAGCCGGGCGGCGGCTCGCTGAAGCAGGATCACCTGAGCGCGGACAACCTCGAGCACGTGCGCAAGCTCAACGGCATCGCGGAGCGGCGCGGGCAGAGCCTCGCGCAGATGGCGCTCGCATGGGTGTTGCGCAATGGCCGCGTGACGTCCGCGCTGATCGGCGCGAGCCGTGCGGAGCAGGTGCGTGAAAACGTCGGCGCGCTGAAGAATCTCGAATTCTCGGCCGACGAACTCGCGGAGATCGATCGCTACGCGACCGAGGGCGGCATCAATCTGTGGGAAAAACCGTCAACCGATCAGGCAATCTGATCGGCATCAAGGAAAGTCGATACGGGATGCGAATCATTGCATGCCGTATCGCTGTGCACGCACACAAGCGGTTACGTCGCCGCGATGCGGCGGCGTGACCGGCGCACGCCAACGCGTCGCTAGAGCAGCGCGGGCAGGCCTTCGACGAGCAATACCGCCACGCCGACGCCGAGGATGACGCCGAGCACGCGCAGCAGGTTGTGACGGAATTCGGTTGCGCACGGCACCGCGCCGAGAAATAGCGCGCCGGCCAGCGCCATCGGAATCAACAGGATGAAGTCGCCGATCGTGAAGTAGGTCGTCATGCGTGTCTCCATAGCCGGCTGGAACAGGCGCACACGCGTCTTCCAGCCCCATGCCGGGCATTTCTCGTATTGGGCCGACCCCATTGCGAACGGGGCCGGCAGTTCGAGTATAGGCAACCTCGCTGCGTTTTTCGCTATCCGAACCATTAAAAGTATGCGGAAAACCCCGGGGATTCCGCACTTTTCCGGTAAGTCGGACGAATGCCTTGCACCATTCTTTCCCGCTCCTTTCGGTTCGCGCTGAAACGTCAGACATGTTCGATACGGGCCGGCGCACCCGCAGGCGCGGCGGCCCGTCCGTCTACGCGCGATCGGGTTGCGCGCGAACGGCCGGCGTGCGGAACACGAGCGCGAGCCCCGCGACGATCGCGCCCATGCCGGCGAGCGCGAGCGGTTCAGGCCGGTTGCCGAGCCAGACCGCGTCCATCAGCGTGGTGACGACGGGCACGAGATAGAACAGGCTCGTCACGTTGACGAGATCGCCGCGTTGCATCAACCGGTAGAACAGCAACTGCGCGATCACCGAGATCACGATGCCGAGCCACAGCAGCGGGACGATGAACGCCCAGCCGACCTCGACCGAGATCGGCCGGAACGGCAGGATCGCCACGCACAGCGCGAGGCCGATCGCGTTCTGCAGCGGCAACACGTCGGCGGGCGCCGCGCGCACGCGCTTTTGCAGCAGCGAGCCGGCGGTCAGCGCGACGAGCGCCGTGAGCGCGCAGGCGACGCTTATGATCGGCAGGCCCGCACCGCCCACGCCGCGGCACACGACGAGCGCGAGACCGGCCAGCGACAGCCCGAGCCCCGCGACGCGCATCGGTTGCCAGCGCCGCTCGACGATCGCGAGCGTGAGGATCGGCTGCACGCCGAGGATCGTCGCCAGCACGCCCGGTGCGATCCCGCGCTCGAGCGCGAGAAGATAGAAGATCGAATAGCCGCCCATCATCAGCAGGCCGGTCAGCGCGGCCATGCGCCGCTCGCCGCGCGGCGGCAGCCAGCGTCCGCGCATGACGGCCGGCACGAGCAGCACGAGTGACGCGAGCGCGAAGCGTGCGGTGAGAAAGGCGAACGCGGATGCGTGACGCAGACCGAGTTCAGCGAAGATCGCGCCGCTGCTCCACAGCAAGACGAAGAGCGACGTTACGCCATGCGCGGCGAGCGCGCGTTTGAACGAAACCATGTGAATCCACCTGTCGAACGGATCGAAACGTTCCACGTCGCGCGCGCGGGAACGCGCCGTGCGTCATGGCGCACGAACGGCCCCAAACGGGCGAAGGGAAAACGGAAACCGAAAGCCGGCTGGTCAGCCGACGCGTGCCGCCGGCGGGGGCGGCGCGGCGCCGACGAACGGCGGTGCGACAGGAGGAGGGAGGACCGACGGATGCGCGCACGCCTGCGGCCGCGAGTCGAACTGCGGCCGGGAATTTGCGAGAGCGGACGTGAGCGGTTGCATCGTGTCGAAATGCGCTTGAACGCGAATGAACGTCAAAGGTAACGCAGGGCGGCCGCCTGATGCAACCACGGCCGGCGGGAGGCCGGTGCCGTGCGTGTGGCCGGATTCGGCGGACGGTCACATTCGACAGGGTATGATGGGGGTATCCGCCCGTGCAAGCGCACGCGCGGCGCAGTGGTTGATTGGAGACATTCGACGAATTCGCGGCACTTCGCCTGCTTCTTCTTCTTTTCGCGCTTCGATAAACCGTGAACAATGGGATCACGCGCAACACCCCGACGAGGGCGGCGCGGATCGTGCATTTGCCGGCTCGCCAGCGAGCCGGGTTTCAAGTTTCAAGAGTGGGGAACCATCATGCATGTCGGGTCGATTGTCTGCACTACCCATATCGCGGTGCCCAAGGGCGCGCGCGGCATCGTTCAGCGTGTTCTGGGCGACATGGCCATGGTGACCTGGTACGCGGGCGTGCCGGGCGAGTCGAAGGAACTCAACACCGAGCCGTTCTTTCTCGAGGACCTGATCGACACCGGCGAATCCGTGCTGCCGGCCGGCGCCGCGATCCACTGAGCGCGCGTGCCGCACCGGACGCTCGTGTTTCGGCGCGGCTGACGGCACAATGCGGGGCATGAAAGACGTCACTTCCGCCCCCGCAGCTCCCGCCGGCCCGCCGTTCGCCGGCCTCACGCCCGAGTGCGTGCTCGACGCGCTCGACAGCGTGCTGATGCCGACCGGGCTGCGCACCGACGGGCGCCTGCTCGCCCTCAACAGCTACGAAAACCGCGTCTACCAGGTCGGCATCGAGGACGGCCCGCCCGTCGTCGCGAAGTTCTACCGGCCCGCGCGCTGGTCGGACGAAGCGATCCTGGAAGAGCACGCGTTCGTCGCCGAACTCGCCGCGCGCGAGATTCCGGCGGTGCCCGCGCGCGTTATCGACGGCCGCACGCTGCACGCGTTCGACGGCTTCCGCTTCTCGATCTTCGAGCGGCGCGGCGGCCGCGCGCCCGACCTCGACCGCAGCGACACGCTCGAATGGCTCGGCCGCTTCATCGGCCGGATTCACGCGGTCGGCGCGACGCAGCCGTATGTCGCGCGTCCCGTGCTCGACATCCGCACGTTCGGCTACGAGCCGCGCGACTATCTGCTCGCGCACGATTTCATTCCTGACGACGTACGGCCCGCCTACGAGACGGCGGTGACGCTCGCGCTGGAAGGCGTCGAGGCCGCGTTCGAGCGGGCGGGCGAGATCCGTCTGCTGCGCACGCATGGCGACTGTCATCCGAGCAACGTGCTATGGACCGATGCGGGCCCGCATTTCGTCGACTTCGACGACAGCCGGATGGCGCCCGCGGTCCAGGATCTGTGGCTGCTGCTGCCCGGCGATCGCGAAGGCGCGTCGCGCGCGCTCGCGGATTTGCTCGCCGGTTATGAGGACTTCTGCGAATTCGAGCCGCGTGAACTGCATCTGGTCGAAGCGCTGCGCACGCTGCGCTTGATCCACTACGCGGCATGGCTCGCACGCCGCTGGGACGATCCGGCGTTTCCGGCCGCGTTCCCGTGGTTCAACACGCATCGCTATTGGGAAGCACGCGTGCTCGAACTGCGCGAGCAGATCGGCGCGATGCAGGAAGGGCCGCTCTGGCCCGTGTGACGGCGCGCGCGGCAACGTCGCCGCGCGACATGTTCGGGCGGACCGACGCGCAACGCGCGTGGCCCGCGCCGCTCAGAACTTCAACATCATCCGGATCACCGCGGCGAAGCGCTTGCCGTAAGGCGGCGCGATCAGCCCGCGGGTATTCAGGCGCGCCTGCGTGAGCACGGGCTTCATCTTCGAGAACGTCACGAAGCCGTCGTAGCCGTGATACGCGCCCATCCCGCTCGCGCCGACGCCGCCGAACGGCAAACTGCCGCACGCGATGTGCAGCAACGCATCGTTGACCGTCACGCCGCCGGAGATCGTTTCGCGCATCACGCGGTCGACCGTGCCGCCATCCTCATCGAACAGATACAGCGCGAGCGGTCGCGGGCGCGCGTTCACGTACGCGATCGCTTCGTCGAGCCGCTCGTACGGCACGAGCGGCAGCAGCGGCCCGAAGATCTCCTCCTGCATCAGCTGCGACGCGGCCGGCACGTGCGTGACCGCGCACGGCACGAAGCGGCGCGACGCGGGATCGGACGGCGCGTCCGATAGCGGATGCAGTTGCGCGCCGGCGGCCTGCGCGTCGGTCGCGAGCTGTTGCAGCCGGGCGTAATGGCGCGGCGACACGATCGTCGTGTAGTCGCCGTTGGTCGACAGGTCCGGATACAGCTTCGCGAAGCGCGCGCGTGCACGCTCGATGAACGCGGCTTCCATTCCGCGCGGCAGCAGCACGTAGTCGGGCGCGATGCAGGTCTGGCCCGCGTTCAGCGTCTTGCCGCCGATGATCGCGTCGACGGCCGCGTCGAAGCGTGCATTCGGGCCGACGATGGCCGGCGACTTGCCGCCGAGCTCGAGCGTGACCGGGGTGAGATTGTCGGCCGCGGCGCGCATCACGTGGCGGCCGACGTGCGTCGAGCCGGTGAACAGCAGATGATCGAACGGCAGCGCGCTGAACGCGGCGCCGACCTCCGCATCGCCGTTCACGACGGCGACGTGGTCGCGCGAGAAGGCCTTCGCGATCAGCTGTTCGAACAGCGCCGACGTGCGCGGCGTCAGTTCGGACATCTTGACGATCGCGCGGTTGCCGGCCGCGAGCGCGCAGATCAGCGGGCCGGCCGCGAGCAGGATCGGATAGTTCCACGGTACGACGATGCCGACCACGCCGAGCGGCTGCGGCAGCACCTTCGCGCGCGCCGGCCTCAGCCACTTGTTCATCGGCCTGCGGATCGGCTTCATCCAGCGCTTGCCGTGCCTGAGCGCGTCGTCGATCTCTTCCTTCGCCATCCAGATTTCCGACAGCAGCACTTCCTGCTTCGCGCGATGCCCGAAGTCGGCACTGATCGCATCGGCGAGCGCATCGGCGTGATCGATCAGCATCGTGCGCAGCGCGCGCAGGTGCTGCGCGCGGGTGTCCCACTCCGGGTACGGCGCGCGCAGGTAGGCCGCGCGCTGGTCGCGCAGCAGCGACGTCAAGGCATCGACCGACGGCAGCGCTTGCGGGGCCAGTTCGGGCAAATCGTTCTTCATGTCGTCTATATGAACGCGTCCCGTTTGCAACAGTTCTCGTGTGTTCCGACTGACAGGATGGGCTGCAGCTCTATATCCGGCCTTGTTGCAGCCAATACCGCCGCTGCGGGCCCCTATGAAATCTGCTGAC